>SFEL01000013.1 GCA_004557245.1 Clostridiales bacterium | reverse complement strand
CGGCGCGTATGCCCGGAAAATGCTGATTGACGGGTACATCATCAAGGTCGATTACACCGAGCAGAAAAAGTTAGCTGCCGCTGTCAGCAGGATTGCCACAAACATCAACCACGTCTGCCGCCGCATCAACAGCACCGGGCATTTCTACGATGCTGACATTGCCGAGCTGAAAGCGCGAATGGCTGACGTATGGGAGCTGCTGAAAGTGCGGCAGAGGGACGAGCTTTGACCACAACGGGATTTTCCATGTGTGGGTTTTCCGTCACCGGTTTTTCAGATGGTGGACAAGCTAACGCTCCGGAGCGTACTGCAACCGGATTTTTGGAGCATGGATTTCCAAACTGTCACAGGGGATGAAATTCATACCCTAATCAATAAGAAATAAATCAACGCTCAATATAGTCATCCATCAATCCTATCAATACTGGTTTTGATGGATGGGATAGGAGGATTATGTCACAGAAGTTTTTGAAATTTACAAGCGAGAGCTTGTCGGCATCCTACATACCGTTTCCACGGTTTTTGATGGAGGATAGTCTTGCCGGGCTGTCCAACGATGCAAAAGTGCTGTATGCCTTGATGCTGGATCGGGCGAGCATTTCAAAAGTCAACGGTTTTCTTGAAACTGACGGCACCATCCGAATTTACTTCACCGTGGAACAGGCGCAGAAGAAGCTGCACCGCAGCCGACAATGTGCGACGCGGATATTTCATGAGCTTGAGTTCAGCGGTTTGATCTGCCGAAAGAAACAGGGGCTTGGAAAACCCGCATTGATTACGCTGAATTATCCCTCTAATGCGAAGCTGATTCAGCCGAAGAAAGGCAGCTCAATATTGTCCGGATAAAGGTCGAAAACGTGGCATTTTTCGCCCCACAATCGGCGCGAAAACACAGGGGAATATCTTTTCCTTACAGCAACGCCAAAATGGGCTTATACGCGCTACAGAAGCGATAAAGGAGGTACCATGTGAACGCAGAAAAAACGAATATCCCAAACAGCGTGGATGCAACCGAAATTCCGGAATACGTCTTTGAATCGCTGGCACGGAGTTTGCTTCCGGTAATTCAGAAGTACTACGAAAGCGAAGGTGGCAAAAAGGCATTTGCCGAATGGAAAGCAAAGAAGGAGATTTCAGACAGTGCATCTACATAAAGAAACCGGGAGGATTGCCCTGATCGGCAGTCCTCCCGGCTTTTTCATTACCAGTCTTCAATTTCTTCCATTAAAACAATAAATCCGAACCCATGACCAATTGGTACAAGGTTCGGATTATATTGCTGTGGTGGAGCATAGGGGATTCGAACCCCTGACCTCAACATTGCGAACGTTGCGCGCTACCAACTGTGCTAATGCCCCATATCATTTGTATTATACACCAGATTTAAAAAAAATCAACCCGCTTTTAAAAAACTTGCCATCGCCGTTGACAAACATGTTTCGACGCGATATAATAATCAAGCACGCGATAAACGGCGTATGCGCCCTTAGCCCAGCTGGATAGAGCGTCTGGCTACGGACCAGAAGGTCGGGGGTTCGAATCCCTCAGGGCGCGCCAAAGGAGAAAGGATTACCGTCAGGTAGTCCTTTTTCATTTGTTCAATAATGCCAATGCCCGAGGAACGCAAAACCATTCAGCAAATGTTTTTTTATTGCCCGATCTTGTTGAGGTACTGCCCCACACATATTTCGTAAAAATTTACTAAAACCTATTGACAGGGGCGGCGGGGGAAAGTATAATACTACCAACCTACCTAATTGGTAGTATTTAAGACGAATTTATTTTAAAGGAGATACAATACTATGTCAAAGATCTTTACCTCTGCCGATCAGCTTATCGGCCATACCCCCCTCATGGAGCTTACCAACATCGAAAAGAAGCACGGCCTCAAGGCAAAGCTGCTTGCAAAGCTGGAGTACTTTAACCCCGCGGGCAGCGTAAAGGATCGCATTGCCAAGGCCATGATAAACGACGCCGAGGAAAAGGGCCTCTTAAAGCCCGGCTCCGTCATAATCGAGCCTACCTCCGGCAATACCGGCATAGGCCTGGCCTCCGTTGCTGCAGCCCGCGGCTATAGGATAATCATAGTAATGCCTGAGACAATGAGCGTTGAGCGCAGGCAGATAATGAAGGCCTACGGCGCAGAACTGGTGCTCACCGAGGGCGCAAAGGGCATGAAGGGCGCCATTGCCAAGGCCGAAGAGCTTTCCAAAGAAATCCCCAACAGCTTTATTCCCGGCCAGTTTGTCAACCCTGCCAACCCCAAGGCCCACTTTGAAACCACCGGCCCCGAGATATTCGATGATACCGATGGCAAGGTTGACATATTCGTAGCCGGCGTAGGCACCGGCGGCACTGTAACGGGCGTTGGCCAGTACCTAAAATCCAGGAATCCCGGTGTTAAAGTAGTCGCAGTAGAGCCAAAGAGCTCTGCGGTGCTCTCCACCGGCGTTGCGGGCCCCCACAAGATACAGGGCATAGGCGCGGGCTTCGTGCCTGACGTACTGGATACAAAGGTATACGACGAGATAATCCCCGTTACCAATGAGGACGCATTCGCTGCCGGCAAGGAGATAGGCAGGAGCGAGGGCGTGCTGGTAGGCATATCCTCCGGCGCTGCGCTGTGGGCGGGAATAGATCTCGCAAAGCGGCCCGAAAACGCCGGCAAGACCATTGTGGTGCTGCTGCCGGATACCGGCGACAGGTATCTCTCTACTCCCCTGTTTGCAGACTGATAAATTTACTGTATAATAAAGTGTCCCGGAAATACCGGGGCACTTTTGCCGTACATCGAGGAGGGCTTCCATGGAAATCACCGTTCAAGAGCTTGCTGCTCTCGACCCCAAGGGATACGTGCTGCTGGATATGCGTGGTTCCGAGGCCAGGGAGTACGGGTCAATACCCGGCTCCGTTGGAGTTTCCCCGGAGGAGCTGTCCCGGTATAACGGCGATAGGGGCAAAAGGGTGATAATATACTGTGCCCGCGGACAGGTCAGCCTTGACGCGGCCATAGCCCTGCGGGAGAGAAGCTATGACGCATACAGCCTCTCCGGCGGCTATCTCGCCTGGCTGCAGGACGAGATGGAAAAGCAGGAGGCGGCAGCGCTGTGCCGTCAGGTCGAGGAAAGCATTCGCAAGCGCTTCCACAGCAAAATCTGGTGCTGCTTCACCCGGGCCATACGGGAGTATGAGCTTGTAAAAGAAGGGGACAGGATCGCCGTGTGCATATCCGGCGGCAAGGACTCCATGCTCATGGCAAAGCTCTTTCAGGAATTAAAGCTCCACAACAAGTTCCCCTTCGAGGTGGAGTTTCTGGTGATGGATCCGGGCTACAGCCCGGAGAACCGCCGCGTAATAGAGGAAAACGCCAGAAAGCTCAACATACCCATACACATATTCGAATCAAACATATTCGAGTCGGTTTACCATGTTGAAAAGTCCCCCTGCTACCTCTGCGCCAGAATGCGCAGGGGGTATCTCTACCGCTACGCACAGGAGCTGGGCTGCAACAAGATAGCATTGGGCCACCACTATGACGACGTTATAGAGACTATACTCATGGGTATGCTGTGGGGGGCGCAGGTGCAGACCATGATGCCCAAGCTCCACAGCACAAACTTCGAGGGCATGGAGCTTATACGCCCCCTTTACTACGTCCGGGAGGACGCCATCAAGGCGTGGCGGGACTGCAACGGCCTGCACTTTATACAGTGCGCCTGCAAGTTCACGGACACCTGTACCACCTGCACAAATAATGAGACAAAGTCCAAGCGCATGGAGGTAAAGAACCTCATACGGGAAATGAAAAAAACAAACCCCGGCGTAGAGGCCCATATATTCAGGAGCATGGAAAACGTCAGTCTGGACGCCGTCATAGCCTACAAGACAAAGGGAAGGAAAATTCATTTTTTAGATAATTACGACAACCCTGACGGAGGCATTGAAGAATAAAAAATGCGCGGCCCGAATTTTTAACCGGCCGCGCTTTTTTTTAAGCTTATATCACATAATTGTCTGCCATTGGCGCCTTCATGAGGTCCGCCAGGGTTATATTTGAGAAGTAATCCCTTGTCATATCGTAATAGCCCTGCCATACGGGCAGCGTCTTGCACTCCGCAGCCATTTTGCAGGGAGCCGCCCCCTCCTGAAGGCAGGCCACCGGAGCAAGATCCCCCTCCGCCACTCTGAGTATATCCCACAGGGTATACCTATCCGGATCCCGGACAAGACGGTACCCCCCGCCTATGCCGTGAGAGCTTTCGATAAAACCTGCGGCCTTCAGAGGCGGCATTATCCGCTCTATGTATTTAAGTGATATATCCTGCCGGGCAGCCACGTCCTTTATGGGGATATACGCCCCTGTGTTGTGCTCCGCCAGATCTAAAAGTATGCGTATGGAATACCTTCCCCTGGTAGATATCATGGTTAATTTCTCCTTTACCATCAGTTGACAAGAGTACACAAGCCCTTTAGGGCCTTCTAAAACCTTGTGTGTCCTTGTCAACTGATGGTATAACTGAATTATACTACCGACATGCAGGTTGGGCAATGGCTTTGTGGCACTCGTGCAAAGCCGCGTTTTCATTGGGACGGTTATGTGGTAAAATATTTTTATCTTTCAGGGAGGATTGAGATATGGGAAATTATCTCCACAGGAAGCTTAAAAATATGAAAATGGGCAGCGCAGTATGATGACGGGAAAATGCGGCATAATATCCGGCGGAGAGCGGGATACCCTAAGCGGCATAGAGGACTGCGGGCTCATCATCGCCTGCGATAAGGGATACGAATATGCAAGGGCCGCAGGCGTGCGCCCCGGGCTGCTGGTAGGCGATTTCGACTCATATACCGGCCCATTGCCTGAGGATATCCCCCGGCTGGACCTGCCCGCAGAAAAAGACGATACCGACACCATGGCGGCGGTGCGGTACGCCATAGCTCAGGGCTATGGCGAGCTAAGGATATACTGTGCCCTGGGCGGCAGGGCAGATCACCTGTTGGGCAACATACAGGCACTCTCCTTCTGCGCGGAGCGGGGCGTAAGGGCCTCCATAGTGGGAGGCTGCTGCCGCATAGACGTGATAAAAAATTCTGTTATTTCCCTTGAAGAACAAAATGGGTATTTTTCCGTAATATCCCTGAGCGACGTCAGCACCGTCACCATAGAGAACGCCAAATATGAGCTCTCTGACGCCCGCCTGACCAACTCCTTCCCCGTAGGCGTGAGCAACCGGTGGAAGAATGGCGAAGCATGGGTGAAGGTTAAGGACGGGACTGCGGCGGTGATCAGGGTAAAAGAATAGATGCCGTATATCTTTCCTATCTTTCGTCCATACTATCCTCCGAGCCCCCTATGCGGGCAAATACGGAAAAAATCAAGGAGGAAACTCAGTATGATGAAGAAGACAGCGGCGATGATGCTGGCAATGGCGTTAATAGCGGCATTTGCGGGCTGCGCGCCCCAGAACACACCTGCCCCCAGCCCCAGCCCGGCGGCGGTAGCTACCCCCGCGGCTTCCCCCGTGGTTTCGCCTGAGGTCACCAATAACGCCGAAGTAGGCCCTAATACTCAGGGCAATACCGATGGCGTTATAGAGGGCTTCATGGAAGGCGAGGTAGTGGATGCGGACAAGCTGCCCGACAAGGTGAAGACCGCCATAAAGGAAAAATACCCTGAGGCGACCATAAAGACCGTCACCTTCGCCACCTATGAGAATCAGCAGCTCTATAAGATATTGCTGCAAAAGACTGAAAACGACACCACCGAAGAGGTGTACGTCACCGCCGACGGCGCCATAATACCCGCGAAGGCCACCGCCGCAGCAACTCCCGGCGTCTCTCCCGCAGGCACCGAGGCTCCTACAAAGAAAAAGTAATGCGATTAAAAAGCGGCCTCGCGCCGCTTATTTTTTTGCCAATTTAGGCCGAATTGCAAAAATACATCAAAAAAACACAGCAGGCGGGAAATTTCCCACAAACTCTGGTATAATAAACAAAAACGCACCGGGAGGTCTGTAATATGTATGGATATTACGGCTACGACACGCTGTTCCTTGCGGTAATAGTCGTGTTCATACTGGGCATATGGGCTCAGATAAGGGTAAAAAACACATATAAGAAGTATTCGCAGGAGTACGCCTCCTCAGGCGTTACCGCAGCCAACATGGCGGAACGCATGCTGCGGGAGCACGGAAGCTCCGTTCAGGTAACTATGATACCCGGCAGCCTTACGGACAACTACAACCCCCGGACGGGGCTGGTCAGCCTGTCCCAGGGCACGTACGGCAGCACAAGCGTAGCGGCCCTCGCCGTAGCGGCACATGAGATAGGTCATGTCATGCAGCATCAGGAGGGGTATATCCCCATAAAGATACGCAACGCCATACTGCCCGCCGCTTCCATAGGCTCCTCCGCCGCCCCCTATATAGTCATACTGGGCGCGATAATGGGCTCATACAGCCTTGCCATGATAGGCGTGTATCTCTTCCTCGCCATGCTGATATTCCAGATAGTGACGCTTCCGGTGGAGCTCAACGCCTCCAGCCGGGGCCTCGAGATGCTGGAGTCCGGCGGCTATATCTCCTACGATCAGCGGGGCGATGCTAAGGCGGTGCTGAAGGCTGCCGCCATGACGTACGTTGTGGCCGCCATATCCACCCTCGTATCCTTCCTGAGGCTGCTCATGATAGCCGGCAACAGCAGGCGAAGGAATTAACGGCATAAACGCAAGGCGCGGAGAACCGCGCCTTGATTTTATCCTCGTTTCACCTTCACATCAAACCTTACCGCCTTTTCCGCGCCGAACATGTAGCCGGTGGAAGCCTCCAGCTGCTCGAAGGGGGTCTCGGTGACCAGCAGCGTATCCCCATAGAGCCGCACACGGTACTCCGCAGGCGCGCCGTACTCCGGCGCCCCCGGCTCCTCCAGCATGTCCCTGTCCTCGGCCACCAGGGGCAGCGGGCATATGAGGTCGAGGCCGTTGCCATAGCCCATGGTAAGGTCTATGGAGAACTTTATGTATATCCGGCAGCTTTGGCCGGGATCCAGCTCGTTCAAAAGGGGCAGAGTAAGTACCGGGCCGTCCAGGGTATAGTAGGCCATTTCCCCATTGAGCGCCACACCGGTCACCTCCATGCATCCGGGAGCCACGGCGTTGGGATAAAGGCCGATATCAAGGGAGTATACCGTCTCCACCTGCCTGCTCACGTAGTCTATGAGCACCTGCCCTTCTGCCCGCCTGCCCTTGGTGTCTATGTATAGAGAGGCGGCATACAGGCTGTCGGTGCGGCCGGCCGGCGCTATGGCGGGCGTTGGGGCGGCGGCAGGCTCCGGCGTAAGGTCGGGTATGATGGGCTCCGCTGCGGCGGAGGTATTCTCCGCCTCGCCCTTAAGCGGTATGGCTCCCAGCCCCGTCCATACCAGATAGCACAGCGCGAGGAACGCCAGAACCCCCGCCGTTATGAGAATGCCGCGCTTTAAGGCGCGCTTTTTTCTTTTTCGCTTTGCCGTGTTTTCCATGTGCCTGATTATACCACATATCGCCGCAAAAGTGTTTGAACAATGGCGAATCTTGCCCCTATTGCACCAATACGCTCTCCCCGGCGGAGAGGAGGTGTATCCAGCACTCCTTTACGGGGATGCCTGTCAGCTCCTCAAGGGCGCTCTTATAGAGCCTTAGCTGCTTTGCGTGGCTCATTGCCACCTCCTTAGCCCTGCCCTTTGGAACGTAGTCCGTCTTGTAGTCCATGAGCACCCATTCGCCCCCCTCAATGAAGCAGCAGTCGATTATGCCCTGCAGAAGCAGCGTCTCCTCGGTATCCGCATCGAATATGGAATTTGCCTTTACCCTGTGGTTAAAGGCAAGCTCCCGTTCCACCCTGGGCGAAGCGAGCATACGGCTGCCCAGCCCTTTTGAGAAGAAGTCCACTATGTTGGCCGCATATATGCCCTCCGCCTCTTTCTTTGTGAGTATGCCCCTATCCGTAAGCTCCTTCAGGCAGGCATTCACGGAGGCGAAGGTATGCTTCGCTATGGGCAGATGCTCCATCAGCTTGTGGGCGGCAGTGCCCCGGCTGACTGCCCGCTCCGCCATGCTGTCCCGCATAAAGTCCGGGTACTGGCCCAGCTCGGGCAGGTTGCCTATCAGCTGGGATACGCTTATTTTGGAGGGCAGCACCGTGTCCGCCCCGAAAGGGTAGCGCCAGGCGAACAGCTCCGCGTATTCCCCGGGGCCGTCTTCTACGGCCTGCCTTGTGAAGGCCAGATATTCCTCCCGCGGCAGCGCCGCGCCCAGTGCGGATATCTGCAGCGTGGGGTGTATGGCGCAGAGTATGGTCTTATGGCCGCTGAGGGGGGGCATTCCAAGGTATTCCCTGAGTGGGTTGCCGGAGGGGGAGGAAAACAGCACCGGCAGGACCCAGTCGGCGAAGCGCTCCGCCCCGGCACAGGTGTTTGGGGTGACTGGTATGCGCCCGGCCGCAAGGCCCTTTTCCACCTCCCTGAAGGAGCAAAGCATTATGAGCTTTTCCGAGGCGCGGGTCATGGCAACGTATAAAAGGCGCATGCGCTCGGATATCTCCCTGCGCCATATGCGCTCCGCTATGGCGGAATGGTAAAGGTTCAGCTCCCGGCTGCTTCCCCTGGCGGCCTTCAGGCCTATGCCGAGGGAGGAATCCAGCACCAAAACGCTTGAGCGGCTCTTTTTGTTGAAGTTTACCGAAAGGCCGCCCAATATCACCGCCGGAAACTCAAGGCCCTTGCTCTTGTGTATGGATATGAGCCGCACAACGTTGGCCGAGGCTATCTGCGCCGCCCCCAGAGAGTCGCCGGAGCGGGCCTTTTCCATAAACCGCAGGAAGCCGCGTATGCCGTGGCCGGAGTTTGAGTATATGCCCGCGTTCTTTATGAGCGCCTCAAGGTTGGCGCGCCGGGACTGACCTCCGGGCAGCGCGGATACGTAGTTCTCAAAGCCGGTATCCTCCAGCAGCATGGCTATGAGCTCGGTTATGTCGTAAAGCTCGCCCTGCGCGCGCCACCTTTTCAGCCTGCCAAGGAATCCGCCGGCCTTATGGCCCAGAGGCGTATCCTTATCCGCCCCGGCCTTGAGCGCCTCGTAAAACAGTCCCTCCCTGCAGTCAGCGCGGAGGGTTATGAGTTCCTCCGTGGAAAAGCCGCCTATGGGGCTCCTCAGTACGCTTATAAGGGGTATGTCCTGCAGGGGGTTGTCGATTATGGCCAGAAGATTCAGGAATATCTGCACCTCTATGGCGTCGAAATAGCCGCCTGTCAGCTCGGCGTATACCGGTATGCCCTCCCGGGACAGCGTGCGCACCCAGGCCTCCGCCACGTTCTTCGGGGAGGAATGCAGTATCACTATGTCGCTGTATTTATAGTTTCGGGTATTTCCCTTCCTGTCGGTAAAGCTCTCGCCCAGCAACTCCCGTATGCGGCCCGCGGCGAAAAGAGCCTCCGCCTCGGCGGCGAGAAGCTGCTCCTCCGCGTTTTCGTCCGCCGCGTCCCCTGCGTCCAGCGGCGCGCTCCGGGATATGACGTGGAGCTCCGTGCCGCCCGGGGAAGCGTCCCTGCGGCCGTGTACCAGGCGGGCGGTTTCGTCGTAATCCACGCCGCCTGTCTCCCGGGTCATTATTGGGGTGAATATGCTGTTCACGCCCTCTATGACCTCATTGGAGCTTCTGAAGTTGGCGCTCAGGTGCAGCGCCGCATCCCGCCTTGAGAATTCGTCTATGCGCTCTGTGAACATGGACGGCTCAGCCATGCGGAAGCCGTATATGGACTGCTTCACGTCTCCCACTATAAAGAGATTGTCGGGACGGGCAAGGGCCGAAAAAAGGGCGTTTTGCAGCGGACTGCAATCCTGATACTCGTCTATGAATACGAAGCTGAACCTGTCGCGATACTCCCTTGCCACTGCGGGGAGCCTTAGGAGCCGCAGGGCTATGTGCTCCATGTCCGCGTAGTCTATTATGCCTGCCTGCTCTTTCTTTTCGGAATACAGGGCGATAAAGTCCCCGGTAAAGGAGTACAGCATATCCAGCAGCGGCTTTATGCCGGCGAGGAGCTTTGCCTGCCTTCCTGTGGGCTTGCCGGACAGGGCGATGTGCTTCTTTACCTCCTTCTTCATGTCGTCCCGGGGCTTTTTGACGTACTCGCTGTAGGATTTTTCCGCCCCCCTCATGCTGAAGGTGGCGAACGCACAGGCGGAAAGCTGGTTGGCGTAGCCCCTGAGGCTCTTTTGCAGCAGCGCCCCGCCCAGCTGCGTAAGGTCGTCGTCCAGTATGGCGGCGGTTTTAGGGTAATCCTCCGCGATCTCGTCCCGCCGGGAGCGCAGTATGTCCATATATGCCCCAAGCCGCACCTTCAGCCCCTTCAGGTATTCCTCCGCCGCGGGGCAGAGGGGCAGCGCGTCTTCGGCAATGTCGTATTTGTCTATGGCCTCCCTCAGCCACTCCATAGGCTCGGGCTGCGCCATTATGAACTCGTAAAGCCTCAGGAACTGGGCGGAGAACTCCGCCTCCTCACCGAAGGCGTCCACAAGGTCTGAAAAGCCCTTTTGCGCGTAGTACCGCTCCATGAGCTCCTCCAGCGCCTCCTGCCTGAGGGCAAGGTTTTCCGCCTCTTCGCCGGCCCTGAAGGCGGGGTCCAGGCCGGCTATGTCGAAATGCCGCCTGAGCACATGGGAGCAGAAGCCGTCTATTGTGGATATGTTGGCTCTGCCTATGCCCTCCGCCGCCGCGTAAAGCCGGGCGGCCTCGTCGCCCTGTTGTTGGGCCGCCAGGGCGGACAGCCTGTCCCCTATTCGCTTTTTCATCTCGGCCGCAGCGGCACGCGTGAAGGTCACCACCAGCAAATCGTCCGGGCTTGCGCCCTCAAGTATGTGCCTCGCGATGCGCTCCGTAAGCACGGCGGTCTTGCCGCTGCCTGCCGCCGCGGAAACTATAAGGCTGCCGGGGGTCTCTATGGCCCGCCGCTGCTCGGCCGTCCAGTTAGTCGCCATTTCCGCCCTCCTTGCCGTTGTCACCGTTCTCCTTAGCCGCGCCTATGCGCTCAAAAAAGGCCTTGTCGCTCAGGGTGCCGAGGCTGCGCTTTTTGCAGCCCGGCAGCTTTTCGTCAAAGCCGCACACGCTGCGGTTGGCGCAGGTCCTGCAGCGGTCGGGGCCGCTCCGAAGCTTTGCCGGGGATACCGCCGCCCTGCCCTCGAATATCTCCGAGAGGGTGTCGGTGGATTTTTTCAGCGCGTAGCCTATGAGGCCGTCCAGCTGTTTTTCGGGTATCACGGTCCTTGCCCCTGTGGATATTACGGGGCAGCCCTCTCCCGCCGTGGCCTTTACCACTACCGGGTCGCTCAGGGTGAGGCCGGAGAGCCTGAAGCTCTCCATCACCTTTTCCTTTACCGCCTCCTCGTCCGCTGCGGTATCAGCAGATTCGCTGACCACGGGCGAATCCACCTTCATATAGTACATGCCGGCGGCCCTACGGGCCTTTTCCACCGCCCCTATTGCCGCGGCATAAAGGGGTAATTGGAGGTTCAGGCCGTAGTAAAGCTTGGTGTAGCTGAAGTCGCCGCTGCCGGTCTTGTAGTCGATTATCCTGTAATAGTCCTGCCCAGCTATGGTGCAGCCGTCTATCCGATCTATCCTCCCGCCTATGTAAAACTTTTCCCCGGTGGGCAGCTCAAGGGTCAGGGCGGGCAGGCCGCCTATGCCGAAGGACACCTCGGTCTGCTCCGGCACAAATCCCCCCGACTGTACCTGCTGGACTATTGCCCGCGCAGTGGCCTTCACCTTGCGGATAAGCCTTGCGCAGAGCGCCATGTTCCGGGCGCTGGAAAGCAGCACCCCGTTGTTATGGGCGGCCATGAGAGGCGGCATTATGCCGTCTATTATCTCGTCGCACTGTGCGCCGTCCAGCGCCTTTATGTCCCTCTTCAGCGCCTCCTTTACGAAGGAGTCCAGCGCGCTGTGGCAGAAGATGCCTTCGTCCAGCGGCCGCTCCTTGAATTCCCGCCGCTCGGCAGCCCTGAGGCCGTAGGTCACGAAGTGGTCGAAGGGGCAGGCGTTGTATCTTTCGAGGCGCGTGGCGGAGCCGAAGAGGGAATCCCCGTACAGCTTAAGGGAAAGCTCGTGGCCGAAGGGCTCCGGGGAGCAGCGGTAGTACAGGGCGTCCTCAAGGCCCTCCAGTGTGTGGCGGTATTCCGGTTTCCCGGCGTACCACGCGTAAAGCGGCCCAAGCCCCTCCCAGGGCGTAAGGTCGTCGCCGTAGGCGCGCAGCTCCTTCGCAAGGCGGGCGACTCCCCCCTCAGGGCTTACGGGGGGCAGCGGCTCAAGGTCGGTATGCAGGCCCACCTTTGGAAATATCTCCCGTATCCTGTCCACCAGCGGCGCGGGCAGGGCAGCGTCCGTCCCCGCGCTCATGGTATAGGATATGTACAAAAATTCCTTTGGGGCGGCGAGGGCACAGTAAAGATCCATAAGCTCCCCCTCCGCCTTTTCCGCGCTGCGGCCCCAGGTCTTTGCGCCCATAGAGGCGAGGTGGTCAAGCTCCCTGTCGTTTATCATGCCGTCGTCGTTGAAGTAGTGCGGGAAGCTGCCCTCGTTTGCGCCTAATATGAACATGGCACGAGGGCTTTTTGCCATTGTCCTGCCCAGGGTGCCCAGGAGCAGCTGATCCGCCGTGGCGGGTATGGCGCTTATCTCGTATGCGTCGAAGCCCTCCTCCAGTATGGCGGCGAAGCGCCTTGCGGATACCGCCCCTTCTCCCATTATGGCGTGGAGCTGGTCCAGCACCGTCAGCATCAGCCGGTACACCTGGGCGTTTTCCTCCGCGAGCTGGTGGCGGCCCTCAGCCCTGAGCCGTCCCACAAGGCTGTTTATACTGTCGTAAAGCCCCATGCTCTCCATAAAGGCGAAAAGCGCCGCCGCCTTGTCCCGGGCGGTGGGTGCGTTTACGAATGCGGTGTGGAAATTCTCTATTCTGGGTATTATGAAGCCCCGGACTTTTTCGGGTATCTCCTGATCAAAGGGCTTTTTGAAGCCTGTGCCGCCTATGCCGCAGCGCAGGGCGTAGTTTTCGAACAGATCGATGTCTCCGCCCTCTATGCCCGTGAGGCCGGTGCGGAGCATGTCCATTATATAGTTGAGATTGTATCCTCTGTTTACGCACTTCAGTGCGGATAATACCAGCCGCGGCGCGCCGTAGGCGGAGAGCTTGCGGGCCCCGTCGCTGAAGCAGGGTATGCCCCGGCGCTGCATTGAGCGCAGCAGCTGCAATTCGTAGGCCGGCTCGGTGGCTATTACCGCCATGTCACGGTAGCGCATTCCCCTTTGGGCGCATCTCAATACCGCCTCCGCCGCCATTTCGCACTCCGCGCTCACGGACGTGGCGGCGGCTATGCGCAGAGATGGGGCTTCCCCGCCGTATATCTTATACGGATATGCGAATACCTCAGCCTCAAGATGGGCAAGGGCGGGGTCGGTCTGCCTCTTCGGGTTGCCGTCCGACAGCTGTATGACCCTTATGTCGCAGCCGTTTTCCTGCGCCGCCCCGTAAAGGCGGGCATAAGCCCTGCGCTTGGGCGCAAAAAGCTTGGCGTCCCTTCCCTCCTTGGGGTCCATGCGCAGCGATATGTACATGCTCTCCGCGTGCTTCGTCATTGCCGCCATAAGATGATAAAGCTGGTCGGTGAGCAGGTCGAAGTCGTCTATGACTACCTCCGCACCCGCTATAGGTGAGGAGGGCAGGTTCTGTATCAGCGCCGCGAACATGTCCTCGCTGTCCATGTACCGGCCGGAAATGTAGCTTTCCGTCTCGCCGTAGAGCAGTGCAAGCTCTGTGAGCTTGTTGGCAAGCAGGCTGTCCTCCCCCGCCTTTTCCGCCCCCTCAAGCAGGTCGCCGGGGGCTACCTCATATCGCTTGCAGGCGGTGAACAGCTCGCAGAGCCGCTCGGAAAACCCGGGGCGATCCTTTACCCGGGCGAATATCCTGAGCTTGCTGCCCTGCTCGGTTATGGTCTTGCGGACGGCCATGCGCCGCCCCTGACGGGAAAGAAAGCCTAAATAGCTCCCCTCCAGCGTCTTTTCCGCAAGGGAGGAGAAGGAGTATACCTCTATATCCATAAGGCCGCCCAGCTCTGAGGCCAGCTGCCGCTCCGTCTCGAAGGTGAACTGCTCGGGCACTATCACCACCACCCGGCGGCCCTTATCAAGGGCCTCCTTTATGCAGCGGTGCAGCCGCCTCGTCTTGCCGGATCCCGAGCGGCCCAGCAGGAACGTCACCCGGGCCGGCATTATAATTTCTCCCTGTGAAGGGGTATGTATACCATCTCCCCCTTTTCCCGGCGGCTTTCGAACAGGGTTATGGCCTGCACGGTAAGGGAGGCGTTGGCCCTGATGCTGTTCTTAAGCTCCATGGCGGTGAGGTCGTCCTGCTCAACGCTGCGGCCAAGGGTGATATGGGGCACAAACTTCTTGCGTTCCCGGGAGAAGCCCCTGTCGTAAAGGGCGGACTCAAGGGACTCGTGCATGGCGGTAAGCTCTCCAAGATCGCCCAGCACCTCCATTACGGCGGTGCGGCCGTGGCTGCCCTTCTCCAGGCTTGTATATTTGCCAAGGTGCAGCGTAAAGGGGCGTATGCCCCGCACCGCCTCTCTCATGGCCTCTGCGGCGCCTGCGATATCGTCGCTTTCTCCTATAAAGTGCAGCGTTATGTGGAAGTTGTCCTGGGGCACGAACTTGCCCCCGCAGGATATCCCCTTCACTTCCTTCTGTATCCTCATGAGCTCCGCTTTAAAGGAGCGGGGCAGGTCTATGGCTATAAACAGGCGCATGGTATAGATCCTCCGTGTGTTGGTTAGGTTAATGATATCATATTTGTGGTATTAAAAAAAGGACGGCTGACGCCGTCCTCTTATGTTTTGCCTTATACTTTATGTATAAAGTTGCCGTTTATGTGTACGTTGCTGGTGGTGATTATAAAGGCCTTGGGATCCACGCCCTTTACTATTCGCTCAAGCTGCTCCAGCTCGTAGCGGTTTATGCAGGTGCAGAGCACTGCGGTGGGTTCGTTGGTGTATGCGCCGTAGCCGTCCCAGCGGGTAACGCCGCGGCCAGTCTCCTCCATTATGCGCTGGGGTATGACGTTGTCCCGGTACTTGGTGAATATAAGGGCCTGAATGTTGATGTTCTGCTGATGCATCCTGTCGAGTATAAGGCTGGCGAACACCATGTACAGCACGCTGTATACCACCACGGAGAAGTCATAGCGGAAGAAGCACAGCACGAAGAGCAGTATGTTGGCAAGGATAGTAAACTTTCCCACCTGAAGGCCGGTCTTCTTTGTTATGTGCATTGCCAGCATGTCAAGGCCTCCTACGGTGCAGCCGCAGGTAATCACCATTCCGTCGCCCATGCCCACGCATACGCCGCCGATTATGACGCAGGTCAGCCTGTCGTCGATAACGGGGGCGGAGGGCACCGGTATGAAAGCGGTAGTCAGGGAGAATACCGCAGTAAAGACGAGGGTGCGCAGGAAGAACCTGCGGCCAAGGCTCTTGTAGGTGATTATGAATATGGGTATGCTGACTATATAGTACAGAATACCCGCAAGGTCAACATGGTTGAACGTTATATTGAAATCCTCAGCCAGCACCGATCGGAATAACTGGGAATAGCCCATAAGGCCGGTGGTGTATAGGTTCCATGGTGTGGTAAAGACGTTTATGCCGATGGACATTATGACACAACCCAGGGTGGCTATGAACATACGCCCGGCAAAGGTGCGCATGGTGCTGTTGTACATACGGGAATATCCTCCAAAATTTGGGCTGAGTCCGGGGTGGGGACCCCGGCGAACAGGGTACATTATAAACCCTTACCATAGGGAATTTCAATAGAGAAGCAACCCCCATTACTATCTTTTTTCCATTAGAATTTTGCGCCTCCGCTGCCGCTGACAATTTTATGCAGTTCATGATATAATGAAAGATACTGATGCCAATGCGAAGCGCGTAATAACCAAGAAACAGAAAAGGAAATATCATATGTGTAATCTTGAATTACTTTCCTGCCTCAGGCAGGATAAGCTCATAGCCATATGCCGGGGCGCGGAGGGGGAAAGCCTTCTCAGCCTTGCCGCGGCCATACGGGATGGCGGCATACGCTTCATAGAAGTGACGTTCCAGCAGGAGCGGGAGGACTGCGCCGATTTGGCCCGGAGGAACATAAAGGCCCTCTGCGGTATGCCGGGCATAATCCCCGGGGCTGGCACTGTGCTGAGCCCCGATCAGGTGCGGGCCGCATACGAGGCGGGGGCCAGGTATATCGTCTCCCCAAACACCGACCCCGCCGTCATAGCCGAGACCAAGCGACTGGGTCTTGTGTCCATACCCGGCGCGCTCACCCCCAGCGAGATAATGGCGGCCCACAACGCCGGGGCAGACCTGGTGAAGCTGTTCCCCACAGCCACAATGGGCCTAAAGTACTTCAAGGACCTCCGGGCGCCTCTCTCACATATAGGCCTTGTGGTTACGGCAGGCATCACGCTGGATAATCTGGGGGACTACCTGAAGGCCGGGGCCTTCGCCGCAGGCATAAGCAGCCCCCTGTGCAATAAGGAGCTCATGGCCGCAGGGGACTTTGCCGAGATAACCCGCCGGGCAAGGGCTTTCCGCGGCATCGCCAATCCAACCGTAAAGGCTTGAATATCTTTAAATAAGAAATGGGAAAAATATGCAGACCATAGCCGAGATCCTTTCAAAGGAACTGAACGAGACCCTGCCCCACGTGCAGAACGTGATAGAGCTGCTGGATGGGGGCAATACGGTGCCCTTCATAGCCCGCTACCGCAAGGAGATGCACGGCAGCATGGACGACCAGCAGATACGAAAGCTGGCGGACAGGCTTACTTATCTTAGAAACCTGGATGCAAGGCGCAGCGAGATAAAGCAGAGCATCGCCTCCCAGGAAAAGCTTACCGGCGAGCTTTCGGCAAAGCTGGACAACGCCGCCACCTTGGCCGAGCTGGAGGACTTATACAGGCCCTACAAGCCAAAGCGCACCACGAGGGCGTCAATAGCCAAGGAAAAGGGCCTTATGTCCCTTGCCGCAAAGCTTCTCATGCAGGAGCCTGCCGCAGACCCCGTAAAGCTTGCGGAGAAATACGTAAACCCCGGCAAGGGCGTGAACACCCCTGATGAAGCCCTATCGGGCGCACGCGACATAATCGCCGAGCGGCTGTCGGATTCCGCCGATATCCGCCGCTATATAAAGGAACTTGCACACAGGTCCGGCGCCATAACCGCCTCAAGGGCGGCCGATGCCCCCGAGGACAACGGAGTATACGACATGTATTTCGACTTTTCCGAGGGCCTCTCCACCATACCCGGCTACAGGGTGCTGGCAATAAACCGGGGCGAAAAGGAGGGGTTCCTTAAAGTTTCGGTAAGCATTCCCGAGGAAGGCGCAGAGCGCATAGTCGCTCTCAGCGTTGTACGGGGAAGCTGCCCCTGCTCAAAGCAGGTGGAGGCCGCGGCAAAGGACGCGTGGAGCAGGCTTATATATCCCTCCGTTACCCGCGAGCTCCGCTCCATGCTCACCGATGAAGCCTGCGAGCAGGCCATAGCCACCTTTGCCGTGAACCTGAAGCCGCTGCTCATGCAGCCCCCGGTAAAGGGCATGGTTACCATGGGGCTGGACCCTGGCTACCGCACCGGCTGCAAGGTGGCGGTAGTGAACGAGACGGGCAAAGTGCTGGATACCGCCGTCATATACCCTGCGCCGCCCCACAATAAAATAGCCGAAGCGGAGCGCATCGTCAAGGGGCTCATAAAGAAGCACAACGTGAAGGTCATATCCATAGGCAACGGCACCGCCGGCCGTGAAACGGAAAAGTTCGCTGCGGATACCGTAAAAGGCACGGATGTAAAGTACGTTATAGTCAGCGAAGCGGGGGCGTCGGTGTACTCCGCCAGCAAGCTGGGCGCGGAGGAGTTCCCGGATTACGACGTATCCCTGAGAAGCGCAGTGTCCATCGCCAGAAGGCTGCAGGACCCATTGGCGGAGCTTGTGAAGATAGACCCCAAGAGCATAGGCGTTGGCCAGTATCAGCACGACATGCCCCAAAAGCGGCTGGACGAAACGCTGGAGGGGGTGGTGGAGGACTGCGTGAACAGCGTAGGCGTTGACCTTAACACCGCATCGGTGTCCCTCCTTTCCCACGTTTCCGGCATAAATTCCACCGTGGCAAAGAATATCGTAGCGTACCGCGAAGCCGAAGGGGCTTTCAGGAGCCGCAAGGAGCTTCTCAAGGTGCCTAAGCTGGGCGCAAAGGCATACGAGCAGTGCGCCGGCTTCCTCCGGGTGCCGGAAAGCGCCGAGATGCTGGACAATACCGCCGTACACCCCGAGAGCTACAGGGCGGCCAAGTCGTTGCTTCTGCTCTGCGGCAGCGACATATCAAAGCTGCCCGATGAGCTTAAAAGGATAGGCATGGACAAGGCCGCCGAGGAATGCGGCATAGGCGTGCCCACGCTGAAGGATATACTCAGGGAGCTGCAAAAGCCGGGCCGCGACCCCCGGGACGAGCTGCCCAAGCCGCTGCTGCGCAGCGACGTGATGGAGATGAGCGACCTTGTGCCCGGCATGGAGCTTACCGGCACCGTGCGCAACATAGTCGACTTCGGGGCGTTCGTGGATATAGGCGTGCATCAGGACGGCCTCGTACACATATCCAGGATATGCGATAAGTTCATACGCCACCCCAGCGAGGTGCTCAAGCCCGGGGACATAGTCACCGTATGGGTGCTTGAGGTGGACCAGAAGAAAAAGCGTATAAGCTTGACGATGAAAAAGGAACGGTGAAGGCCGTTCCTTTTGGGTTTTGTTTTATTGCAGCTTCTCAAGGCCGATCTTCAGCCTTCGCATGGTTTCGTCTTTGCCCAGCAGTATGCCTATCTCTATGGCGCCGCCGGGGGTGACGGCCTTGCCCGCCATGGCTATGCGCACAGGCCAGAGCAGGGTGCCGTTCTTCATGCCCTTTTCTGCAGCCATGCCGATGAGGGTGTCGTGGAGCAGCTCCTCGTTCCAGTTGGGCAGCGCTTCCAGCACGGGTATGACCATCCCGAGTACGTTTTTGGATACAAGGCTGTCCGTCTTGCTCTTCTTGTTGGTGAAAAGGGCAGCATCATAGCCCTCGTCAAGCTTTGTGAGAAAGTCCACCATATCGGGTATCTCGTTGAATACCCGCACGCGCTGCTGGAGTATCCTGCAGAGTATATCCGTATCCATATGGGCTATGCCCGCCTTCTCGTACCAGGGCATGGCGTGCCTTGTGAACTCCTCTTTGGAGAGGGCCATTATGTACTGGGCGTTCATCCATGTGAGCTTTTCCGGGTCGAATATTGCCGGGGACTTGCTCATGCCGGAAACGTCGAAGGCCTCGCACAGCTCGGAAAGCGAGAAGATCTCCCTGTCGTCGCCGGGGTTCCAGCCAAGGAGCGCCACGTAGTTCACCAGTGCCTCCTTCAGATAGCCCTTGTCCACAAAATCCGCATAGGAAGCGTCGCCGTCCCGCTTTGAAAGCTTGTGCTGTGCGTCCCTCATTATGGGGGTCATGTGGATATAGTGGGGTATTTCCCAGCCGAAGGCCTCGTAAAGAAGGTTGTATTTCGGAGTGGAGGAAAGGTACTCCATGCCCCGCATTACGTGGGATATCTTCATTAGGTGGTCGTCCACCACGTTTGCAAAGTTATAGGTGGGCATGCCGTCTGCCTTGATGAGTATGCTGTCGTCAAGGTCGGAGTTGTTTACCGTGATGGTGCCGAACACCATGTCGGTAAAGCTGGTGGTGCCTTCTGTGGGCACGTTCTGGCGGATGACGTAGGGCACCCCCGCATCCAGCCTTGCCTGTATTTCGTCCTCCGAGAGGTGCAGGCAGTGCTTATCGTACTTGAAGGTCTCGCCCCGGGCGGCAGCCGCAGCGCGCCGTTCCTCCAGCTCTTCTTTAGTGCAGAAGCAGCGGTAGGCGTGGCCGCTCTTTATGAGCTGCTCCGCAAACGGCAGATACATGCTTTTTCTTTCGCTCTGTACGTAGGGGCCATATTCGCCGCCAATGTCGGGGCCTTCGTCCCAGTTCATGCCCACGTCCTTGAGGGTGCGGTAGATAAGGTCGGTTGCGCCCTCTACAAATCTTTCCTGATCCGTATCCTCTATGCGGAGCAGGAACTTGCCGTGGTTGTGGCGGGCAAAGAGATAAGCGTAAAGGCCGCTGCGAAGATTTCCTATGTGCATATACCCCGTAGGCGATGGGGCAAAGCGTGTGCGTACTTCCATAAATGCTTCCTTTCTTATGCCTTAAAGCTGTCCTTGAGGCCTACTATCCTGTTGAACACGGGGCGCTCCCCGGTATAGTCAAGGTCGGCGCAGAAGTAGCCGGTGCGCATGAACTGGCAGCGGTAGCCCGGCTCCTTTTCGGCAAGCTCGGGCTCTACCAGAGCGTTGACGACTGTCAGCGAATTGGGATTGAGCCGCTCCGTAAATTCCTTCTCCTCGCCCTCCGTCTCGGGCAGCAGCAGGTCTTCGTAAAGGCGTACCTCGGCGGGCTTTGCATCCTTGGCGTTGAGCCAGTGTATGGTGCCCTTTATCTTTCTCTCGCACTGGCCTCCCCGGGTCTCCGGGTCGTATGTGCAGTAAACCGTAGTAACGTTGCCCTTTTCGTCCGTGTCCCAGTGGGAGCACCTGACCACGTATGCGCCCTTTAGGCGTACCTCCCCATCAGGCTTGAGGCGGAAATACTTCTTGGGGGCATCGCAGTTGAAATCCTCCCGCTCTATGTAAAGCTCCCGGCCGAAGTTTACCCTGCGCTTGCCTGTGGAGCAGTCGGGCAGGTACTCCACCTCCACCTCCTCGGTTTTGCCTTCCGGCCAGTTCTCCACGATGAGCTTCAGGGGCGCAAGTATGGCCATCATGCGGGGGGCGTGGGCGTTAAGGTCCTCCCGGACGCAGTGTTCGAGCATGGCTGTCTCAACCACGGAATCCGCCTTGGCCACGCCTACCCGGTTCAGGAAGTCCAGTATGGACTCCGGGGTATATCCCCTGCGGCGCAGCGCGCACAGGGTTGGCATGCGGGGGTCGTCCCAGCCGGCAACGTACTTCTCCTCCACCAGGCGGCGGAGATACCGCTTGCTCATGACGGTGTTGGTTATGTTGAGCCGGGCGAACTCTATCTGCCTCGGCTTGTGCTCAAACTCACACTGCTCTATGACCCAGTTGTACAGCGGCCTGTGGGCCTCGTACTCAAGGGAGCAGAGGGAGTGTGTAACGCCCTCTATTGCGTCCTGTATGGGATGGGCAAAGTCGTACATGGGGTAGATGCACCACTTGTCCCCCTGATGGTGATGGGTCATGTGTATTATCCTGTACATGGCGGGGTCCCGCATGTTGAGATTGGGCGACGCCATGTCTATCTTGGCGCGGAGGGTCCTGCTGCCGTCAGGGAATTCGCCGTCCTTCATGCGCTGGAACAGGTCCAGGTTTTCTTCGACGCTCCTGTCCCGCCAGGGGGAGTTCCTGCCCGGCTCGGTAAGGGTTCCCCGGTATTCCCTCATCTCGTCCTTTGAAAGGTCGCATACGTAGGCCACGCCCTTTTTAATGAGCTTCACCGCCAGTTCATAGCACTGGTCGAAGTAGTCGCTTCCGTAAAATACGTTGTCCCAGTGGAAGCCAAGCCAGGCTATGTCCTCCTGTATGGCGTCCACGAATTCCTCGTCCTCCTTGGTGGGGTTGGTGTCGTCGTAGCGCAGGTTGCAGCTGCCGCCGAACTTTTCAGCCATGGTGAAGTCGATGGCCAGCGCCTTTGCGTGGCCTATGTGCAGGTAGCCGTTCGGCTCCGGCGGGAAGCGGGTCTGTATTTGGGTAAGTCCCTTTTCCTTTATGTCCTCTTCGATGAATTCCTCGATAAAGTTCTTTGGCGCGCGTATCTCTTCCATGGTTATACAAAGGCCCTTTCAGTAAGCATTAAATAATCGGCATTATTTACGTATCTTAATATTATCTTGCAAGATGGAGGTGATGTCAATAAAAAACGGCGGAAAAGCTTTATTTTCCGCCGCATTGAGATTTATTGCGCCTTACGCCTTTTTCTTCATGGCATCCTTTAAGAGCCGCGCCAGCTGATCCGAGCAGGAGGTGGCCTTGTAGCCGCAGGTTATGCCGGAAAGGCGGCGTATGACTTCCTCGGCGCTGGCGCCCTCGCACATTGCGCCCAGAGCCTTAAGGTTTCCGTTGCAGCCGCCGGTGTAGCTGAGATTGTGTATCTTGCCGTCGGTGACGTCAAGGTCTATCTGTGTTGAGCATACTCCCTTGGGGTAAAGCGTGTAATGCATGGCAAACGTCCTTTCTTACTACTTTATAATTTATTTTATATTTCCCTCAAATATCTCTTCTGCGGGGCCGGTCATATAAATATGCCCGTTTTCCGCCCATTCTATCAAAAGCTCTCCGAGAGCCAGATGTACCTTAACACTGCGCCCCGTAAAGCCCGCCATACTTGCACATACCGCGGCGGCGCAGCTGCCGGTGCCGCAGGCCAACGTCCTGCCGCAGCCCCTTTCCCAGGTGCGGACGGAAATGCTGCCGTCGGGCTCCACATTTATGAAGTTCACGTTTACCTTGGCGGGAAAAAGCGGGTGCCTTTCCAGCGCCGGGCCGTATTTCAGTATGTCATCCTCCGTCACTTCGCCAAACACCGCCATGTGTGGCACGCCGGTGTTTACTGCGGAGAAGGTAAACTCCCTGCCCAGCGCCTCTATTGTCTCAAGGCGGCAGACGCCTTCTCCCTTCATGGGTATATCCTTTTTATCCAGAAGCGGCTCCCCCATGTCCACTCTGATGGCCGTGACGCGGCCGCACTTTACGGTAAGCTCCGCCAGCTTTATACCTGCCGGTGTTTCTATTTTTATAGGGTTTGACCTTACCATGCCGCGCTCGTATGCAAACTTTGCGAAGCAGCGTATGCCGTTTCCGCACATCTCGGCGGTGCTGCCGTCGCTGTTGAGAAGGCGCATGCGCAGATCGGCTTTTTTAGAGGGCATTACCAGCATCAGCCCGTCTGCCCCTATGCCGGTGCGCCTGTTGCAGAGCCGGCGCGCATCATCCGGGGTGGGAAAATATTCTTTTTCCATGGCATCTATAACTATGAAATCGTTGCCCAGGCCATGCATCTTAGTGAACCTCACAACACGCCCTCCTTTGACGGAATAAATTGTATACCTTATCAATTATACCCGCAGTGCCGCCCCTTGGCAATGCCTGCCATGATGGACGCAAATGTGAATAAACCGGGACTTTAATGGATAATTCACAGGGTACGTATGTACAATTCCGGCATTTTGGATTATTATTTAATGTGGATCATTAATGTGGAGATGTATATGGATAAATTGCATTTTATAGTAAACCCTGTTGCGGGCGGCACCAGCGCCATAGATAAGTTTGGAGCCGTCAAGGGTATGCTGGACGACATGAGGTTTCCTTATACCTATGAGTTTACCCAATGCAAGGGCCACGGCAGAGAGCTTGCCAGGGCTGCCGCGGAGCATGGGGAGAAGTACATAATAGCCGTGGGCGGCGACGGCACGGTAAACGAAGTGGCGTCCGGCCTTGTGGGTACCGATACGGTGATGGGCATACTGCCCTTTGGCACGGGGAACGACATGGTAAAGGTGCTGGGAATACCCACTGAGCCCCGTGAGGCGCTAAACGTCATACTGGCGGACAGGCCAAGGGCCATGGATGCGGGCTACGTAAACGACAGATTTTTCGTGAACGTATCGGGCTTCGGATTTGACGTAGACGTGCTGCTGAAGCACGAGAAGTATAAAAAGCGCTTCAAGGGCATGCTGCCATACCTTTTGGGCATAGTCGATGCGCTCACCCATCTGCGCACCCTGCACCTGACGCTGCACGATGGGGAGCGGATATGGAAGAAGGACGCGCTGATAGTATCCGTAGGCAACGGCGCGTACATGGGCGGCGGCATGAAGGCAATGCCCTTTGCGGACCCCTTTGACGGACTTTTTGAGGTGAGCGTGGTCAGCAGTATAAGCAGGGCAAAGTTCCTGAGGCTGCTCCCCTCATTCATCAAGGGCGAGCATACGGGGCTTCCGGAGGTGGAATACTTCCGCACAAAGGAGCTTTATGTGGAATGCCCCGAGGAGTGCTTAATAAACTACGATGGCGAACTGGGCTCCGGTATGCCGGTAAGGTATAAAATAATACCGGGCGCCGTAAAGATGCTGGTGCAGCAGGATATGGCTGCGGCAAATACAGAGGAGAAGTAAAGACGTTACAATGTGCGATCGTTTTTTTATAGTTAACCCGGTGTCTGGCTCCGGCAAGTCAAGGAAGCTCTTTGAGGAGCTGCTTCCCCAGATAGAAAGGAGCGGCAGGAGCTTCGAGTGGCGGTATACCACCGGCAAGGGCCACGCAAGAGAGTTGGCGGAAGAAGCCTCCAGAAAAGGCTGCCAGCGGGTGATATCCGTGGGCGGCGACGGCACCGCCAACGAGGTGGCCGCGGCGCTTATAGGTTCGGATACAGAGATGGGAATACTTCCCTTTGGCACAGGCAACGACTTTGCTAAGGCGGTGGGCCTGCCCACCGATCCCGATGCGGCGCTGGAGGCAGCGCTGTACGGCCAGGCCCGGCCGGTGGACGCCGCAATGGCAAACGACAAGCCCTTTATAAACGTCAGCGGAACAGGCTTCGACGTGGATGTGATAATCAACACCGAGAAGTTTAAAAAGAGGTTCAACGGAATGCTGCCCTACATGCTGGGCGTATTCCAGAGCCTTATGCACCTCAAGCCCGTCACCTTCGAGATAACGGCGGACGGGGAAAGCTTTACCGAGCGGGCGCTGCTCTTCAACGCCTGCAACGGCACCCATTTTGCCGGTGGAATGCACGTCGCGCCTATGGCAAGCCCAAGCGACGGGCTCCTTGACGTCTGCATACTCCGTTCCATAAGCGTACCGCAGTTTCTCCTGCTGCTGCCCCGTTATACCAGGGGCGCCCACACGGATTCAAGGCACGTGCGCTACTTCAAGGCAAAGGAAATAGCGGTAAGGTGCGACAGCGAAAACATAATCAACCTTGACGGGGAGCTGGATTCCTCTACCCCCGTAACATTTAAGGTATTGCCCGGGGCGATAAAGCTTGCGCTTCCGGGAGAAAAAGGGAACAAATGAGAAAGAAACGCTATGTTGTAAAGCAGCGCAGCCGCATGATACTGCGCATAGGTATACTGGCACTTGGAGCGCTGCTGGCCATAGGGCTGGTGTTCGGCCTCATACACCTGCTCAAAAGCACAAAGAAGGGCGCCAAGGAGCTGACGGAGCTTCCCTTTACGGATACCGCCAACTATGCCTATACCGGCTCCGGCTTTCTTTACTTCCAGGAGGGCAAGCTTTGCTATAAGGATATCGCGGACAGCCGCAAGGATACCTCATACAAGATAAACACCGACGAGCTGAAGCTCACCGCCTCGGACAGCATATCCGTGCTGTATCACGATACGGCAGTGCAGATAGTGGGCTCAGAGGCCCCCATAGTAGTTTCCGGCAAGGTGCTGGGGGTAAAGTGCTCTCAGGCGCATGTAGCGGTGCTGAGGGAGGACAGCGCAGGCAAGACCGCCATAGTAATATACGACGGGGCGGGGACGCAGACAGACCAGATGGATTTTGACGCTGCCGACCTTATAGATTTCGGCTTTTCCAACAGGCAGGACGAGACCCTGTGGACCCTTGAGATGGACCTTTCCGCCTCCACGCCGGTATGCACCATAACCACCTACAACCTGGCCACCAAGCGCACCACCGGCGTCATAAACGTACAGAACCAGCTAACCGGGGACGTCATATTCACGGATAAAAGCCTGTTCCTTTCCTGCACCAGCGACCTCATACGCTATACACTGGCGGGCAGCAGCGAGGTCTACAGGATATCCGTATACGGCTGGAAGCTGGCGGACAGCTCAATAGGCGAATCCCCCATACTGCTGTATAAGCAGCGCGGGGGCAGCAACAGTATACTCAAGCTGTACACCGTACCTGAAGGGGACGTTGGCAGCGCCGCCATAAGCACCGTACACCCGCCCGAGGGGGCGCTGGGGGAGTTTCTCATAAAGGGCAAGCTCGTGATCTATACCCCCACCGCCGCGTACACCTACTCCGCCGCAGGAAAGCTGCTCTCCAGGGATGATCTGCCCATAGAGATAGACGGAGCCAAGAAGCTTTCTGATGACCATATAATGCTCAGCAAGGATGGTAAGCTGTATATCAGCGTGACCAAGTAGAATAGAACTATAACGGCACCGGACTCTTTACAGGGCGGGCAGCCCGGAAAAGGAGGAAAAGCATTGAACATCATAGACGCGGTATCAATATGTATACTGGTGTTATTCGTGCTCTTCGGCATATACAAGGGATTTATTTCCACGCTTCTTAACATAGGCGCGTACTTTGTCTCGGTGGTGCTGAGCTTTCTGCTCAAGCCCCTTGGGGCCAGCGCCATAAAGCACAGCGACAGGATATTCAACATGATGCTGTACTACACCGAGGGCAGCGAGTTTATCGCCAACCCGGAATACGTTCGAATGGAGATATCCTCCCTCTCCACGGCCGAGATAAACGACATAATCGCCTCCTCCAATCTGCCCTTTCCCATGGGCAGGGAGATAGCCAAAAACATCGCCCGCGAGGCCTTCGCGGATCAGGGCATAGTGACGCTGGGGGACTACTTCAACCAGACCATAGTGGGCGTATTCATAAACATACTGATGTTCCTCGTATGTTTCCTTATAATACGCACGATACTTTCGCTGGTGATAAACGGGGCGGACTATGCCGATCCCTTCCCCATGCTCAAGAGCCATGACGGCATATTCGGCGGCGCGCTGGGCCTGTTGCGGGGGATGCTGGCGCTGCTGCTGGTATTCATGCTGGTACCCATAGTGCTTACGATGCTGGGCCAGTTCGATCTTATAACCAACATGGTGGACGACTCAGCCGTGGCCCGGGTGTTCTATAAGCTTAATCTGCTTATCAGCATCGCGGCGTAAGAATTTACTCACCGGAGGAAAACCATGTACCTTGCCTCAGACTGGAAGGATTACGAAATAATCGACGCTGGCGGCGGCAACAAGCACGAACGCTGGGCCGACGTCACGCTGCTTCGGCCGGATCCTCAGGCCGTGTGGCCAATGAAGGAACCAAGAAGCGTACATGCCAGGTATATACGAAGCTCAGCGGGCGGCGGCCACTGGGAGTACGGCCGTGCGCTGCCGGAAAGCTGGAAAATACGCTATCGGGACCTTACCTTTATCGTCCGCCCCACCGGCTTCAAGCATACCGGCCTTTTCCCGGAGCAGGCGGTGAATTGGGACTGGATGCGGGGAATCGTGGAAAAGAGCGGCAAGCCTTTTAGGGTACTCAACCTCTTCGCCTACACCGGCGGCGCCACGGCGGCCCTTGCGGCCAGCGGCGCGGAGGTGGTTCACGTGGACGCGGCAAAGGGCATGGTGGCCTGGGCAAAGGACAACCTTGCAGCCAGCGGCCTTGCAGGCGCGCCAGTGCGCTTCATCGTGGACGACGTGATGAAGTTTGTATTGCGGGAGCAGCGCCGGGGCAGGACATATCACGGCATACTCATGGATCCCCCCAGCTACGGCCGCGGCCCAAACGGCGAAATGTGGAAGATCGAGGACAACCTTTACCCCCTGGTGGAGGAATGCGTGAAGCTGCTGGACGACGAAGCCCGCTTCTTCCTTATAAATTCCTACACCACCGGCCTTGCCCCAAGCGTGCTGTCCAACGTGCTAAAGTGCTCCCTGGGCAAGCGTGGCGGAAAGATAGAATCCGACGAGGTGGGCCTGCCCATAACCCGCGGCGGCATGGTGCTTCCCTGCGGCGCTTCCGGCAGGTGGGAAATATGATACCCATATTATACGAAGACAACCACCTTCTGGCGGTAGAAAAGCCGGCCAATATGCCGGTGCAGGGGGACTCCTCCGGAGACGATGACCTTCTGACGCTGCTGAAGGGCTACATAAAGGACAAGTACAATAAGCCCGGCGATGTATATCTCGGGCTTGTTCACCGTTTAGACAGGCCTGTGGGCGGAGCCATGGTATTCGCCCGCACCTCCAAGGCAGCCGCCCGGCTATACGGCCAGTTCAGCTCCCACGGTGCAATTAAGACCTACCTTGCCGTGGCCGAGGGCAACGCCCCCGGCGGCGAGTTGGAGGGATTCATATTAAAGGACGAGGCTACCGGTTCCAGCGCCCTTGTGCCGGAAAACACCTGCGGCGCAAAGTCCGCCCGGCTTACCTACGCCCCCATCGCGTACAGAAAGGGCAGGACTCTGGTGCGTGTCAGCCTCCATACCGGCCGGCATCATCAGATACGGGTGCAGCTGGCCGGCGCGGGGTATCCCCTTTGGGGGGACCAGCGCTACAACAGGGACGCCCGCCCGGGGCAGCAGATAGCCCTCTGGGCCTGCTCTCTCGAGATAGAGCACCCCACGCTGCACACCCGTCTCAGGTTCACCTCGACGCCGTCCGGCGGCGTGTGGAAGGACTTTTCAGACATACTCCCCGCAGCGGTGCAGGGCATAGGCATAGCGTATATCGACCATAACATAATAGCCGCCGTAAAACCCCAGGGACTTCAGACCGCCGCGGCCGACGGCCAAGGGGATTCCCTGGAGGCACGGCTCGCCGCCGCCTATGGGGAGGCTTATCCCGCCCACCGCCTGGACGTAAACACCGAAGGGCTGGTGCTCTTCGCCCGTAACCGCAAGGCCCTGTATGGGCTGACAGAGGCCCTGGAGCAGCGCACAATAAGAAAGTTCTACCGCTGTACCGTAAAGGGCTGCCCCGAAAAGAAGGAGGGTACGCTCACCGCCTACTGCGTAAAGGATTCGGATAATTCATACATGAGGGTATATGACAGGCCGGTTCAGGGCAGCAGGGACATGGTGACAAGGTACCGCGTCATAAGCCGCAGGGGAGACCGGAGCGTACTGGAGGTGGAGCTGGTCACGGGCCGTACCCACCAGATACGCGCCCACCTTGCCCATATAGGCTGCCCCATACTTGGCGACGACAAGTACGGCGACCGCGAATTCAACAAGGCAAACAAAAAATACGCCCAGGCCCTCAGGGCGGTGCGCGTAGAGCTGCACTTCCCTGAAGAAAGCGCGCTGGGCTACCTCGAAGGCAAGGTCATAGAGAGCCTTAACTGAAAATCTCCTTTGTAAATACAAAAATCCATAGCCTTTTATTTTATATTCGGCACTATCTCCTCCGCCCGCCTTATGAAGGCGGCGGCGGCAGGGGAGGCGTCGGAAAGCGAGGGTATGGCTATGCCCAGCCGCCGGTATTGGCAGGGGGCAAGCTCCCGCACCGCAAGGCCCTCGCTCTTGTCCCGCAGTATCATTTCCGGCACCACGGATACACCTATGCCATGCTGTACCATGGAAACTATGGCGTAGTCGTCCATGGAGGTGAATATGACGTTGGCCTTTATGCCGCTCCGCTGAAAAAGCCGTTCTATGTCCGTATCGAAACCCGGCGCGGGCATTATGAAGGGCTCCTTGGCAAGTATCTGCAGGGGTATCCGAGCCTCGGGGGCGAAGCGGTGTTCCTTATGCATTACCGCCATCAGCCTGTCCTTGGCAAGGGGTATCCAGTCCACGCCCTTGGGCTGTACGCTTGTGAGTATGAAGTCAGTCTCCCCCGTACTCAGCATCTCGGTGAGCTTATCTGTGCCCGCCTCCTGCACGTCTATCTGTATATCCGGGTTGTCCGCGCAGAAGCTGGCGATAACCGAGGGCAGCCACGCCACGGAAAGGCTGTTCAGCGCCCCTATTTTGAGCCTGCCTGTCTGGGCGTTCTTCAGCGCCTCCGCACGGCTCAAAAGCGCGTCCATGGCGGCGTCCGCATTGCGCACATGCTCCATAAGCGCCTCCCCCTTCTGGGTGAGCCGTACTCCCTTCTTGCCCCGAATGAGAAGCTGTATCCCCAGCTCGTCCTCAAGGGTCTTTATTATATAGCTTACCCCCGCCTGGGTGAAGCCAAGCTCTTCCCCGGCGGCGGAAAATGTGGCCGTTTCCACGGCTCTTATCAGCACTTTGAGCTTTGACGAATCCATAGAGATGCCCATCCACAAGAGATTCTTATATTTACTATTATAACATCTCGTTTTACTTTTAACAATTCATATTATAAGATTTTCTTGTACAAAAAATAATTTACGGAGGAACGCAAATGGCACAGGATATCAACCTGCGTCGCCTGGTCATAAAGTCCTTCCACATCGATACCGTGGAATGGGGCGACCACAACGACGTTACCGCTGACGGCAAGATGACCGTAAGCCGTGAGCTTCTGGATGAGCTCATGGAGGAAAACAAGGATATCATCGAAAAGATAGATATTCAGATCATCAAGCCCGGGGATCACGACCGCTGGACCAACACCATAATGGACATAATCCCCGTCTCCACCAAGGTGCTGGGCATACTGGGCGAGGGTATCACCCACACTCTCACCGGCGTATATTTCATGATGACCGGCGTGGATGTGGACGGCGTGCAGACCTACGAGTTCGGCTCCTCCGAGGGCAACCTTAAGGAAAAGCTGTTCCTTGACAAGGCCGGCACCCCCGGCACCAACGACGTGATAATCAGTTTCGACTTTCTCTTCAAGTCCCATCAGGGTCAGGAGCGCGGCGCCTGCACAAGGGCGCATCAGGCCTGCGATAAATTCATGCAGACCTATCGCGATAAGATGAAGAAGTTCAAGGGCGACCTCTGCACCCATCGCAGCACCTATTACGACACTGTTCGCCCCGGTGCAAAGCGGGTGGTCATAATCAAACAGGTAGCAGGCCAGGGCGCCATGTACGATACCCACCTCTTTGGCAAGGAGCCCAGCAGCAGCGAGGGCGGCAAGAGCATAATCGACATGGGCAACATGCCCGTGATAGTCACACCCAACGAGTACAGGGACGGTATTATCCGTTCCATGCAGTAATATAAGGAGGTAGAGAGCTATGGGTATTGGACCTTCCACAAAAGAAACTTCTCTGCATCATTTCCGCGATCCTCTGCTGGAGGTGGTATCCGCCGACCCCGAGATAGACCTCATGGGCATAATAATAGTCGGCACTCCCGACGCTGACGAGGAAAAGCATCTGGTAGGCACCCGCGCCGCCGTATGGGCAGAGTGCATGCGCGCGGACGGCGCCATAGTCTCCAGCGACGGCTGGGGCAACAGCGACGTGGACTACACCAACACCGTATACCAGCTTGGCATTCGGGGCATACCCGTCACCGGGCTTAACTTTTCAGGCACCATGGCCCAGTTTGTGGTCACCAACGAGTATCTGGACGCAATAGTGGATATATCCAAGAACCCCGAGGGCATAGAGAGCGAAAATGTGGGCGAAAACGCCGTAGATGCGCTGGATGCCCGCAAGGCGTTGGCCATGCTCAAGATAAAGATGCGCAAAAAGGAGCATCAGGGGTAGACAGAGTGTCGGCCCCTTATCAACCCCATCAACCCCGTGGTTTTTCGACAGACCGAGCCCTCTTTAAACAAGGGGGCTTTTTCATTTTACAATTTTCCCTTACTTTTTAAGGCCGTATCCCATTTCACCTTAACTTTCCTCGATAAATTAATAACTTTAATAACTGACGTTGACATGCATATACATATTTAATATAATCCCTACTTAGTCAAAGGCACACACATCTAAAATAATTTTATAATGATTTGGAGGAAAAAATGGCTATCAGGGTTGGCATCAACGGCTTCGGAAGAATAGGACGCACTGTATTCAGGATCATTTCCCAGAACCCGGACAGGTTTGAGCTTTGCGGCATAAACCTCCGCAACCTCAATATGGAATATATGGCATACACAGCCCTGTACGACTCGGTGCATGGCCATTTTCCCGGCACGATTGAGGCCGGCAGCCAGCACCTTATAGTCAACGGCAAGCCGGTCAGGATATTCAGCGAGAGCGACCCTGCCAATATAGAATGGAGCTCCTGCGGCGCAGAATATATCATAGAATCCACCGGCGCGTTCAACACCACCGCCTCCTCCTCCGCCCACATGAAGGGCGGCGCTAAAAAAATCATAATCACCGCCCCCGCAAAGGACGAGGTGACGCCCACCTTCGTCTTCGGCGTGAACCATGAGGAATACGACCCCGCAAGCGCAGTCATCTCCGCCGCTTCCTGCACTACCAACTGCTTAGCGCCCCTTGCCAAGGTAGTGAACGACCGCTTCGGCATAGAACGTGGACTTATGTCCACCATACATTCCGCCACCGCCAAGCAGAAGGCCGTAGACTCCCGGGCAGGCAGCCGTGACCTCCGCACCGGCCGCTCCGTGTTCAACAACATAATCCCCTCCACCACCGGCGCCGCAAAGGCGGTGGGCAAGGCCATACCCGAGCTGAACGGCAAGCTCACCGGCATGTCCTTCCGGGTTCCGGTGAACGACGTATCCGTGGTAGACCTCACGGCAAAGCTGGTGACAAAGACCAACTATGCAGACATAATGGAAGCCCTCGAGGAGGCAGCACACGGCTATATGAAGGGCGTGCTCACCTGCCTTGACGCGGACGTGGTATCATCCGACCTTCGGGGCGATCCTCACACCTGTATAGTCGACAAGCGGGCCGGCATAATGCTGGGGGACGACTTCGTTAAGCTCATCGCCTGGTACGACAACGAATGGGGCTACAGCTCCAAGGTGCTGGATATGGTCGAATACGTGGCAAATAAATAGTAAAAGGCAAAGAAAAAGGGCCGCGGAAGCGCTCCTTAGCCCATCAAGCGGATTTGTCGACGTGAAAAGGATGCCGTAAGGCATCCTTTTGTTAAATCATCACGATAGTTTCAGGTCGGTCAGCGCCTGCTTAAGCCGCTTGTCCCGGGGAGAGCTTACTACATTTACCTCAAAGCCCTGGCGCAGCAGCTCCTGTATGGCAAGCTCGCTGTTTTCGCCGGTTATCACCGCAAGCACTGTATCCTGGCTGTATTTCTCCAGCCTTTCCCTCTCGTCAAAGCGGCCCATGAATACCGCGAGGGTAATGGTAGCCGCTATGCAGCAGATTATATCCGCTGCGGGGGTAGCCCAGACTATGCCGTATACCGGGAACACGCCTCTGAGTATGAACATCAGGGGTATATCCAGTATGCCCTTCCTGAGCAACGCCAGCACCAGCGAATGCATGCCGTGGCCGGTGGCCTGGAAGAAGGATATGAAGGCGTAGGCGCAGGCGGAGAAGGGCGCGCCTATGCAGAGTATGCGGAGGAACTTCATGCCGTAGGCCATGGACTCGCCTCCCCTGATGAATACGCTTATGAGCTCATGGGCAAAGCAGAGGTTGATTGCGGTGCAAAGCCCGGCCAGGCATACGGATATGGAAGTGGAGGTGAGCACAGCGGAGCGCATACGCTTGTAGTCGCCTGCCGCGTAGTTGTAGGCTATCAGGGGAAGCACACCCTGGGCCATGCCGCGCACCATGCAGTGTGCCAGCATATTCACCTTTTTGGCCACGCCTATGCCGGCCTGGGCGGCAGTGCCGGAAAGCGCCATCAGGTTATCCAGCACGCCGTAGGAGATGTTCTCGCACAGCGTCATAAGGCAGGCAGGTATGCCGGTGCTCAAAACGTCCGAAGGAATGGCAGCCGCGAACATTGCCCGGCGGGGGGCGAAGTACAGCGCCGTATGGGGCCTGTTTTTGCCTATAACTATAATGAAGTATATTAGCGTCGCCACGTTGGAAAGGGCGGTGGCCAACGCTGCCCCTAAAGCCTCCCGTCCGGCGGGCAGTATCACGAACATGAACAACGGATCCAGAGCGATGTTCAGCACGCCGCCTATGGCTATACCTGTGCTGGACTGGAGGGAACGGCCCTCAGAGCGGATAAGGTGGGCAAGCAGCGTGTTCATGGAGGTCACGACGCCTCCCGCCACCACCGTGCAGAGCAGGTACTCAACTGCGTGGCGGTGTACCTGAGAGTCGGAGCCCCCCAGAAGGTTTACGAAGTTATCCCTAAAAAGATACGCGCCGACGGAGTATACTGCCGCAGCTATAAGGCAGCCCCAGAAAGCGAAGCTTGCGGTGTCCCTTGCCCGGTTCACGTTTTTGTTGCCCAATGCCCTGGCAATTACGCTTGCGCCGCCTACGCCGAAGAGATTGGCTATAGCGGAAAGGAACATGAAGGCGGGCATGCATACCGTCACGGCAGTAATCATGGCGTCGCTGCCGGTGAGGCCAACGAAGAAGGTATCCGCCATGTTGTATATCACAAGTATTATCTGGCCCATTACCGCAGGCATGGCAAGGGAAAGTATGGCCTCTGCCATTGGCGCCTCTTCAAAAAGATGCTTTTCTCTTCTAAGACCGTTCATGCTGCTCTCCTTCTATATCAGGGAAAAACCCTCAAAACCGAATTTGTTTTTACTTTCAGTCCATGACCGGCGCTTAATGCACCTCCTTGCCATGGAGTGATATATATGATATGCTTTTAAAAACTAAAATCAAATTATACTAATTTTGAGTATGATAAATTTAATTTATGCAATAGAGAGGGAAAGCAATGCTAAGCGTAAAAATGGAGACGCTGCTGTGTGTCGCGGAACATAAAAATTTCACCAGAGCGGCGGAGGAGCTGTCCCTTACTCAGCCCGCCGTCAGCCATCATATAAAAGAGCTGGAACAGGAGCTGGGGGTGCCCCTGTTTATACGCGGAAAGGGTGGATTCAGGCTTACGGATCAGGGCGAAATAGCCGTCCGCTACGCCAGGCGCATTAAGGCGCTGGACGGCAAGCTGAGGTTGGAGCTTGCCAATTTCGAAAAAAACATAACCAACCTTAAAATCGGGGTTACACACACCGCAGAAAGTAACCTTACCACCGAGGCGCTGGCAAAGTGTGCCGCCCAAAACCCCGGTCTCAGCATAACAATCGCTACTGATACGATAAAAAATCTTTATGATATGCTGGGTAACTACGAGTTGGATCTGGCCATAGTGGAGGGCATACCGGCAGGGTCGAGCTTCTTCTCGCTCATGCTGGACACAGACTATCTGGTATGCGCCATGTCAGTGAACAACCCTCTGAGCAAGCGGGCGATGGTGACGCTGAACCAGCTTAAAAAGGAGCAGATGATACTGAGACTGCCCACCTCCGCCACGCGGCAGCTTTTCGAATCCACGCTGGAGAGCATAAACGACTCCATCAGGAACTTCAACGTGACAATAGAGGTAGATAACATCGCCACCATAAAGGACCTTATACGAAAGGATCTGGGCGTATCCATACTGCCCAAGAGCGCCTGTATGGACGAACTGCGCAAGGGCAAGATAGCTGCGCTACCCATAGAAAACCTGAGCATGGCACGGGAGACCCGCATAGTGTACAACCGGGACTTCGACCACCCGGAGATACTTCAGGAAATAACCAAGACCTATCAGGAAGTGGCGAGGAGCTACAGATAGCAAACAGGCGCAAAAAGGCCCGCGAAAACGCGGGCTCCAGTCTGCCGAAAAATCCCTGAATTAACTTAAGAGGCCCCTTAAGTTAATTCCGTGCTATTTTTTATCAGGTAAGCCGTCATCTAACTATGTTGACTACGCTGCTTTCCACGCCCGCGCGCTTTGCGGCGGCAAGGGCTAACGCATCGTCCCCCACCCGGGAGGGCCAATGGGCATCGCTACCTATTATAAACTCTGCGCCTATATCGGCAGCCTGTCTTAGCTCCTCGTCGCTCATGGTCACACGGGCGGCGTTTATCTCAAGCTTTATTCCCAGCTCTTTCGCTCCCCTGGCGAGAGTGGGTATGTCGCATTTCACATACAGCCCCGGGTGGGCGAATATGTCTATTTTATACTTTTCACCTGCTGCAAGCAGCGCCTCGGCGGTCTTTACGGGATCCGGGCCGCCTAGGTGCAGCGACTCAAGGCTGCGGGCAAAGCCGAAGCCATCGCAATACCTGCCCCCCTTGTGGAAGGCCAGAAGCCGCACGTCAAACACGTCGAGAAGATCCTTTGGTATGTCTGTAAGGCCGTATCCCACAAGGTTGCTCTCAATGCCGAAAAGCACCTCTATCTTATCGGAATACTTTGCCTTCAGCCTGTCCATTTCCCGGCGGAGGTGGCCCAGTTTTCTGCCCCGCACGCCGAAGAACATATGCCCCGGGCCGTGCTCGCTTACCGCCACGGTTTTCAGCCCCATAGAAACAGCGGCAAGGACATTCTCCTCGGGAGTTCCCTTGCCGTGACTGTATAAGGTGTGTGTATGCAGGTCTTTTGTCAGCATATACTGCTTGCTTAATCCTGCTGGGGCGCGGTCTTGCGGGCCATAAGCACTATCAGGGACCCGAAGAGGGTGAGTATGGTGAGATTGCTCTCCCTGCCGGTTATGCTCTTCATGTCATCAACGCCGCTGGTGCAGAAGAAGGCATCTGCGATATTGGCTGCGGGGGAGTTGATATAGTTGCTTACGAAGGCGGTATAGGTGCCGCAGGCCTTGGCGGCCTTGAGGGCGTCGAGCAGCAGCTTTGTGCGGCCGCTACGGGAAATGCCTATGAACACATCGTCCACAGTAAAGCGGGCGGACAGCACATCCATCACCATGGAATCGGATACCGCTGTTGCGTCGTAGCCCATGTAGTTGAGCTGGTAGGCAATGTCCCTCGCAAGGAACTCGCTGCTGGCGGTGCCGAATACGAATATGCGCTTTGCCCTTACGGCCTTTTCGGCAAGGGTGGAAAGCTTGTTCTTGGGCAATGCCTTGAGCGTGTCTTCCATGGCGCGCATGGAGGCAAGAAACATTTTTTCGATAACAGCCTCATCGTTATCTGTTGGACGGATCGGATCGCTCTTGAGGGACTCGATGGAGGAGGAGCCGCTGGCAAGTGCAACACGGAAATCCAAAAAACCATTGTAGCCCAGCTTGCGGGCAAGACGCGTAACTGACGGGACGGATACGCCGGCGGCCTCGGCTATTTCATTGATAACCATAAGCGAGGCGCGCGCCGGGTTTTCCAAAATGAAATCAGCAACTTTGCGTTCTGCCGTGGGCAGTGTAGAGTAGGCGGACCTGATTTTCATTTTCGCGGGCATAAATTTTTACTCTCCTTTATGCATTTCTGCATATATCTTTATTATTAAGATATTATTACCAAATTACAGAGAATGCAACACTTAATCGTATTTTTTTTGTAAATATTATATTTTTTTATGAATAACGGCCTTTGTATATTATGCGTTTAGTACACAGAGACCTTTATTTTTATAAATTGGTTAAATACTTAACATTATTGTTTTTTTTCAGTCATTCCCGGCCGGACAGTAGAGCATTTTTTACCGCCTTCCTTGACACTCTCATGCCTCGCTTGTATAATTATAATGTATACATGCGGATACCATATTTTCGGGGTTCTCCCGGGCCGTCCACAGGGTATACGGCATTCCTTTTTATCTAACATAACAACTATATCAGGAGGTCACATCACAATGGCAAAAACCATGACTATCGATGGTAATACCGCTGCTGCGCACGTTGCTTATGCGTTTAGCGACGTAGCTGCGATATACCCCATCACCCCTTCCTCCCCCATGGCGGAAGTGGCAGACGATTGGGCAGCAAACGGCCGCGTTAACCTTTTTGGCCAGAAGGTTAAAATAGCCGAGATGCAGTCCGAGGCCGGTGCGGCCGGTGCAGTTCACGGCTCCCTCAAGGCAGGCGCCCTGACCACCACCTTCACCGCTTCCCAGGGCCTGCTGCTCATGATCCCCAACATGTACAAGATCGCCGGCGAGCAGCTTCCCGCTGTATTCCACGTATCCGCCCGTGCCCTCGCGTACCATGCCCTTTCCATCTTTGGCGACCACAGCGACGTTATGGGCTGCCGCCAGACCGGCTTCGCAATGCTTGCCTCCGCTTCCGTACAGGAGGTTATGGATCTGGCGCTTGTGACCCATCTGTCCGCCATCAAGTCCAGCATACCCTTCGTACACTTCTTCGACGGCTTCCGCACCTCCCACGAAGTCCAGAAGGTAGAGCTCATCGACTATGAGGATATGGATAAGCTGCTGGATAGGGACGCCGTAAAGCGCTTCCGCGACCGCGCCCTCAATCCCGAGCATCCCCATCTTGCCGGCTCCGCCCAGAACCCCGATATCTACTTCCAGGGCCGCGAGGCTGCCAACAAGCTGTATATCGACCTGCCCGACATCGTACAGGATTATATGGACAAGGTTGGCGAGCTCACCGGCCGCAAGTATAACCTCTACGATTACGTTGGCGCACCTGACGCCGAGAACATCATCGTCATAATGGGCAGCGGCGCAGACGTAGTAGAAGAGACCATCAATCACCTGAACGCCAAGGGCGCCAAGCTGGGTCTGCTGAAGGTCCGCCTGTACCGTCCTTTCCCTGCCGACAGGTTCGTAAAGGCCATACCCGCTTCCGTAAAGAAGATCGCCGTTCTGGACCGCACCAAGGAATCCGGTTCTCTGGGCGAGCCTCTGTATCAGGACGTTGTAAACGCTCTGGTAGAGTGCGGCCGCGCAGACATCAAGGTAGTAGGCGGCCGTTACGGCTTGGGCTCCAAGGAGTTCACCCCCTCCATGGCCAAGGCTGTGTATGACAATCTGGACGGCGAGATGAAGAACCACTTCACCGTGGGCATCACCGACGACGTCACCTTCACCTCCCTGCCCGTCAAGGAGCAGGTCAACGCCGCTCCCGAAGGCACCATTGCCTGCATGTTTTACGGCCTTGGTTCCGACGGTACCGTCGGCGCCAACAAGAACTCCATAAAGATCATAGGCGATCACACCGACATGTACGCACAGGGCTACTTCGCATACGACTCCAAGAAGTCCGGCGGCCTTACCGTATCCCATCTGCGTTTCGGCAAGCAGCCCATTCAGAGCCCCTACCTCATCGATGCGGCTGACTTTATCGCCTGCCATAACTCCTCCTATGTGACCAAGTACGACATGCTTGAGCACATCAAGGATCACGGCATATTCCTCCTCAACTCCCCCTGGACTCTCGCCGAGATGGAGCATGAGCTCCCCGCTTCCATGAAGAACATCATCGCCCGGAAGCATGTCAAGTTCTACAACATGGACGGCGTGAAGATCGCCCGCAGCGTTGGCATGGGCAACCGCATCAACACCGTTATGCAGGCCGCCTTCTTCGTACTTGCCAACGTCATCCCCGCGGATCAGGCCATCGACTACATGAAGGCCGCCGCCAAGAAGTCCTACGCCAAGAAGGGCGACGAAGTGGTTCAGAAGAACTATGCCGCCATCGATGCCGGCGCCACCGGCTTCGAAGAGGTCAAGTATCCCGAGTCCTGGGCTACCACCACCGAAGGCAAGGTAGTTGAGGACGTTACCGACGATCCTTACTTCAAGGAATTCATCAAACCCGTACTGGCTCAGAACGGCGACAAGCTGCCCGTTTCCAAGCTGGCTCCCGACGGCTGCGTACCCACCGCCACCACCAAGTATGAGAAGCGCGGTATCGCCGTTGAAGTGCCCGTATGGAACGCCGAGGCCTGCGCACAGTGCAACCAGTGCGCCATGGTTTGCCCCCATGCCTGCATACGTCCCTTCCTCATCAAGGACGGCACCGAGGTTCCCTTTGAGACCAAGGCCGCTACCGGCAAGGAATTCGCAGGCTATAAGTTCCGCATGCAGGTAAGCCCCCTGGATTGCTCCGGCTGCGGCAACTGCGCGGATATATGCCCCACAAAGGCAAAGGGCGCCCTCACCATGACCTCCCTCGCTTCCTGCGAAGAGGCTGAGAACGCCAACTGGAACTTCTGCCTCGAGCTTCCCGATCCCGATGTGGAGTTCAACCACAACACAGTAAAGAACAGCCAGTTCCTCCAGCCTCTGTTCGAGTTCTCCGGCGCCTGCGCAGGCTGCGGCGAGACCCCCTACATCAAGCTGGTGACCCAGCTCTACGGCGACAGGATGATGATCGCCAACGCCACCGGCTGCTCCTCCATCTACGGCGGTTCTGCACCTACCGTGCCTTACTCCGTAAACAAGAAGGGCTTTGGCCCCGCATGGGCAAACAGCCTGTTCGAGGACAACGCCGAGTTTGGCTTCGGTATGAACCTGGCCACCACTCAGCGCCGCGCCAAGCTTGCCGACGCCGTAAGCGCCCTCTACGAGAAGGCGGAGCGGGAGGATATCAAGGCTGCCCTGAAGGCGTGGCTCGATAACAGGGACGACGCCGAGGGCTCCCGCAAGGCTGCCGACCAGCTGCTCCCCCTGCTGGAGGGCTGCGGCTGTGACTGCAAGGAGCGCAAGGACATCCTGGAAATGAAGGACCTGCTGGTAAAGAAGAGCCAGTGGATCTTCGGCGGCGACGGCTGGGCATACGACATCGGCTACGGCGGACTGGATCACGTGCTTGCACAGGATCAGGACGTCAACGTACTGGTTCTGGATACCGAAGTATACTCCAACACCGGCGGACAGTCCTCCAAGGCTACTCCTACCGGCCCCATCGCCAAGTTCGCAGCTGCCGGCAAGCGTACCGGTAAGAAGGATCTGGGCATGATGGCCATGAGCTACGGCTATGTATACGTGGCAAAGGTCTGCATGGGCGCCGATAAGAACCAGCTTATGAAGGCTATCACCGAGGCCGAGGCCTATAAGGGACCCTCCCTCATAATCGCCTACGCACCCTGCATCAACCATGGTATCAACATGGGCAAGAGCCAGGAAGAAGCCAAGAAGGCCGTCGAAGCCGGTTATTGGCCTCTGTACAGGTACAATCCCGATCTCGCGAAGGAAGGCAAGAACCCCTTCATTCTGGACAGCAAGCCCGCAAAGACCGATTACAAGGACTTCATCATGGGCGAAGTACGTTACGCTTCCCTCAAGAAGCTCTTCCCCGCCGTCGCAGACCAGCTCTTCGACCAGGCCGAGAAGGAAGCCAAGGGCAAGTATGACTACTACAAGAAGCTGAGCGAGCTGGACTAATCTCCTGCTGAACAGCATAAAGCCCCCGGGAAACCGGGGGCTTTATTGCTGTCGAAAAACCTCGGGGTTTTTTTGACAGACTGCGGTCCCCGGAACCTTCGTTCCGGGGACCTGTATTGTTATTTTTTACGCCCGACAGTATCATATATGCCTACTTAAGTATGCCTCTATACTTCTTCGATGATTATTGGCAGTACCATTTCAATTGTAGTACCTACGTTGGGGCAGCTGAATATTCGCAGGCCGAATTCTTCGCCATAAAGTAGTCTCAATCTTTCGTTTACGTTTACTATACCAAGTTGGGTTCCCCTGCCATTATCCCCTATCGAAACTCCGCTGCACATGGCATCATTTATAGTTCTCAGTTTATCGAAGGACATTCCCACACCGTTATCTTCTACCTTGACTATCAGTTTTTTCCCCGTACAGTATGCTTCTATATTTAAGTTGCGTTCTCCGGTTTTAGGCTCCAACCCGTAAAAGACAGCATTTTCTACAATAGGCTGTATCAGGAGTTTGGGAACGCAGCATTTTTTTGCTGCCGGATCAATGGTTTCAGTAATGTTTATTTTATTGCGGAACCTATATTGCTGTATACGAAGGTAGTTGTTGACATTAGCCAGTTCTTCCTCCATAAGCGCCTTAGTTTTTCCCTTTCGGCTTATGCTGTAGCGGAACATTCCCGAAAGGGCTCTCGTCATTTCTTCTATATTGTCAGCGCCCTGCTCTATAGCCATTCCTCTTATACAATCCAGTGTATTATAGAGAAAATGAGGGTTTATTTGGTTCTGAAGCGCTTTAATCTCCGCTTGTTTCTTCAGCATTGCCAGCGAATACTCTCTGTCGGCTTTCGTCGCATTATCATCTATCAGGCTCATCAGTTCGGTATATACGTTAAAAAAAGGTTTTCGCATAAATGTACTTTCGTTTTTCTTCCGCAGTCGCTCTCTGCCGCCGTCGTCTTGCGCGGCAAAAAGCTTTTTCTCAATAGTAATCATAGGGATTACCACATTGTATATGTAAAACCCCAGAACAATCAAAAACACCGCAAAGATTGCCAATGCCGCACATTTCAAAATACCGCTGCTGCTTTTCATTTCATTTCCTGTCAGGTCGGGCATCATTACAATTGCGGCCAATAAAACAGTTATAACAGTAGAAAGCACTAGCAATACCACGCTTAGCGGCATTATGCTCTTTCTTACTTTTTCTCTGAAATTTTTTGCAGCAATCGACACAGTCATTTCAACCCCTCCCAAAAGCACTCTCATTGAACAGTCTGATATCCATTCAAATGAACATCTTCCTGTATTCAGAAGGAGTTACACCAGTCTTTTTGCGAAACACCTTCACAAAATACTTGGCATCGTTATAGCCCACCATCAGCATTACATCGTTTATCTGATATCTATTATTGAGCAGCAGCTCCTTGGCCACGGCAATGCGATAATCAGTAATATAGTCCAAAATAGTTATTCCCTCCTGCTGCTTGAATACAGAACAAACATACTGAGGGGATAAATACAGAGACCCACAGATAGCCTCTAAAGTAAGCTTTTCCATGTAGTGCTTCTGTATCGTCGTTCTATCCTTTCTCAGCTCTCTGAATTTTATGCCGTAAGGTATGAAAAGGGCTATTGGCACGGGATTTTTCGCATAATCCTTCGGCGTGCAGCCGAATTCCCTGAAAAAAGCCCGGGTATAGCCGTCGGCGCTGCGGAAGCCCAGCTCAAAAGCAAGATCGATTATGCGTAAGTTCTCCTTCCTCAGCCTGAGTGCAGAGCGGGAAAGCCGCAGCCGCCGTATGTACCCGGCAGGCGAGAGGCCCGTATACTCCCTGAACAGCCTGTAGGAATACCATGGAGAAAACAGCGATTCCTTTGCAAGGTCGTTAAGGGTTATCTCCCTGTCCAGATTAGCGTCTATGTAGTCCTGCATCCGCTGCACCGCCAGTGCCTGCTCCCGCACTATTTTTTCCTCCTTACAGTTTGTGATCAGATTCTACCATTTCGAGAAGAGAATCTCTCGACGTTTTTTGCCCTTATTCCGACTTGACCCTTGTGAAGCACACCGTCCCCGCCTTCACTGGTATCTTTTACACCTGCCAGCCGCAGGACGGCAGCTTATCGTATTTTCCCGCTCCTTTCTCCTTATATGCCGTATATCTTCAGCAGCGCCTCGACGTGCTCCGGAGCTTTTCTGTTTTTTCCATCATGCGTCCTCCCTCGCCATTATCTTATCCAGCATGCCGCCATCCAGCTGGTTCACCGTTTGGAACTTTCCGCCGTAAAATACCGCCCAGTTGTTGAATACGCAGGGCAGCGCTTTTGCCTGCTCAAGCGTCGCCACCTGAACAAAGGAGGCGGGTATCGCCTTTTCTTCGCAATGCTCCTTCAGCGTTTCTACCCTCTGGAGGATATAGGGACACTGCATATCGTAATATACCATCAGCTCTTTGTTCTCTATAGCCTGCCTTTTAGCATTTGGGGCGAAGTGCGGCAGCGTTCCGTCAAAGGACAGCGCAAGGAGCTTATACCCGTCCTTGGTGCTGTCCACCTCTTCAAAGCCGTACTTCATGGCAAAAGCCTGATCCGACAGCCAGGCCTTCTGTTTCTCCGCCCCCAGCATACATACGCCGGACTTGCCCCTTTCCTTCGCGTCATTCAGGCAGTATTCCATAAGCTGCCGGCCGTAGCCGTTCCCCTTGTGCTCGTCCATAATGTTTTCGCGCCCTGCGCCGCCTTCCGGTAGCTGCTTGGCGTCATCACCATGAAGCGCAGGAAGTTTCTTGTAAAGGACTTTACGGTGTTGTAGCCCACCTCTATGGCGATAGAGGTGATGGTGGCGGCGGTGGTGGTGAGCAGGCGGCAGGCCTGCTGCACTCGCACATAGTTCAGAAAGCTGTCGAAATTCTTTTCCACAAGGCAGAGCAGCATGCGCTGCAATTCGTCGCGGCTGATGCCAAACTCCTTCGCTACGGATTCCGCCGTCAGTTTTTCGGCATAATTGCGGTATATGCTGCACACTATATCGTAAGCCCTGCGGGTCTCCCGTATGCCGCACTGCTCGGATATCAGCTGGTAGGTTTTGCGGTATTCCCCCGCCTTGGTCCCCATTCTGGCGGCAAACACCTTGGACATGTGGGAGGCGTCCACATAGCCCAGTATGCCGGCTATCTCCTCAAGGGTGAAGTCCGTATAGAGCAGGAAGTTCATGGTGCGGGTGACCCGCATCTCGGCCAGCAGGTCAAAGAAGGACAGGCCGCTCACCTCCCTTATGTACTTGCGTATTGAGCCCTCGCTCATGTAAAACATGGCGGAAAGCTCCGTTATGGTCAGCTTTTCGTTCAAATGGGTATAAATATAGCGCAGCAGCGCCGCCTCGCTCCTGCCCCCCGCCGCTGCGGAAGCCCTGCCCTCCTTCCCCTGTCCCTGACGGCAGAAGAGTATCATAAGCTCTATTATAAGGCTTATGGCATAGGCAGACGAGTGGCCGCCGTCGCTGTCCTCCGGCTCCGCCTGCAAAAGCCCCACAATACTGTCTATGCGCTCGGCTCCCCTGCCGCCGCATATAACTACCGGCGCAGCCTCTATTCGGGAAAGAAGCTCTTCGTCGTCCTGAGCTATGCTGCAAAGGGACTTGAGGGCGAGATTCACCGCATCCAGCTGATAACGTATCAGGTAGTAGGTCAGCGGCGCGGATACCTCCGTAACCTCGCTTATCTGCCACGGCATTATGGCCACGAGCGTACCCTCCCTTAGGCGGTATCCCCTTCCCTGAAGCAGCAGCGTACCTTCCCCCTTGCTCACGTATAAAAAGCGGGCTCCCTGATGTATCAGGGGCTGGGTGGGTGCGGCTATCACCTCCCGCGCCACAGAAAAAAGCCTGCGTGGGTCTATCTCCGAGCAGTGGCCCGGCTGTATCTGTACGGTATCTTTCACGGCAAAAGCTCCCTTCAAAGCAGTATAGGACAAATTTACGATCTTATATTGTATTTTACCGCAGCGGCATTTCCATGGCAAGGCTCAGTTGCCGTGGGGTTTTTGCCTTATATGGCTGTATTTTAGGGCGTAAAATACCTTTGCCCCTAATTCATTTGTCCTGCGGCAGGGGCGAAAAAATGATAAAATTTAACTGACAGTCAAGCAAAAGGAGAAAAGCTAATGCCTATACATGTTACCAGCGAAACGGGCCCATTGAAAAAGGTCCTGCTGCACAGGCCGGGGCTGGAGCTTGAGCACCTGACCCCCACCAGCCTCGAGCAGCTTTTGTTCGACGACATACCCTATCTCGCTGCAGCCCAGCGGGAGCACGACGCCTTCGCCCAAGCCCTTACGGACAACGGCGTGGAGGTGGTATACCTCGAAAAGCTCATGGCTGAGACCATATCCAATCGGCCGGAACTGCGCAAGGCCTTTATAGGCGAGTTCATATCCCTTGGAGGCCCCCTGGCCGAAAGCTGCCACGATCCGCTTTTCAGATACCTTTCAAATATACAGGACGATCTTGAGCTGATAGAAAAGACAATGGCCGGCGTGCTCATGTCAGAGCTTTCCCTGAAGGGCAAAAGCCCCCTTACCGACCTTGTGCGCCGGGAGGGACGCTTCGCGCTGGAGCCCATACCCAACCTTTACTTCACCCGGGATCCCTTCGCCTCCATAGGCACAGGCGTAAGCCTTAATAAGATGTACTCCGAGACCCGCCGGCGGGAGACCATATACGCCCGCTACATATTGGGCTATCATCCGGACTTCGCCGGGCAGGTCCCCCTCTACTACACCCCGGATATGCCCTTCTGCATAGAGGGAGGCGACGTGCTGAACCTTTCGGAATCCGTCCTTGCGGTGGGTCTTTCCCAGCGCACCAGCCCCGAGGCTGTGGAGCTTCTCTCCGCAAATATGTTCAGCGACCCCCTTTGCAGGATACGCACGGTGCTCGCACTGGATATACCCGACATACGCGCCTTCATGCACCTTGATACGGTGCTCACTCAGGTGGATACCGGCAAATTCGTGATGCACCCCGGCATACAGGAAACGCTGCGCATATACGAAATAACCCCGGGCAACGGCCCCAAGGCCATAAGGGCCCGGGAGCTTACACGGCCCCTTGAGGATATATTCAAAGAAAAGCTGGAGCTGGACAGCGTGTCCCTCATACGCTGCGGCGGCAAGGATCCCATCGCCTCTGAGAGGGAGCAGTGGAACGACGCTTCCAACACTCTCTGCATTTCCCCCGGCGTGGTAGCGGCCTACGACCGCAACGGCATAACCAATAATATACTTCGGGACAACGGGATCACCGTGCTTGAAATGCCCAGCTCAGAGCTTTCCCGCGGCCGGGGCGGCCCCAGGTGCATGAGCATGCCCCTCTGGCGCGAGTAAAAGGTCTTTGCAGGTATAAATAAACTTAAAAGGAGACAACGACCATGGCAGTAAATCTTCGCGGCAAAAGCTACCTCAAGCTTCTGGACTTTACCCCTGCTGAAATACGCTATCTTCTGGACCTTTCAAAGGACTTCAAGAGCATGAAGCGATCCGGGGTACCTCATAAGTACCTTGACGGCAAAAACATAGTGCTGCTCTTTGAAAAGACCTCCACCCGCACCCGCTGCTCATTTGAAGTTGCAGGCCGGGATCTGGGCATGGGGGTTACCTATCTTGACCCCGGCTCCTCCCAGATGGGCAAAAAGGAGAGCATACCCGATACGGCACGGGTGCTGGGCAGAATGTACGACGGCATAGAGTACCGGGGCTACAGCCAGCAGCTTGTGGAGGAGCTTGCCAGATACTCAGGAGTTCCGGTATGGAACGGCCTGACGGATCAGTTCCACCCCACCCAGATGCTTGCAGACCTGCTCACCATCGAGGAAAAGCTGGGCCGCCTCAAGGGCATCAACTTCACCTACATGGGAGACGCCCGCAACAACATGGGCAATTCCCTCATGGTGGCCTGCGCCAAGATGGGCCTTAACTTCACCGCCTGCGCGCCAAAGGCGCTGTTCCCCGCCCAGGAGCTGGTGGATACCTGCCGTGCCATCGCGGCGGAAAACGGCTGCACCGTCACCCTCACCGAGGACGTAAAGGAGGGCACCGCCAACGCCGACGTTATCTACACCGACATATGGGTATCCATGGGCGAGCCGGAGGGAGTATGGGCAGAGCGAATAAGCCTGCTTACCCCCTATCAGGTAAACGCCGCCGTCATGGCCAACGCCAGGGATACCGCCATATTCATGCACTGTCTCCCCTCCTTCCACGATACCCGCACCACAATTGGTGCGGATATAGCCAAAAAGTTCGATATATCCGAAATGGAAGTCACCGATGAGGTATTCGAGAGCAAGCAGAGTGTGGTGTTTGACGAGGCGGAAAACCGCATGCACACCATAAAGGCTGTAATGTATGCCACTCTCTGCTGATGAGGAGGAAACCACATGTCCATTGAAATGCCCCGGTACAAGGCCCCGGATTTCGGCCTTGATATATTCAGAAACGCCCCCGACGCTGCCATGGCTCCTGCGGAGCGGGACGGCATAGTGCCGGAGGGCTACCACAGCACCTCCATGTTCCCGGAATACTTTAAAATAAAGGGCCGGTGGCTGCTGGCCGAGGAGAGCCGCATGGACTCCTGCGTGGTATACCGGCCCGAGTCAAACCGCCTGGACGTGGTGGAGGCCCGCAACATAAGGAAGGGCGACCTGATTCTGCTTGGCCGCACAGAGCATGGGGAGGACGGCATATACGTACACGCCAAGGGTTTTGCCTGTAGCGGCGACGCCCTTGAGGACGCCTTTGTGTTCCGTCAGGGCCGCAGCCGCGAAACCTCCTACTCAAAGGATTACGACCAGCTTACCGAGCTGCTCAGGTACGAAAAGCAGTACGGCAAGGTAGTCTGGGTGATGGGCCCCGCCTTTGCCTTCGACCGTGACGCCCGGCGGGCCATGCAGGCCATAGTGGAAAACGGCTACGTTCACGGCCTCATGGCGGGCAACGCCCTGGCTACCCATGACCTTGAGGGGGCTTACCTGCACACCGCCCTCGGCCAGGACATATACACCCAGAAATCCATGCCAAACGGCCACTACAACCATCTGGACGTGCTTAACCTGGTGCGCCGCTCAGGCTCAATACCCGCATTTGTGGAGGAATACAGGCTGGATAACGGCATAATGGTGAGCTGCGTAAAGAATAACGTCCCCTTCGTGCTGGCAGGCTCCATTCGCGACGACGGCCCCCTGCCCGAGGTAATAGGCGACGTATATCAGGCCGCCAACGCAATGCGGGACATGGTGCGCGACGCTACCACCGTCATATGCCTTGCCACCATGCTGCACACCATCGCCACCGGCAACATGACCCCCTCATTCCGGGTACAGAAGGGCGGCGGCATACGCCCCGTATACTTCTACGCCGTTGACTCTGACGAGTTCGTGGTGAATAAGCTTCTGGACCGTGGCAGCCTCAGCGCAACCACCATCGTGGCCAACGTACACGATTTCATCACCCGATTAGCCCGCGGCCTCGGGGTGATGTGATACGCGCTTGAATTTTGCGTACACATAAAAAACCGATCCTCCGTATGCCATCAGCCATACGGAGGATCTTTATCGTTTGAATGTGAAAAAAACGCCTGATTTCAAATAAAGGCTGTGCAGATGCGCGTCATTTCCAGCGCTTCAGCCGGGAAAGATATGAATCGAATTGAACGCGCCTGTCCTCCTCCTGCAAATTGTCCGGGTTGGGCATATTGGCCACGAGGTAATCGAGCAGAGCCTCCTTCGATTTATACGCGAATTGGCCCTCCGCATAGCACCATTTGCAATAATCCTCGTTGAAGCCGCCATCGGGCTCTTTGCTCATAACAGAATCCTCAAGGGGCATACCGCAGCATTGGCAGATCAGCTTTCGCGGAGAGCCCAGGAGAGTGTTGATCGATACGTCGAACAGCTTGGACAGCAACTTTAACGTCTCGGTATTCGGTACGGTCTCTCCATTTTCCCAGCGCGATACGGCCTGGCGTGTAACGCATATCTTTTCTGCAAGTTCATCTTGAGATAATCCTCTGTTTGTTCGCAGTTCAAAAATTATATTTTTTGTTTCCATGCAGATCGCCTCCTTCACCCTCATTTTATCAGCATATACCCCATTTGCCAAGCAACCCGCTGTTGCTGCCGGCAGCCGCTGATTTTTCCCGCGCTTTTATATCCGCCCTTTTATTACGCCCCAAAGCCGAAGGTGTTTATCAGCAGCAGCCACGCAAGGCCGTAATAGGCCACTACTGCGGTAAGGTCGTTCAGAGTGGTTATCAGCGGGCCGGAAGCCACGGCGGGATCCACACCCAGTTTTTTGAAGAGCAGAGGCACGCAGGTCCCCACTATGCTGGATACCGCCATTGCCAGCAGCAGCGCCACGCCTATGCAGCCTGATATGCCGAAGGCGAAGGCCGCCGTCTTGGCCTTGACCAGCATTATGTACAGCCCTACCACGCCGCATGATGCCGCCCCGAGTATTAGTCCGTTTAACAGGCCTATACGGCCCTCCTTGCACACCAGCTCCAGCTTCTGCCTGCCGGTCAGCGTTTCGTCCATAAGTACGCGGATAGTAACCGCAAGGGACTGAGTGCCCACGTTGCCCGCCATGTCCAGTATGAGGGACTGGAAGCTGACTATTATGGTAAGCTGCGCCATTATGCCCTCAAACAGGCCTACCACGCCGGATACCACCATGCCCAGCACCATCAATATGAGTAGCCAAGGCAGACGCTTCCTTATGCTCTGTATCGTAGGCTCGTTCAGGTCCTCCTCGGCCGTCAAGCCGCCCAGCTTTGCATAATCGTCGCCCAGCTCTTCATCTACTACCTGAACGATGCTCTGGGAGGTGACCACGCCCAGCAGCTTGTTGTCGCTGCTAAGCACTGGTATGGAGTCCTCGGAATAGTCCTTTATGCGCTCCAGGCAGTCCTCTATCTGCTCCCTTGCGTAAAGGTAAGGATAGGACGTAGCTATGATATCCTCAAGGCTGCTGTTTTCCCGGGAAATAATCAGGTCCTTCAGATCTATGGCCCCGTAGTACGCGCCCTTTTCGGTAACGTATATGGTAGAGATGTTGTCGTTTTCAGCCGCTTGGCTGATAAGGTCCGCCATGGCGCCTTTTATGGTGCTGCCGCGCTGTATGACGATATAGTTGGTGGTCATTATGCTGCCCACCTCGTCCTCGTCGAATGCGTCCACCATAGCTATGTCGCGGCGGCTGCCCTCATCCATAAGGTCTATGAGCATCTCGCGCTGCTCACGCGGCATTTCCCGAAGGCAGGCTATCGCCTTGTCGGGGTCCATGCAGGAAAGTATGTCCACCTTCTTGCGTATGTTCAGCTCGTCTATGTAAACATAGGGATGGTCGACGAATTCAAACACGCCGGAAAGCTCGTCGCTGTCCAGTATGCCGTAAAGCTTCTTGCGCTCGGCCGGGGTAAGCTCCTCCAGCACCTCTGCTATATCCCTCTGATGGTAGTCCGAAAGCCTGTCCTTCAGTGCGCGGGGAGAGATGCCGCTTCTTATTATCTTTGCCAGCTCCTCCGAATAGTTGCGGAGTACCGGCTGTTCTTCCGGTAAATTTCTGATGCTGTCCATTATCCATACCTCCGATTTTATTCAAGCGAAAATACGGCGCACGCAAAAAGCGCTCGCCAAGGGACAATATTAGTCTGCTGTTGCTTAAAGAAGTATGGCTATGGCTGAGTAATGATATGCTTATGCCGCTACGCTGCGGGTGCGAGCCATGAACCGGCACAAGTGAACGCCTTCAGCCGAAGCCTGTTTTCCCGTGCAACTGCAACTGTCGTCCATGAGCTCACCTCCGTTTAATAGCATTCTTAGTTGGATTATAGCATAGCGGGCCTTCCGGAGCAAATAAAAAAGCGGGGGAAATCTCCGCTTTTTTAATGCTTTTTTCTATTCCTTAGCGCCCAGTCCCAGCGCATCGGCCTCGGTTCTCATACCCTTTATGGTAAGCTCCATAAGCTCTTCAAGAGGCATACCCAGAGTCTCCGCGCCCTGCTTTATGATTTCCCGGTTGCATTTGGCGGCAAACTTCTTATCCTTGAACTTCTTCTTAAGGCTGCTGACCTCCAGATCCGTTATACCGGTAGGCCGCATAAGGGCGCAGGCCATGACTATGCCGGTGAGCTCATCCACTGCAAACAGGCTCTTTTCGAGGTTAGTCTCGGGCTTTACTTCCTCTGTGCAAAGCCCATAGCCATGGGAGATTATGGCACTTATGTCCTCCTCGTCCACCCCCTCCGGGGCAAGCAGCTCACGGACGTGCTTGCAGTGCTCCTCCGGAAACTTCTCGTAGTCCACGTCGTGAAGGTAGCCTATGGCCCTCCAGTATTCAGGATCCTCGCCGAAGTGTTCCGCCATTGCGCCCATGGCGGAGCTGACAGCTATGGCGTGGGTAAAGAGGTGATCCTCTGTGGTATGCTTTTTTAGAATTTCCTTTGCCTTTTCCAGTGTAAGCTTCATATCTGTATCTCCTTAAAAATGGTTTTCTTTGCCGATGCACTTATTATACAGCAAAGGGTCGCATATGCGACCCCTGGGATTGTAAAATTTTGTTGATTTCCTCAGCTTATTTGCCGAAGAATGTCTGTATCTGGGCATAGAGCACTATGGCCATTATTACCGGTACGATGTACTTCAGGCAGATGTTGTAGAACTTCTCGCCCTTATAGACATGCCCGGAGCAGGTTGCCTCTTCCTTTATCATCTTGCTTCCGAATACCCAGCCTATGATTATACTCATGGCTAATGAGCCCAGAGGCATCAGTATTCCTTCTGCGATCATGTCGTAAAAGTCCAGCCAGTCCGCAGTAGCGCCCACGGTGGGGAGGCCGAAGGTGATGGCGGGGTTATCTATGAGAGCGCCGCCCGCTACGTTAGTGCCGAGTCCGTCAAGCGCCGTAGGCAGGCCCACGATGAATATCACTGCCGCCATTATTACGGTTACGCTCTTGCGGTTGACCTTCTTGCCCTTTTCAAGTTTCTTGTCTATGATATACGCGGTGTTTACCTCCAGCAGAGATATGGAAGAGGTTATGGCCGCTATAAATACGAGGGTATAGAACAGGAAGCCCATGAGGTTGCCTATGAAGCCGCCCATGCCGTCCATGAATACCGTCTGGAGGGTATTGAAGAGCAGGCCGGGGCCCTGACCGTAGTCCATGCCGAACGCGGAACAGGCAGGCATTACCGCCATACCAGCCATTATGGCCACTATTGTATCCGCCACGGGGATTATTATGGTGTTGGTGTTAAGATCCTCGCTTTTGGAGAGATAGGAGCCGTAGGTTATCATTGCGCCCATGCCAAGGGACAGTGAGAAGAACATCTGGCCCGCCGCGGACTTGAGCACATCAAAGAAGGAGTCTAAGCTGTCGAATACTGAGAAATCCGGCACGAACATGAACTTATAGCCCTCGATAGCGCCTGGCTGACATGCAACGTAAACTATGACTGTCACCAGCATTACGGCAAGAGCGGGCATTGCTACCTTGGAGAACTTCTCTATGCCGCCGGATATGCCGCCCATAACTATCGCTATATTGATCAGCATGAACAGTGCGTAAAATCCTACCATACCGGGCATGTTGGCTATCCATGAGCCGAAGAAGCCGTCAGCGCCGAAGCCTGTGCCGCCGAAAAGATTCACCAGGAAGCCCAGCATGTAGCGCATTACCATGCCGCCCAGCACGCTGTAGAAGCCCAGAATAAGGAACGCGGAGCCTACGCCCATGTAGCCCACCCATGGGAGCTTTTTGTTCAGCGCCCTGTATGCGCCAACCGCGCCCTTGCCGGTCTTGCGGCCTATGGTCAGCTCTCCCAGCATTACGGCGAAGCCTACGAATACTACCAGTATGATGTATATCATCAGGAAGGCACCGCCGCCGTTTGCACCCATCTTATACGGGAAGCCCCATATATTGCCCAGTCCTACTGCGGAGCCTATGGCAGCCATGAGGAAGCCGAAATTGGAGCTCCATTGTCCCTTGTTGTTTTCCATTTTTAAGTTTTCCCCCTGTGTTTTTACTTTGCCGCTTTAACATAATAGAAATTAATATATTAAAATAGACTAATTTACAATACCATACCCTCGCCGTCCAGTCAACATTTATTCACAAATAACTCATATTTTTGCTGTTTTTTGTATAAAGATTGTGCAAAGAATAGCAAAGAAGCCGCATTGCGCGGCTTTTCGATTTTGCTTTGTGCATTTTTAAACAATATAATTTCCTGCGCACAGCTCTTCGCTTCTTCGGGATAATATATTGTCAATCCTCGTTGATGTACACACGGGGTACGCGGGGGGTAATGAGGCAGGTAAGCTCGTAGTTGATAGTGCCTACCACCTTGCCCACTTCCTCGGCGGTCATGCCTGCGCCGCCCCAGAGGGTGACTTCGTCGCCCACCTTTACGCTGTCGTCGCCGGTGACGTCTATCATGTGCATATCCATGCATATGCGGCCTACCTGCTTAAACTTCTTGCCGTTTATCATGTCGTAGGAGGCATTGCTTATACGGCGGGGGTGACCGTCCGCATAGCCCGCTACTATTACGGCGGTGCGAATGGGCTTGTCGCTGGTAAAGGTTCGGCCGTAGCTTATTGAGGTGCCGGCGGGCAGATCGCGCACCTGAGCTACCCGGGACTTGAGGGTGAGCACAGGCTTAAGCTCGCCCTTGCGGGGCTCGCTGTCGGGGTACATGCCGTAGAGTATTATGCCCTCGCGCACCATGTCAAGGTGTGCCTCTGGGTGGGCAAGTATGGCCGCAGAATTGCTGGCGTGGCACACCTCGGGGCGCAGCCCCTTTGCTGTAAGGGCATTGAGCACGGTTGTGTAGTTTTTGAACTGCCACGCGGTGTATTCATCCTCGGAAGGAGTATCCGCCACGGAGAAGTGGGTAAACATGCCCTTCACGGTGATGCCGGGGATCCTGTATATGCGCTCGATGGTGTCGGCGGCTGCAAGGGCGGCCTCCTCCCCCTGGGCGAATATGCCGGTGCGGCTCATGCCAGTGTCTATCTTTACGTGTACGTTCAGATTCACGCCGGCCTCGGTAGCGTACCTGCCGAACTCCAATGCTGTGCGCTCGTCCTGCACGGCCTGGGTGATATCGTATTTGGCAAGGGTCCCGGCGTACTTTTCGGGGGTATAGCCCAGTATGAGTATGGGCTTGGTTATGCCGCCCTCCCGAAGCTCTATAGCCTCGGACAGGCAGGCTACCGCGAAGAAGTCCGCGCCCTGCTTTTCCAGGAAAAGGCCGCAGTGTACCGCTCCGTGGCCGTATGCGTTGGCCTTTATGACGCAGAGCACCTTCTTGCCGGTGCGCTTGGCTATTTCAAAGTTGTGCTTCAGTGCCGCCATGTCTATTTCCGCCCAGGTGCGGGCCTTAGGGTCAATATTGCTCATGTTGAGCCTCCTTGTATTTTTTTGTTAAAGATGTGTCATAGCGTGAAGTATTTTCTGTATTAATTTTAGAACAATACCGGGCTTTTTGCAACAAAAAAGGCCGCTCAGGCGCGGCCCTTTTCATAATTTTTGCTTATCGGGGCTTATCTCTTTTTCCCGAACAGCTTAGCCATGCCGTCGGATACTGTATTCAGGTTCTCTATACTCTCGGACAGCGCCTCAAAGTCTATGGATTGCAGCTGCTGCATGGTCTTTATAAGCTCTACCGTGGCGCCTGTCAGGCTCTCGCTCCCTACCCTTGTAAGCTCGGTAATGCCCTCGCTCATGGCGACGAAATCCACCTGCTGCAATTCGTCCACAACGGCGGAAAGCTCGTTCACGGTGTTATCCGCGTTGGTCAGTATGCTGTTTGCCCTGGGCAGCACTACTACGGCGCTTACGAGTACCACTACCGCCACCAATACGCAGGCTGCGGTGCGTATGAGATCCATGCTGTGCATCTTCCTGAGCAGCTTCGCCTGCAGCTCCTCTGCGGTCTGAGTCTGCTTAGTCTCCATGGTATATCCCCCTTTACAATATGCGTTATTTTACTATTTCGCCGTAGCTGGCGCCCACGAACTCCCTCAGCTCCTCCGGATCCAGCATGAGCATCTGCCCCCGTATGCCGGCGCTTACCGCTATCCTGTCGAAAAGCTGGGCAGTCTCCTCTATATATGTGGGAAGCTGCTTCTTCATGCCTATGGGTGAGCAGCCGCCCCGAATATAACCCGTCAGCACAGGCAGCTCCTTCACGTGTATCATCTCGGCCTTTTTATTGCCGGATATCACCGCCGCCTTCTTCAGATCCACCTCTTCCCCTACGGGTATGCAGCATACGAAAAGGCCGTTTTTGTCCCCTCTTAGCACCAGCGTCTTGAAGGTACAGTCCGGGTCAAGGCCCAGCTCCGCCGCGGCATGTACGCCCGAAAGATCCCTTTCGTCATATGCGTACTCCCGTGCCTCAAAGTCAATGCCTGCTGCAGTGAGCATGCGCATGGGATTGGTGGTTACCATTGCTATATCCCCTTATGCTTTAGTATACCTGAGTATACCACCGGAAGCAGTATCATTGCAACGAGCGCCACTATGGCGACCACTGGCTTTGTCCAGCCTCCAACTATGGCTGCCGCGCCGCACACGATCCATACAAAGCCGGCAAAGCGGTGAGTCTTATCCCAGTTTTCGTCTGAGCTCAGCGTCCATGGTATCTTTATGCCCACAACGCCGTTGCGCCTGCACTTTGGCAGGTAATTTCCTATTATTATGAACATTATGCCGAGTATGCTGCATACTATCCTGCCCATATCAAAGCTCACGCCCATGGCCGAATACAGCATTACCGGCACCAGTATAAGGCTCAGCACAGGTATTATCCAGCGGCACAGCCACATAAGCCTGGGAGATACCTTATCGGCCAGCTTATTCTCCTTTTCCCATCCGCCAACGCCCTTTACGCCGGCCGGGCGCGCCTTCACAAAGGGGCTGCCGGGATATATCTCCATGGCTATGCTGCATACAAGATTGATGAGCGCCAGTATGCCCGGCATGCCGAAGGCCGCCATGGCCTTGCTGCTCCAGCCGTTGGGCTGGTTGTCTATGCCCCAGTGTGTGGCCACCACGTCCGGCAGCCTGTCATACAGCGCTATGCCCAGCACTATCGGCAGCAGCGTTATCAAAGTCGTAATTACCGTCAGCTTACTTATCTTCTTCATCGTCCTTACCTCCCATAAAGCCCCTGCACCAAAGCATTATCTCCTCAAATACGCTGGTGTTGAGCTGATAATATATAAAGTTCTTTTCCCGGTTCTCGTATATGAGCCCCGCCTTTTTAAGCTGGCTCAGGTGATATGATACCGTAGCCTGCGTCATGTCGAAATGGCTTGCTATGTCACCGGCGGACATCATGCCTCCCTTGAGCAGTTCCAGTATCTCCCGCCGCACCGGATCTCCGATGGCCTTGAATGTCTCCTTTATTCCCATACGCCTCACCTCTTTTGAATTTCATCTAAATAGAGTATATACCGGAGCGGTAAGGTTGTCAAGAAGTATTTAGATTATTTTCTAAATGTCAGCCGCAGATACATGCCCGGGAATTCTTATACACTTTCTGAATTACTTATAGTATAATACCATCAGCGGGTGATAAAAACACGGCCCCGTCGGGTAGTCGTGGGCGTACCCATCAGGGTATCAGTAACCTGCCTCCTTGGTTGTCCCTTCCTCGCAGTAAGCTATTTTAAAGGAGGCCATGACAATGGAAGACCCATCACTTACCCTCACACTGTTTCATGACGGCCAGTTTTACGTGGGCATATTCGAGCGCCGGGATGGAAAGCAGCTCTCAGCCTGCCGCGTAGTGTTCGGCGCAGAGCCAAAGGACGGCGAAATAATGGATTTCCTGAATAAGGATTTTCGCCGTCTCTCCTTCAGCCCGAAGGTAAAAGAGGAGCGCAAACCGCTGCCTGTCAACCCAAAGCGGCTGCAAAGGGAGATAGCCCGTCAGGTGAACTCCATAGGTACCGGCACAAAGTCTCAGCAGGCACTGCAATTGCAGCGGGAGCAAAACAAGGCCGTCCGTCAGGAAAAGTCCCGCCGGCAGCGGGAGGAGGAAAAGCGTGCTGCCTACCGGCTGCGTCAGGAAAAGAAAAAGGAAAAGCGCCGCGGCCATTGACCCCGTCCGGCTTTCTTTTTGATTTTTCTGTTGGATCTTCACTATTCACCTTTCCGGTATGTGGAAAAACCCGCAAAGGCGCTTTTGCGGCAGTCGTACAATATCCTTATGACCCCACGGAGGTAATTACAAATGGAAAAGATGAGCGATAACGGTCAGATAGGTATCGAGGAATTCAACAGAGTCGAAATGCGTGCGGGCACCATAATCGAAGCAGGCCCCAACAAGAAGGCCCGCAACCCCGCGTATAAGCTCAAGATAGACTTCGGCCCCGATATAGGCGTAAAGTCCTCCTCCGCCCAGATAACAGAGCTTTATACCGCGGAACAGCTCATAGGCATGCAGGTAATATGCTGCACCAACCTCACTCCCATACACATAGGCTCAGTCAAGAGCGAGGTACGCATTCTGGGTACTGAATCCGAACAGGGAGTGGTGCTGCTCAGGCCCACCGCTCCCGTAAAGAACGGAGACAAGGTATTCTGATATGCAGTTCATAAAAGCCACATCCGGGCACATTGATGCCATCGCGGCCATATATTGCCGCATAATTGACGCACAGGAGCAGGGCCGTCTTACAGTAGGCTGGCAGCGGGGAGTTTACCCCACCCGCCAGACCGCGCTGGACGCTCTGAAGCGGGGAGACCTGTTCGTATGCATCGATGGCGGCAAAACCGTCGCTGCGGCAATAATCAACAAAACACAGGTTCCCGCATATGAGGACGTAAGCTGGGCCTACGCCGCCGGACCAGATGAAGTGATGGTACTGCATACTCTCGTTGTGGATCCGCTCTGTTCAGGCAGAGGCTACGGCACCGCCTTTGTTGCGTACTATGAAAGCTACGCGAAAAACAACGGCTGCCCGGTGCTCCGCATGGACACCAACGAGAAGAACGCCGCTGCCCGCAGGCTGTACGCCCGCCTGGGCTATCGCGAGGCCGGAATCGTGCCCTGTGTGTTCAACGGGATAAAAGGCGTTGGGCTGGTGTGCCTGGAGAAAAAACTGTAAGCAGGGGCCGTTCCCTTTGCATTCAGAGCCTTTCTTCGCTGCTGCCGTCCTCACCGTTTTTTTCTATTACGACCGCGTTGCCGTTGGCGGTGACCGCAAAAACGTATGGCTGGTACGATATTCCCCCCGTTGCGAGCAAGTCCTTCGTCTGCGGATCGAGCGTGATATAATCAAAGTCAACCCCTATTACGGCGTTGCAGCCCAGCTCGTATGCCGCCTCCTTCAGCTCCCGCAACGCATTCCGGCGTATTTCCACAAGCGAGTTCAGCAGCTTATCCTTTACCCCGGTATCCGAGCCGAATACCGCCAAACCGCGGTCTACCGATATGGCGTCGTCGCCGGATATATAGCCCGAATACTTCGTTATAGTGTAGCCATCGAAGCTAAAGCCCGAGGTTATGAGCATCTTAGCCATAGCCCTCTTCTTTTTTTCCGCCTCCCTCCTTTCGGCGGCCGCCTCTTCCTCCTGCTGCGCCTTAAACTCAGCATACATTCTCACAGCTTTGTCAACATTACTATCTTCGATCACATAAGAAGTCCACGTCTCTTTGAGCAGCTTTTTTTCTTTTAAAAACGCCTTTAAGTCATTTTCGTCAAATCCATATTGCCGGCAAACATCTGATATCTTCATAATTATGCCCCCACTATTAAATATTTATTTCAGGTACTTCAATGCTTCAGGATTATCAGGGTCGATGTCCAGTATTAGGTTTGCGTATTTCCGTGCCCTTGCGGGGTTTTCCCTGCACTTTCTCAGCAGCTCCGCCACATCGTCATCAAGGCCTATGCTCGATGTATAGGCTATCCTGTACCTTGCGCCGCAATAGCGGCAGGTCCTTATTCCGTTTTCATCATAAAAATCTGATGCGCCGCATTTTTCACATACAATAGCTTTCATGGAACAGCCCTCCATGCGTGAAATGTATTTTCTTTTACTTCTTTTACTTCTTTTATTATAGTGTAGGCTCTTGCGTATTGCAACAAAAAAGCGGAGCCGCCTTCGCGGCTCCGCTCAGTCTGTCGAAAATCTCAGGGTTGTTAAGGGGCCGCAGCCCCTTGAGGCTAAACCCGAAAAAAACTCGAAGAAGTGGCACTTAGCCACTTCTTCGAAAGTCTTACGCCTCGTTAAAGGCGTCCTTGCCCAGCCCGCATACGGGGCATACCCAATCCTCCGGAACATCTTCCCAGGGGGTGCCGGGAGCTACGCCGTTATCCGGGTCGCCCAGCTCGGGATCGTATACATAGCCGCAGGGGCATTCGTACTTAGTCATTGCAGCTTCTCCCCTGTATGATTATTCGCCGAAGTAGCGCTTCAGCAGCCCCTCAAGGGCCTTGCCGTGACGGGCCTCGTCCCTGGCCATCTCGTGTACGGTGTCATGGATAGCGTCGAGGTTCAATTCTTTGGCCCGCTTTGCAAGCATAGTCTTGCCTTCGGTCGCGCCATGCTCCGCCTCTACGCGCATCTCAAGGTTGCGCTTGGTGCTGTCGGTCACTACCTCGCCCAGCAGCTCCGCGAACTTTGCCGCATGCTCGGCCTCTTCATAGGCAGCCTTCTCCCAGTACAGGCCGATCTCGGGATAACCCTCCCGGTGAGCTACGCGGGCCATAGCCAGATACATACCGACTTCACTGCACTCGCCGTTGAAGTTGGCGCGCAGGCCTTCGATGATCTCGGGATCTACGCCCTTAGCAACGCCTACCACGTGCTCGGCCGCCCAGCTCTTTTTGTCTTCCTCTACGGGCACGAATTTGTCTTTGCTCGCCTTGCAGACGGGGCAGAATTCGGGGGCCTCAGGTCCTTCGTGTACATAACCGCAAACTGTGCAACGGAACTTCATATTAATAATACCTCCTGATGATTAAGAATGATTATCGTTCTCATTTCTGATAGTCTTATTATACCACCCTTTTCCTCGTTTGGCTATACCCTATTCTAACTTTTTTTATATTTTTTTGGCTTTAATATGACTATACTCATTCGTTGCCTGAACTGTTTTTTTACGCTATAATCAGATATGCACATTGATCAGGAGGAGAGTATGGAAAACAACAAAAAAAGGCGCGGAATGAAAGAAATTAGGGCATATGCAAAACAGCGGCCTAAGGTTTTTACAGTATACGTAATACTGCGTCTTCTGGTTGTCGCAGCGCTGATTCGCTCCGCCATGCTGAAGGAATATGAGAGTATGTTCGTGTGTCTGCTGGTACTGGTGCTGTTTATGCTGCCTTCTTTCCTTGAGAGGAAGCTGAAAATCGATCTGCCGGACACCCTTGAAATAATAATCCTCATATTTATATTCGCAGCGGAAATACTCGGCGAGCTGGGATGCTACTTCATACATTACCCCAGCTGGGACACCATGCTGCACACCACCTCCGGCTTTCTGTGCGCCGCAATAGGCTTCTCTCTGGTAAACCTGCTGAACAAAGACAACCGAATCAGCCTCAGTCTTTCCCCGCTGTATATGGCAATCGCCGCATTTTGCTTTTCCATGACCATAGGCGTGCTGTGGGAATTCATAGAGTTTTCCGCTGACCGGCTGTTCCTGCTGGATATGCAGAAGGACACCGTCATAACCACCATATCCTCCGTCACTCTGGACGCCACCAATTCAAACACGCCTATCGTCATCCGCAGCATCAACGACGTGGCGGTGAATGGCCAGAGCCTCGGCCTTGGAGGTTATCTTGACATTGGCCTGTACGACACCATGGAGGATCTGTTTGTCAACTTCATAGGCGCGGTAGTATTCAGCCTGTTCGGCTATTTCTACGTGAAGCATCAGGGTAAGGGAAAGCTTGTGGAAAGCCTTGTGCCCAGAGTAGCGGAAGATGACAATCAGGAAGAATGAAGCTCCGGGACGCCAACGCGGTTATAGTTAGGCCCCACCCGGGAGAATAATCATTGAGGTCTTCCCCCTTCTTTCTCTTTTCTTTTCGGGCGAAAAGAAAAGACGAAAGAAGCAAAGAGAAAAGAAAAGCCTGACAAAAACATATATTTAGAGGTTGCAGGCTTGGAAGACGCGAAGATGGTAAATCCTCAAAAGTGCCTGATATGCTAAGAAAAACGCTCGCATAAAACAGGCGTTTCAGTCTTTCGAAAAACCCAGGGGTTGATAAGGGGCTGCAGCCCCTTATGGATTAATTCGGATTTGGCGACATGTGCGGCAAATCCGCAAAAGCGCTTGCGCAGCAAGGCTTTCCTTGCATGAGGTGCTGACCGCG
>SFEL01000031.1 GCA_004557245.1 Clostridiales bacterium | reverse complement strand
GCTTCATTGTGGGGCTTCGGGGGCGTTGTGTCGTGTTCCGTTACCTTTGCTGCGGGATTATCAAAGCTCTGTCCCTCGGCAAGCTCCGGCAGCGTTCCGTCTGCGCTGTCCTCGTCGTCTGCTTCGGGCTTGTTTTTCAGCGTTGCCCGGTAGCGGCGTTCAAGGTCTTTCCAACCGCCCGCAAGCACCGTCTTTCCCCTCGCGGTAAAGTCGGCTCCGGCGCAGGAGAAAACCGCCGTAACCGTTTCAAAGATGTGCGGCGCGGCAGTAGCGAACAAAAGACGCGCCCCCGCAAGGGTAAGGATATTCTTTTCGCTTTCCGGCAGCGCGGCAAGGTCGGTCTTTGCAAGCTCCATAGTAGGAATGATTGCATGGTGGTCTGATACCTTTTTGCTGTTCAGCACCCTTGCAATCTCCGGCGAAAAGCTCATGCCCTCCATAAAGGGCAGCGTCCCGCATAACAGGGCGATAACCTTTGCCGCTGTTTCCTCCATGTCGTCGGTCAGATAGCTGCTGTCCGTCCTCGGATAAGTAAGCAGCTTCTTTTCATACAGGGCTTGCGCCAGGTCAAGTGTCTGCTTCGCGGTATAGCCGAAAATACGGTTTGCTTCCCGCTGCAAAGAGGTAAGGTCAAAGGGCTTCGGCGGGGCTGCGCTTTTCTTTTCCCTCACAAGGGAAGTGCAGACAGCCCGCGACGCTTCGCAGGCCGCTTTCAGTTCCTTTGCTTCCTCTGCGGCGCAGATCTTCCCGCTTGCGGCTTCTGCGCCGGATAAATCAAGCCGCACATGGTAATATTTTTCTTTCTTGAAAGTGCTGATAGCAGCGTCCCGGTCTACAAGCATTTTTAAGGTCGGTGTCTGGACGCGCCCCACGTTCAAGGTGCGGTTATACAGGCAGGAGAAAAGGCGGGTGGCGTTAATGCCGATAATCCAGTCAGCCTTTGCGCGGCAGAGGGCAGACGCAAAGAGCGCGTCATAGTCCCGCCCGTCCTTTAAGTTCTCAAAGCCCGCCTTGATTGCGCTTTCTTCCATTGAGGAAATCCACAAGCGGCGCATAGGCTTCTTGCACCCGGCGACTTCATAGACAAAACGGAAAATGAGTTCTCCCTCACGTCCCGCGTCGCAGGCGTTGACGACTTCGGAAATGTCGGTGCGGTGCATAAGCTCCTTTAGGATTTTGAATTGCTTTCCCTTATCTGCGGAAACGGTATACTGCCATTTCTGCGGCAAAATCGGCAAGCTGTCATAGCTCCACTTTTTGTACTGCTCCCCATAGGCGGCAGCGTCGGCAAGCTGTACCAAATGCCCGACGCACCATGAAATGAGGTAGCCGTTTCCCTCGATATATCCGTCCTGTTTCTTCTTTGCCCCAAGCGCGGCGGCGATAGTCTGCGCCACGCTCGGCTTTTCAGCGATAACTAAAATCAATTAAAGTTCCTCCTTTCCGCGTTCCGGCTCCGCGCCCTGTTTCTCCTGTACCTGTTTCAGACAGTAGCCCACACAAGGGGCTTGCCCTTTATAGGGGCAGGAAGCGCAGGCCGGGGATTTGAAAACAGGCGGCGTATTGTCGCGCCGCCCGCATGGTCGTTGTATCATCATCTTTTCAAAGGGATTGTCGGTAAACAGGGTCATGCGTCCTCGTCCTCCGTATCATCTTCGGAAGCGTCCCCGTCTGCGTCGTCCGGCTCCGGCTCGTCCTCGTCGTAGTCCTCAAAATCAAAGTCCTCAAGGTCGGTGCCGCCTTTGACGCTCTGCTTCGGTTTCATAAACTTAAAGTAATAGAACGCGCCCCCGCCGCCAAGAAGTGCCACGACAAGGAAAAGCACAAGCCCACCGGTATTGCTTTTTTCCTGCGACTGTTCGGTAGGTTCTTCCGGCTCCGGCTCGGCTTCTTTGCCGCTGCAAGCGGTCATGTTGGTAGAGCATACCGGGCAGGACGTATTGATTTTCCCGGTTTCGCATTTTTCCGTACAGGTGCAGACAGCGGGGGTCTGCGCTTCGCTGTTTTCCCCGTCCTCCAAGAGCGCGAAAAGGTCTGCGTCGTCCACTTGATTTAAGAAATGGACGGTGTTTTCGCCCTCGTCGTCCCGGTCAATGAGGATATAAAAATAGTTCCCGGCTTTGGTCGTAACTGTGATAAGCTGCTTATTGCCGCCGAAATCGTCAACAAGGGTCGCGTTCCCCTCCGGCGTAAGGGGTGCGGTTTCTTCGGGTTCCTCATAGATAACGCCGCTGTCGTTGGTCGCGTCAGCGGCGGGCTGCTCCGGCGTTTGTGCAAAAGCAGTAACGGAAAAGCCGCCCATGAGCATAAGGGCGGCGCAAAATGCGGTCAGCGTTCTAAGGATTTTCTTATTCATTCTCGGTGTCCTCCTGTTCTTCGTCATAGTCTGTGGTTTCTTCGGGAACGGCGGCAGCCATGCCGGGAATCCCGCCGCCGGACAGCATAGCGTTAAGCTCTGCGGGGGTTAAGCGCATGGAGCGCACAAGCTGTACGATTTCAAGGTTTTCCGCTTCAGTTTTCTGCGCTTCCAGTCCTTTCAGCTTGTTCTGATACTCTGTGATTTTCTCGCGGGTTTTCTGGATTTCCCGGTCGATACGTTCAATCTTACTCATTGCCATAATGTCAATACTCCTTTCATTTTTGCGGTTAGTTCCAGTTCATCAGCCCGTACCCTTTGATACAGGCATAGTCTAAGGGATAGCTTTTGATTTTGCAGGCGTCGCCGGAATTGCCCTCGACGGTATAGACGCGGCTTCCGTCTGTGCCGATAACAAGCCCTACATGGTCTGCACTTCCGTCTAAGTCCCAGTCGAAAAAGATAGCGTCGCCGGGTGCGATATTCTCATAGCCCCGCGCTCCCCATTGCCCGCGTGAAGTAAACCACGGAATACCCTGTGATTGACAGGCGGCAAAACGCGGCTCGGATAAGCCCATTTGCCCGTAGCACCACGACACAAAGCAGGCGCACCACTCCACGCGGCTGTTAAAGCCGTACCAGCTCCAATAGGGCTGCCCGCCCACGTTGCCGACTTGCCGCTTCGCTATATCTACAATCGCGGTATTTCCGGGGCGCGTCCCGTTTACAAACTGTACGCCGCTTAAATCCTCGGACGCGGAAACGTCGGGAGAACCGCCGCCGAAAATCAAGGGCTTGTTGCCGCTTGTTTCCAGATACACCTGGTACATTTCAAGCTGTTCTGCGGTCAAAAGCTCCGATACAAAGCTGTTAATCGGTCTGTTTGTCAGCTTGACATTGAGAATGTAATAGTTATAGGGTACTTCAACAGTATAGGTATCGCTGTGGCTGTTCCCGTCCTCGTCCGTCCATGTGTCGGTGCGGGTTTCGGTGCGGTAGCGCACTTCGATTTCTTCCGTCAGTGTCAAGGTGTACTGCTTATCAAAGACGCGGTTTAGCTCTGCCTGTGCGCTCTGGGGCGTGTAGCTCTGCAAAAGGGCGGTAAGGTAAGAAGCCAGTTCATGCGGGTTATGCCCGATATTGTCAAGGTCGTAGCGGTATTCATCATAGCCGGGATTGTCGCGCTCGATATTGTCAATCCGCTGCTGAAGCTCGGTTTCCTTTGCGGCGTAGTTGTTTTCCGTTGCCACAAGGTCGCTGTCCTCCGACGTGTAGGACGTCCCAAGAACGCCGTTCATCATGCCGGAAAACATAGCCCCGCAGGAAGAAAGTCCCGCTGATACCATGATGAATAAGAGCAGCGCGGCAACGGCGATACCAACGCCCGCCGGGTGCCGCCCCACAAAAGCAACCGCTTTCTTTGTTTCCTCGGCGGTTTTCTTCGCTGCCTTGCGGGTATTCTCGGCGGCTTTCTTTGCGGTAGCTGCGCCGCCCGTCTTTGCTGCCTTAGCATACTGCCGCTTGATTTGCTGCTTCTGCATGAAACGGGATAGGGGGTTACTTGTAAGCTGCGGGTTCTCATGCAGCGTCTTGTGGTACAGGTAATTGACGTTTGCTTTCTCCGCTGCTTTTTCAGCCTTTGCCGCCGCCCGGTAGGGTTTCAGCTTGTGGCTGCGGTAGCCCTCCCGGATTTTCCGCGTCCCGTACTTTGCGCCCTTCTCCGCTAATTCCTCGGATTTATGCGCTCCCTCCACGCCGGAATTATCCTTTTCAACGGAATGTATCTTGTTGTGGACGAAAATACCCGCTTCCTGCGCGGGGCGGGATAGCGGGTTAGGGTGGGCTTTGCCGCCATTTATCGGCTTTTCCTGCTCGGTAAAGCGTAAGCGGGTCTTTGCCTTTCCTGTGGCTTCGTCAAAGGTGCGTTCCCCTACAAGTTTCTTTTCTTTGGGGATAGCTGCCTTTGCCGCGTCCAGACGGTCGGCGGCTTTATCGGATTTTTTGATATACGTTTCAAGCTCCGGCGTATTTAATTCTTCCTCGGTAAACTGCAAGCGGGAAGATTTCTCTTTTACCGTAGCGTCGCGCTGTGCTTTCTGCGCTGCCTTTTTACTCGCTTTCCGGGTCTGGGCTGCGCCAACGCGCTCCATGACGCGCTCGGCGGTAGCGGTGTCCTGCCTGTGGGGAAGCTCTGGCGCAAGAGGAAGCGGGGAAGCGTCAGGAGAAACAGGGGGTAGCTCTGCCACGTTCTGCGCCGCCGCTTCCTGTGCAGCCTGCGGCGCGGGCTGCTCCTGCGGTTTTGAAAAATCCGCTTCCTGTTCCCGGCGGCTTACACGCTCGGCGGTTTCTTTGGTTTCGTTGACCTCGATAAGTCCGTCGCGGGTCATTTTCTGCGTGATTTTATCACGCGGCTTATATTGTTTTATGGCTGCACACCTCCAATCCGCGCCCTTGCAAGGGCGCAATACTCAATATTCAGTTCGATACCGATATAGTGTCGGTCAAGGCTTTTTGCGACTGCCGCCGTTGTGCCGCTGCCTAAAAAGGGGTCTATGACAACGCCGCCTTTCGGACAGCCAGCCTTGATACAGGTTTCCGCTAACTTCGGAGGATAGGCGGCGAAATGCCCGCCGCTGTATGGTACCGTGTTGATAAGCCACACGTCCCGCTTGTTCCGCATGGTCGGTATAAGTGCTTCGTCATAGTAGCCGCCGCTTCTTGTGCGGTTGATACCCTGTACTTTCCCTTGTCCGGGTACTTCATCAGCATACTTGTGTCCCGCGCCCCGCCCGGTGCGGTAACGCGCCGCTGTTGTGGCAGCGATAGGCTCCGCAATGGCGGCAGCGTCATAAAAATATTTCTTTGACTTTGTAAGCAAAAAGATATGTTCATAGCAGCGGCTCGGTCGGTCTTTGCAGCTTTCCGGCATAGGGTTTTCTTTCTGCCAGATAATATCACTCCGTAAATACCACCCGTCAGCGCGTAGGGCAAAGGCTAAAAGCCACGGAATACCGATTAAATCCTTTTGCTTGCAGCCGGGAGCGCGGGCATTTTTCGCAGTCTGCTGTCCGTTTCTGCCTTTCGGGTTCTTTGGGTCGGCATAGTAACCTTTGTTCCCGGTGCCGCAATAGGTGTCTGCGATATTCAGCCAAAAGGTACCGTCGGAACGCAAGACGCGCTTTAGCTCATGGAATACGGCAACAAGCCTTTCTATGTATTCCTCCGGCGTGTCCTCCCGCCCAATTTGTGCGTCAAGCCCGTAGTCCCTAAGTGCATAGTAGGGCGGGCTTGTTACGCAGCAATTCACGCTTTCGTCGGGCAGTTCCCTAAGAGCAAAGAGCGCGTCCCGGTTGATGATAATGTCCGTCTTTAATTCCTCTGTCATGCTTCGCCCACTTCCTCCGGCTTCGTCGTCATTACCCGGTAAAGCTCGGTATCTTTCGGGAAGCGGTCTACAAAGGGCAGTACCACGTTTCCGTAGAAGATAAGTCCCTCGCCCGCTTCGGTGTGGGTAACGTACTTCATCTGCTGCGGGGAAATGTTAAGCTGCTTTGCAAGGATAGCCCGGTCGCCTGCCGCTTGATTGAGCATGAGGACAAAATCAGAGTTTTCAAAGATATTTTCCACTTCGCGGCTGCTAAGTAAGTCTTTAACGTTCTGCGTAATGGCTGTGGGTATGCCGCCCCACTTTCTGAAACGCTTCCAAATCTCCACGCTGTAAGCGGCGGTCTGTTCCTCTTTCAGAAGCAAGTGAAATTCGTCCATATAGTAGCGTGTGGATTTCTTTTCTGCCCGGTTGACCGTTACCCTGTTCCATACCTGGTCCTGCACAATGAGCATACCCAACTTTTTAAGCTGCTTTCCAAGCTGTTTAATATCAAAGCAGACAAGGCGGTTTGAAAGCTCTACATTCGTCCTGTGGTTAAAGACGTTAAGGCTTCCCGATACATAAAGCTCCAACGCCGACGCGATCCGCGCCGCTTCCGGCTCCGGCTGCCGTAAAAGCTCGTCGTAGAGGTCGCCCAAAATCGGCATATTTGCCGGGTCGGGGTTTGCTAAAAACGGGCGGTACACGTTTCTTACAGCGCGGTCAATGACCGTCTTATCAATCGGCTGCAAGCCCTCCTTGCCGCCAATGACAAGCTCACACAAGGACAGGATAAAATCAGATTTCAGCGCAAGGGGGCTGTCGTCCTCGGAATAGTTGAGGTTAATATCCATAGGGTTCACATACTGGGGCTTCCCGTCAATGCCCTTGCCCGTAGGCGACAAACGGATAACTTGACCGTTCAGACGCTGCACAAGGGAGAAATACTCGGCTTCCGGGTCGCAGATGATAATATCGTCGTCCGTAATGAGGAAAGCATTTGTCATTTCCCGTTTCGCTGCAAAGGATTTCCCGCTTCCCGGCGTTCCCAAGATAAGCCCATTCGGATTTTTAAGCTGCTTGCGGTCGCAGAGTATCATGTTGTTTGAAAGAGCATTCAGCCCGTAATAGAGGGCTGCGCCTGTCTGGAAAAGCTCCTGCGTGATAAAGGGGATAAAAATAGCGGTGCTGCTTGTCGTCAGCCCTCTTTGAATAGGGATAAGGTTTTCCCCAAGAGGGATAGAGGACATAAGCCCCGCTTCCTGCTGATAGTCAAGGCGCGTCAAAGCGCAGTTATATTTCTGTGCAATGCCCGCCGCTGCGAAAATGTCATTTTCCAGTTTCCGCTTCGTGTCCGCCATGTTTACCACAAGGAACGTAAGAAGAAACATACGCTCGTTTCGGCTCTGCAAATCCTGTAAGAGATTTTTCGCTTCGCTGCCGAAAGTGGCAAGGTCAGAGGGAATAATATCCATGTCATAGCCGCTGCGTACTGCTTTTTTCTGTTCCTCAATCTTCATCTTGTCAAGGTCTGTGATTTTCCGCTTGATAGTCTTGATTGCTTCGGTCTGGTCGATACTGCGGATATGCAGATTGACGATAACGCCCGTTTCCAAGTCCAGAATGTCGGCAAGCATACGGTCATTCAGTTCCGGCGCAAGGATTTCAAGGAATGATACCGCGCCTATTTTTCTACCCATGCGGAAATAGCGTCCCTCGCCAAAATGGAAAGAGGACGGGGCGATAAAGTCCTTTGTACTAAGCCCGGACGGGGCAAGCCATGAAAAATCAAAGGAAAACGGCTTGCCCTCCGGGTGGAATACGCCATGCAGCACGTTCAGCCGTTCATAGCCCGTCATAGGTCGGGCAGACGCGCCAAGTACCTTAAAATTGTTCAGCACGTCGGTTTCAATACGGGAAAGGCGGGCTTTTGCCGCCGCCGGATTGTCTGCTTCGATACTGAATGTGATGTACTTGTGCTTCACAAGCCCGTTGTTGCCTTTGGAAAGCTGATTTTTCAGCATATCCGAATACTCGGTGCGGATAGAGTTGAAAGCGTCGTCCTGCGCGGGAATATTGATAGCTTTCTCTGCCTGCTCCCGCTGCGTCCCTTGATTGATGAAAGAAAGCTGCACCGAAACGGAAGCGTCAAAGTAGTTGAGAAAATCGCACCAGTTTTCAAAAATGGCGGTCTTGTCGTCTGCCTGTGCAAGCTGATAGTTAATATCTTCAAAGGCAATGGATTTACTGTATTTCTTTTCCGATACCTTGCATATCCCGTCCGGGTACATGGTAAGGTAGGGGATTGTCTGCTGCGCGGTGTGGGCTTTCCCGTCGCCCTTTGCCTGCCGGATAACCTCGGCAATCTGCTTTTTCTCGGCGCGGGAGAGCTTGCGGGGCGGGTTAGCCCCGGCGTTTCTTTTTCCCGCTGCCTTTTTTGTAGGTTCCTTTTGCAATCTCTGATACCTCCTTTTCCAATTTTCTCTGCCGTTCCAATACGGCGTATAAATTCTGTGTCTGATAGGGTCGCTCTTTGGGGGCAATGAATTTTGTCTGTATGATGTGCTTTGCCACCACTTCAAGGGGCTGCTCGTGTTTCTCATACATGGCGAACAGGAAACAGGGCAGCATGACCGCAATCATTACCACCGACGCAAGGCTTGTGCCTGCGCTGTCTTTGAGCAAAAAGAAAAGCGGAAGTCCTAAGATAAGGGCAACCGCAAAACAAATGATTTGCCGTTTTGTAAGGTTGAAAGCAACCTTTGTTTTGACTTTGGATAAGTCTTTCGGTACGGGTACATACGCCAAGCGTAAACCTCCTTTCTGCGGGGAAAAGCCCCGCGGTCTTTTAATGTGCGTTGAATATGGATTTTGCCAGTGCGCCGGATTTGAACAGGGAGAAGCAGAGAATAACGGTGTAAGCTGCAAGGGAGAAAATCGCGCTGTGCAGGTTATCCGCTATAATCATGCTGTTTACCAAAACCGCATAAATGCCGACGCATACCATAATCAGAAAGCCTTGAAAACCGATAGCGAACAGGGCTTTTAGGTAGTTGTTTCCTATCTGTCCCCACTCTCGATTTGTCATTGTTGCAAACGGGATAGGCGATACCGAACAGTAAAGGTAAATTTCTATCATTCTGCCGTAGAGGATAACGGTTATCAATACGGACATGATTTTCATGCACAAGCTCACAAGGCTTGTTTCCATGACAAGTAAGAGCAGTTCGGGGATTTCCATTGCTTCAAGCCCGTCCTGCATGGAGCCAAGGGCGGCGGCAACGTCTATATTCGTGTTGCCGCCGATTACCCCCGACGCGCCGGAAACAACGTGTTGCGCCATATCGAACACCGCCATAGTAATATCAAAGGTGTGCGTAACAAGATAGACTGCGACAAACGCCTTGAATATCCACTTGAAAAACATGAACGTGTCAATATCGTGCATATTGTTCTTTTCCGTTACCATGCTGATTAGCTCGTAGCATAGGACATAGGTAATGACAAGCCCCGCAATCGGGACAATCACGTTTTCCGATAACGTCCTTATCATGGAAAATACGTTTGCGTTCCACGCTTGCGGGGTCCTGCCTACCTCTGCGGCGATAGTGCCGACTTTTTCGTTTACGTCCCCGAACATAGATGACAGATTACCGTTTATGGCTCCGATAAGGATTTCCTTTATCCATTCGTTAATCGCGTCAAGTATGCTCTGCATAAGCCTTTACCCGCTTATCTTAACCGAACAGCCCGGAAAGCAGCGGTACAAGGGTCATGCCGATAAGGGCAACGCCGCCGCCCGCCATGAGCTGCTTCATGCCCTGGGATTTTGCTGATGTGCGATAAAGAAGTAATAGAAGTGTAAAAAATTTTGCCGTTCCTATCCGGCACTTGGCCATTGTGTCGGATAGGTCGGGCGTTAGGCT
>SFEL01000030.1 GCA_004557245.1 Clostridiales bacterium | reverse complement strand
GGGTAAATGCCGCACAAAGACAAAAAGAAAAGGCCCGTTTTCCTAGCTATTCCTAAGAAAACGGGCCTTATTCTGCTGGTCGGAGTGGCGAGATTCGAATTTGCCGGGGCATTTCCTGCGGTGTCTTTTGCTGTCTCAACTGCTCCTGAAAAACATAGCAATAGCTGAATTCTTTTGATTCTCATTTTCCTTTCTATTCCGGCATATCACATCGTTTCGTAATGTGTAAAGGGTAAACTAAAGGGTGGAAACTTCCTAACGACAGACTTTTTTGTCCGCCGTTAGGAGGTCTAAACGAGAACCGAACAATTTTGTTCGAAACTGAACCCGGACAAAATTGTTCGAGTTCAACCTGCTCAGAATTGAGCGGGTTGAACTCGATATCTGCTATTCGAATGGCTGGGGCGGCGTTCAATCTGCGTCCCTTATCTTGTCTGACATTGTTGATGCCTTGGAGCGGGTTATGCCGCCGGTGATCGGGTCGATCATGGGAGGCGGCGTCTCCCTCCTGATCTGTTCCATGACTGCTTCGACTTCGGTCAGTGCATCACGCATGCGGGACAATGCGTCGAGGATGATCTCGCTGCGGGTCTCGGCGTTCTTGAAGCCGTGCGCCAACTTCCACCACTCCTTCTGGTCGCTGATGTCGACACTGTTGTCGACGCTGAAGTATTCGTTTAACAGGTCTGACGCCATCAAACTCGCCCACTCATAGCACTGACGCACGGTGTGCAAGGGTTCTTCGGTCTGCATGGTGATCTCGTTCAGGGTCATGGCTGTATATCTCCTTTCTCTGGTGAGGGGGAGGCCCTGCTGCGGGCGCTCCCCTGTGCCGGTGTCAGTTGTTCAGGATCAGGCTGCATGCCTTCTCGGCTTGCCCTGCTGCGCTAACAATCAGGCGCTTGTCATTCTGCAAGGCTTTGAGCCAGGACTGGACGTAGGCAGCGGAGTTGCGGAAGCTGCTGGAGGTCTCCAGCCCGGCGTGATTGACCAGGGCGGCGGCGCCGATCTCCGCAATCAACTCTTCCTTGCTGTACTCCTCGTTTCCGAAGTGAGCGGTTGCTGTGAGCCGGTTCAGGCGGGAGGCGTGGCCGGTGCTGTGGGTCAGCTCGTGGAAGGCGGTGCTGTAATACTCGGCCAGCTCAGCGAACTGCTCCATCTCCGGGAGCACTACGGTATCTGTGCTGGGCCTGTAGAAAGCACGGTCGCCGGGCAGGTGCTCCAGCTTTACGCCGGATCGGGTCAGGTAGTCAGCAATGATCGCGTCAGCGGCGGCGTCGGGTTCAAGGGGCTGGGCCGCTGCGGTCTTGTGCTTGGGCTGGAGGCCTTCGCAGTCGTCGAGGTGGAACACGTTGAAGTAGCGAAGGAAGGGAATCTTCTTGATCTCGCCGGGGTTGTCCTTGTCCTCTTGCTCGATCCACTTCCAGAACACGATGAACTGCGCCTTTGCTCCTCGCTTGATCCTGCCGCCCTCCTGCTTGATCTGGGCGAAGGTGACGTATTCACCGGGCTTGCCGAGGATCAACTGGTTCAGCAGGGAATACGGCTTGCCGGTGCTGCGGCTGATGGCGCATGCCTTGCCGGAGACGATCCACGGTTTGCGCCACGGGATGACGCCCTGCTCAAGCTGGGCGGTAATGCGGTCGGTGATGGCCTGGTAAATATCCTTCATGGGTGTTCCTCCTCTTGCGGAGGACTGCCCCATGTGCTATACTTGAGGCAGTCGCTCCGGGTCTTGGCGGGTCAGGGGAGACTGTGGGCCGCTCGGGAAAGCGGCTCTTTTTTATGCCACGGTAAAGCGGCGGGTCGTGATGGTCTTGGTGAAGCGGGCCGCGATATCCGGCAGCGCCTTCTTGAGCGCGGCGCTGTCGAGGCGGCTGCTGGTGACGGGCCTCCAGGTGATCTTGAAGGGGCCAGCGGTGATCTGCTCCTGATCGCCCATCGCGGCTTTGATCTCCTCTTCAATGGCGGTGATCTCGGCAGCAAGCTCTTCCTGCATAGCCTTCAGCTCTTTCAGTTCGGCGGCTTTGGCCTTGATTTCGTTGGTGCTCATGGTGTGATCTCCTTTCTATTGGTTCAAGAGGAAGCGCCTCGGCTCGTGCCCTTGGCCCTGTGCTGACGTTCGGAGCGGCTGCCGTCTCACTGATAGCACCGGGGCGCTGTTCCCTTGATCTGACTATAGTATATCATACTAGCGTTAGTATGTATATAGTTAATTAGCACAAACATACTAACGCTAGTATATGCACATTGACATACTGGCGTTAGTATCTATTCTATGATATAATCAAATAAAAAGGAGGTATTAACAATGGCAAAAACAAAGACTTCCAGTGCGGTGAAACAGCGCTACAATGAAAAAGCCTATGACCGTCTTGCAATCACCATCCCCAAAGGCCGTAAACAGGCCGTAGAGGCGCACGCCTCCGACAAGGGGCAATCGGTCAACGGGCTTGTCAACGCGCTCCTGCGGGCGGATATGGGCCTCACAGAGGATGAATGGAAGCAGGCCCCCTCGGCTGATCCGCTGGAGGAATAGCCCTTGTTTGAATCAAGGGCTAAAGGGCTGGTATTCAATGCCGACCCTTTGCGGGCGTCTTCGCTCCTGAGTGGATCGGATCATAAGAACAAGACCGCCGAGCAGATGCGCTGCTGTGGCGGTCTCTTTATACGTGAACGGCTCAGAAGCGGCGCAGGACAACGCGCAGACCATGCGCAGCCGCACAGCGCACCATGGACGCAGTGCCAGCGGAGCAGCCGTCCCAATATGCAACCAGGGCATCGCCATGCGCAGCCATAGCCGCATTGCGGAACGGGCCAGCGGCAGCACCATACAGCCGCCACTGCGCCGGGAAGACGCGCAATGCAAGCCCACGCTCATGCGCATAGCGCACAGCTAGAGCATCAGCGCCGGAGGCGCAGCCGCCGCAGATGATCTCCACGGCAGGCAGACGGCGAGACAGCAGCCTGTCCAGATCGGCGGCAAGCCGGGCATAATCCGAGAACGAACGGGAACCGGCAACGATGAGACGGAACACAGCAAGCACCTCCAGAATGAGCAGCGGCGGGAGAATCCCCGCAGGGCGGGGGCGGCACCCGCCTTGTTTGCTCGTCTGCACAGGGGCGCTGGGCCTGTCAAGGGCGGCTCTGCCGCTCGTCTTGACCCTTGACTGGAACGGCGTTTCTGTGCTTCCCCACCAGGCTACGGCGCAAGAAACAAGCGGTAGAGCCAGGAAGAAGCGATGAAAGATTGATCCACCATTCGACCAGGGCGACTGGCGAAGCGAAGGCGCACAGGACGCGGCAAGCCCTCGCAGGGCGCGCAGCTTCAGCGGAGTATCCCTGACCTGTACTGAACGCAGAGCAGGCCGCAGGGCCGAGGCGGGCGGCCGTCGTGCGCGCTGGAGGCTGTCGGCGTGTGCCCGTTTGATGACCACACGCAGCAGGGCGAAGCACGCGCCGGGAGCAGACCGCGAGATAAGGAGCCGGGCAGACGGAGCAGGGGCGCGCGTATCTGGGTATGCAGACCGGCAGAGTATCGGGGCGGGCCGCTGATCCGCGCCCGGCGTATTGGCCGCGAGGCGCGAACGGCAGGTGGCGCAGCCGTGCGGGACGGCAGAGGCAGAGACAATGCACTGCGCCCGTCTGGAGGATCGCAGAGCAGGACAGGACGCAGCACTAGCGCGCCGGAGCGAGGGCCGGAGCAGACCGCGTGCGGAAGCTGCAAGGAAAGGGGCTGCGCCGGGCGGCAGCGTATTGACAAGGCGTCGAGGATCGCAGACCAGCCCAAGCGCAGCGCCTTCTGCAGCGGACGCACACGAGGCGCGGAGGCGCTGGCGTAGGCGGGCGGTCGTATTGCTGGAGGCCTTCTCCTCGACCCCTTTACTGGGTATGGCTTTCTCTGGCAGAGATGGCGGCCTAAATTTCGGCCGCCACAGTACCGGGAAGATGTGCAAAGGGTGTATCTCAGAACGACACCCCTTTGCTTTCGCTCAGAAATGAGCTAAAGCTCTTCGTCCTATGTCGGGCATAGATCGACGCGGTATCCACAAGGGTGCGGGTTGAAAGCACGCCCTTGCCTGCATGGGGTACGCATATGAGTACCCATGCATGACCCTAGGTTTAGCCTAGGGTCATAGGGCTGTTGACCTGGGGCGCGAATGCTTGTATAATAGAATAAACCAGCGCAGAGGATTCAAGCGGCAATTGGAGCCTAGTAGAGGCCTCTGCGCTGGTTTATCTGTTGAAAAGGCTGAGTGAGAATTACGCCGACTCACAGATAGCTATTGACATAAAAAAGATATGATGATATAATAGAACGGCAGGGACGGGTCATGCACACTTCCTTTTTCTATAGAGCGCTTTCCATTTTCGGAAGGCGCTTTTATTTGTGTGTGATCCTTTGAGCAGAGGAGCAAGACGAGCGGCACCCATAGACCAATGAAGGGGAGGAAGGCGTTGCTTTCTTTTTTTTTCTTGTTTTTCTTGCTGTGCCTGAGAAAACGAAAATCCTGTGACGGATGGGGGGCGGGGGATGCGGAATGGACCCCCCGGGGGGAGTGCTATACTGTAGTGTATATACTTCAGCACGCTCAAATCCACCACTGCCGGGCGGGTGAAAAATGAGAATTATATTATAAAACAATAACAACATTAGATGAAAGCTTGAAGTGACGTGCTTGATCGCGCCCGAATACATAACGGGGGGTAGGGCAGAAGAACACAACATAAAAAACCAGCTTGGAAGGGTGTCTACTAGGCTCCAATTGCCGGTCGATGCCTCCCAAGCTGGTGCTTTTTATTATAGCGCTTTCGCTGCTGCGGTGTCAACCCTCGTTTGAACCGAGGGCAGTTTCGCTCTCGACGTGGCCGCCTACGATTACGTCTGTATCCTTGAGGCGCCGAACATGGAACACCGGAACAGTGGTCTCGTCGTAGCCTGTGAGCGCGTCGCAAAGCGTACCGAGTGCGTACATTGCGCAGCCGTTAGTCGTTTCGTTAAACCAGGCGCACTCTTTATCTGCGCAAACCTTATCAATCGGAGACGCAGCGGAGCGAATCGGACAAATGAGTCTGTCGTCGTATTTAAGCATGTCTTGCCTTTCTGCCGGATTACTGCCGGCTGTGGTGTGATAGTACGGCCTGCTCGATGCTTGAGACGCCGGAGCGCCTGAAAGCGGACAGGCCTGTTGGGTAATCATCAATGGAAGAATATGGGCATTGGGGTTCAGGCGGCTGATAGAGAAGACGAAGCACACGATTCTTGCGCAGTGTGTGCAGGGCTTTTCCCTCCAGCGTGCGTACCTGTTCGGCGGACATCTTCATGTGGTCTCCGGTTTGCTGCAGTGTGGCGCTGCGGTAATACCTCCAATCAATTACGGCCTGCTGTTCTTCGGGAAGATCAGCGACGGCTGAGCGAACGCTTTCGCGCAGCTCCTCTTTTTCAATGGCTTCATAGAAGGGGCGAACGCTTTCGTCCTCAACCATGTCAATGCGGCTTGAGTCTGCGTCTTCAGCATCAAGCGGCGCATCAAGACAGGCGATCTCGTCCACATGCTTGCGGCGGAGGCCGAGCGCATCCGCGCATGCTCTTCGTACACGATAGACGAAGGCGGTACTGAATGCGTTCTTTTCCTCGTCGTAGCTTTGAACGGTGTCCAGCATGGCGAAAAACGCGCATTGGAGAAGATCGTCGATATCTACGGAGGACGAGGCTGCGTAGCGGCGTGCGACGGAATAGGCGAGGCGCTTCACTTTGCACCAGAGCATCTCGATGGCTTCGGGATCGTGTGAAGCGGCGCGGCGGGCAAGTGCAGGGACGGAGCACAGTTCGGTCTGATCCATACTGCGCTCCTTTCATGGTGTCGGGGGCGGGAACACTCACCCGGGTTAGGGTTGCCATGGGGTATAAGGCGCGAGCCGGGTACTCAAAAATCAAACAATAACTATAAAAATCAGGGTGGTTAGGACGGTGAGGCTGAAAGTGAGCAAAAGACTTGTGAAAAAGATTTGCGAACAATCTCTGCGTCATTGTATGCTCTCTATGCACCTTATATAGAATACATCTCTTTTATACATAATCGTCCTAACCTACCTAACCACATATAATAAAAGCTAGATATTACAAGGGAAAATGAGGGTTAGGGCAGGAGAAAATGTGTACTGACAGGGATAGCCTCTTGCCCTAACCCCCGTATCAAAGCGCGTCCGCGTCTCCCCATTGGCTGAATGAGGGGTTGATGAGCGGCAGATAATAGCGCACTTTGTTCTTTGGACGTGTGATCCGCACGCGATTGTCCTCTTTCGCCAGCTTATGAACGATTCTGCCGAGTTGATTTGCGGTGATCCGGCATGTTCTCGGCATGGCCTGCATCAATTCTGTGATGGTCAATCTCGGCCATTTATCCTCCGGCATATCGAAGTCCAGCAGATCACGAAGCTCAAGCTCACCGGGGAGGGGCATTGCATACTGTTCGTTTTCCTGCTGGAGGAGCTTCTGCTCTTTGTCCGTCAGCCGGAAACCGTTTTTGTCTTTGAGGTACAGCGTCGAGTATACCTGTGCCCACAACTGCTCAAACCACTCGGGCTGGAGGTCGAGGAGACGCCTGCGGTCAATCTGGTTGACGTGGATAACCCACCAGCGGCGGCTTCCGGTATCGTCCCGGAGGAATTCGGCGGGGTTCACCGTAGCGATGAAGGATGTGCGGCGCGGACGCCGGACGGCGCTGCGCGCATACGGCTTGCGGATGTCATCAAATGCGCGCGTGATAAACGCTTTCAGGTCGGTCTGCTCTTTCTTCGCTGTGCTGTCGAACTCACCCAGCTCTGCAATCCAGGGCCTTGTCGCCTGAATGAGGCAGTCTTTATCCTTCGTGTCGATCTGCACGCCCTCTGCAAACCACTCCGGGCGCATGGCGATTCTGCGGGCGAAGAGCGTTTTTCCGCATCCTTGCGGCCCTTGCAGCACGAGCACGCCGTCTGCACCGACCGGGTGCGACTCATCGTTCAGGGCAAGCGCGATGCACTGATGGAGCCATTTGCGCACATAGGTGCGCCCCTGATGGTCATGCGGCGCGAGACCCAGAATGCTGTAAACATCCTCCAGACGGTCTTGATGATCCCATTCCACACGCATGAGAAGGTCATCGACCGGGTTGTATCGGTTCTTGTCGGCGATAGCTCCCAGGTAATCCGCTATGCGGGTGGGTGTTATGCTGCGCCCGATCTTGGCGAACGCGTCGCTCAGGTAGATGGGCAGCGTGTTGAGGGCATTTTCTGAAGAGTAGCCATTGGGCACGCCCTTTACTTCCAGATCACCTGTGAGCGTGTTATACAGGACGCCGATGCCCTGGTCGATAAGAAGACGCTCTACATCCTCCTGCACGACCTTCTTGCTCTTGGCGCTGGGCGGCTGTGGCGCGTACCGGCAGACACTGCGCGCGATTTTCGAAACCTGGTCATCCGGCAGGGGCGGCACACAGCGCTCAGCGTTTATGTCCATCAATGCGGATTCGATAGCCTCTGCCCCCAGGCCTACACGACGCAGAGCCCCGGCGATAGAGGTTAGCTGGCTGTCGCGGCTTCCTTCATAGATCGGTTCTTGAACTTCGCTCGATTCTTCAGCGGGCCTATGCTGCAGCTTGTTGCGTCCGATTTCATTAAGCACCCACTCTGGAACGTCTGCAAAGGTACTTTCGCTGGGTGCCACGATCCACTCATATTGTCTGCCGTCGGCCCTTGCTGACGGCGGGAGAATGACGTACCCGCCGTTTCCGCGGATATCGACGCATGAGTTTGGCCCGAATACGTTTGTGCCGTTCAGCCCTCTCATGGCGTGTCCGCTTGTGCGGAAGAAGAAATGCCGTCCGCCTCTGGGTGTTTGGCTGCACACGGTATCCGGGAGCTTTCCGTATTTCGCCTCAAGACGTTTGAGGGTGTCATAGCCTGAGGAACCGTCCTCTTTCAGATCCACGTCGATAACCACGATATCGTCTCCAGGGTGGAAACCGATCATTGCATCAGGATTTTGCGCCCACCATTCACGAATCTGGCGCTCGTCTGTTGAGGCGTCCTTGAAACCGTGTGCTGTATACGGTGTCTTTGTCGCAGGATTGCAGGGAAACACGCGCATGCCCCTGCGGGCATATTCAATCGCGTGGTCGGGTACAGTGCTCAATCGCGCCTCACCCCACGATCTGACCGCTCTTGACCTGGCGGTCGACCCATTCCTCGAACTGCTTCACGGGAATTCGGATGACCTTTCCCGCCCGGAACGAGGGGAAGTCGCTGCGAGAAACCAGCGTGTACGCTGAATTCTTGCTGATGCCGAGCACCTTTCGCACTTCGGCTACTGTCATAAATCGGTTGTCGCTCATAATCTATCCTCCTTGGTTTTCATGAAGAGGGTTGACAAATCCCCCCATGTATTCTATACTTCTATTATAGCACAATATGTGAAGGCATTCAATAAAAGTAACATAATGTGAAGATTGCGCCTATACTGGCATCTGGTCTGACAGTATGTAGTGGAGGATATGATGGGAACGGAATTCGACAAAGCCTTTGGCGAACGTTTGAAAGCGCTCAGGGAGAAGGAGGGCATGAGCCGGGAAGCTCTTGGCCAAGCCGTCGATGCTTCGCCCTCGGCTATTGGAATGTGGGAGCGCGGCGATCGCTCACCGAGCAACGAGACAGTAGTAAGCCTTGCGCGTCGGTTCGATGTCAGCACAGACTATTTGCTCACGGGGTACAGGCCGGATGCTTCAGACCTTGGCTGCCAGACGGGACTTTCTCAAGAAGCCCTCGATGGCTTTGTATCTGCATGTAAAGACGCCCCATGGTTTTTTGAATTCGTTTTCACCGGCATCAGTCATAGTTTTGAGTGGACTGACTTTGGCGCATATCTCCGGCGGTCGGTCGAGTATACATTGCAGACTGAAAGAAAGCACGTTGAGGTGCTTGACCCTGATGGCAATGAGATGTTTGGCGCGGACTGGGGGCTGCTGTACAAATCAGAAGCCAGGCGGATTATGGACGGTCTGATAGAAGGGTGCATAAAAGAGGAGGTCGAAAAGCATGCCCAGAAAAAAGACAACCCGTAACGCCCAGGGCGGCGGCACAATCCGCCAGCGCAAGGACGGCACTTGGGAAGGACGCTACACGCTTGGCCGCGATCCCGGCACAGGCAAGCAGATTCAGAAGTCCGTCTACGGCAAGACGCAGAAGGAAGTCCGGCAGCGCCTCCAGCAGATCACGACGGCTATTGATGACGGTATATATACCGCGCCGTCTAAGCTGACGGTCGAGCAATGGCTGAACACCTGGCTGAATGATTACTGCGTGGGCGTCAAACCGCGCACGCTGGACAAGTACCGCTCCACGGTGCGCGTTCGCCTTGTGCCGCACATAGGCAGAATCAAGCTGACCGATCTGAGCACGCATCATATCCAGCATATGTACAATGGTTTCCTGCGCGGTGACGATGGATTTACGCAGCTCTCGACGAAGTCCATCAGGGATACGCACGGCACGCTGCATCGCGCCCTCCAGCAGGCCGTCGAGCTGGACTATATCAAGGTCAATCCTTCTGACCGCTGCAAGCTGCCGCGCATCGAGAAGACGGATATCAAGCCCATGGAATCGCAGCAGATTTATGCATTTCTACAGGCGATCAAGGGCAGCCGTTACGAACGCCTGTTCACAGTTGATCTGTTCACCGGCCTGCGCATGGGCGAAATCCTGGCGCTTTCGTGGGACTGCATCGACTTTGACCGGGGCATGATCCGCATCTATCGCCAGCTTCACCAGGTCAAGGGGCAGTATATCTTCGGTACGCTCAAGAACGACAAGCCGCGCGCGCTGGCCGTTGCGCCGTCCGTGCTGGAGGTGCTGAAGGAGCAGCGCGCACAGCAGCGCCTCTGGAAGCTGGCAGCCGGGCCGGTCTGGGAGAATGGGGAAGACCTGGTCTTCACGGATGAGAGCGGGCGTCACCTGTCTCCAAACAGCATTCGTGCAGCGCTTCACCGGATCACGGAGCCGTTGGGCATTGAAGGCTTCCGCTTTCATGATCTGCGGCACAGCTACGCCGTGGCTTCGCTGCAAGCAGGGGACGACTTGAAGACGTTGCAGAGCAACCTCGGCCACCATACGGCGGCGTTCACCATGGAGGTCTACGGGCATTGCACAGAGGAGATGCAGCAGGCCAGCGCGGGCCGCATGGAGCGCTTCATCAGCACCGTGGCGGGCGTGAAAAACGCCCAATAAAAATCTGTAAAGGGTAAATTAAAGGGTAAATGCCGCACAAAGACAAAAAGAAAAGGCCCGTTTTCCTAGCTATTCCTAAGAAAACGGGCCTTATTCTGCTGGTCGGAGTGGCGAGATTCGAA
>SFEL01000001.1 GCA_004557245.1 Clostridiales bacterium | reverse complement strand
TCGTATATATAGTCTATCGGCATAGAAAAACGCAGAGATGCTGCAGCAGCAAATTGCGGAACTTCGGGAGCGGTTTGCGGAGTGGACCCTACATCCTAATTGAAATATTCTTTGAGTGTGTGCGATAAAGTCCCCTCTTTCTGCATTGTTACGATAGAAGCGTATAAAGGGGGGAGGGTATGAACCGGAACAGAAACCGCAATGTGACCGTAGTGGTTTCGCTGGCCCTGGCGGCACTCATCCTGCTCCTATCCCGCAGCGGTATTTCTCCCGGCGGCGAAAGGCTAGAGGTACTGAAAACCACAATACTGGAGGAGTGCAGGGCCGACGCCATTGTGGTGTGGGCTGGGAACAAAACGCTGATCATCGACGCCGGAGAAGAGGAGGATGGTGAGGAAGCGGGCAAGTTTCTGGCCGATCAGGGTGTCCACACGCTCCAGACCAAGGATGGCAGCATCACCGTTCTCAGCGACGGTCTGACCTTGGAAGTGCGGCAGGATATAAACTAAGGAGGGAACGGCATGCCACAGTCTGTTTTTAACCGTTACGAGAAAAAGTACCTGATGCCGGAGAGGGTCTATCAGGAGCTTCGTGGACGGCTTTCGCCCTATATGCAGGTGGATTCCTACGGTCTACATACCATTTGTAACATCTACTACGACACCCCGGATGACCTTCTCATAGTCCACTTTGATGATGTAGCCGTCTATCGCCATCTTTCGAAGATACGCTCCCATGTTCTTAGTACCGAGTTGCGCCATCTTCGCTTGAATCATTCTTTTCTCGTCATCTGAGACGAAGAAGAGAATCTGATTTGGTCTTGTTCTGTTTGCCATAGGCAATCGTCCTTTCGTAAAGATAGAGGGCTTGGGAGACATCCCAACAAGTATTTTCAAGATTAAGGGGAGGGTTTCCTTAATCGAAAATCGCCGATGTGTACGGACACCGGCTGTGCTTGCTATTCTCTAAAATCTCATATCCGCAGATATACTGCGCTCTCGTCCTTAAAAAAGCCGAGGGCGCATTTTTTATAGAAATTTTCGCGTATCGGTGGACAAACGCCGAAAAAATGTCCGTTGAAAAGTAGGAGATATTTTTACTTTCAGACTTGATATTCTCTGCTCAAATGTCCGTTGTAAAGTGAAAGAGTTTCTAATTTTTTGCTGCATAGACCATCAGCGAGCGATTTTATGTCCGTTGTAAAGTGAGAGGTTTATTTTATCGCTGATACTTGTGTTTCAGCCCAAAATTGTCCGTTGAATGGTGAAAGGGTGCCAAGTTTTCCATCTGAAATGTCCGTTGTAGGGTAAGAAGAGTTTTTCGATCATTGTGCAACATAGGCGCAAGATTTTGTCCGTTGTAAAGTGAGGGGAATTGTGGCGTTCACGAAAATTTAATAAGTCGCATACCCCCTAAAATGGCACAAAAATGTCCGTTGTAGGGTGAAAGGAAAAACTAAAAAATTTGCGGGGAGTACCCCTCCAATGAGCTAAAAAATGTCCGTTGTAAATTGAAGGGAGTGTTTTTATGGCAGACCGAACAAGACCAATACGAATTGAGTTCTGCGTCACCGAACAGGAAAAGAAACTCATAGAGAGCAAGATGGCGCAACTTGGTACACGCAACATGGGCGCGTATCTCCGAAAGATGGCGATTGATGGCTACATTATAAAGGTGGACTACACCGAACAGAAAAAGCTCGCTGCTGCTGTCAGCCGCGCCGCTACGAACATCAACCATATTTGCCGCCGTATCAACAGCACAGGTCATTTCTACGCAGACGATATAGCCGATCTCAAAGAACGGCAAGCCGAGATTTGGTCGCTTCTGCGGGAAGTGCAGAAAAAAGAATTATAACCGCAAGGGGGATCACGATATGTCACGCATGAGTAAAAAGAGAAAACAGGAATGGTCGTTTTTTCTGAATGACCGCAACCGTATCACCTATAACGCGCTCTGCCGCAAGTGCGTCCATGAGTGCAAGCAGAGTTTCCGCGCTATCGTTATCGAATGTCCGCGCTACTGCTCCAAACGCTCCAAAGATGGACACAACGCCGCACTTCCTCGTCCACCAACGGCCAAGCCCCGGTGATGGACTATCCCGCGAAAGGAAGTGATGAATGATCTATTTCAAGAAAGATACCGCGCTCCCTCCATTCATACCATTACCACGATTTATGATTGCAAGCGAACATTCGATAAATGCAAAGCTGCTCTATGGGCTGCTGCTCAACCGCACCATGCTTTCGCAAAAATCGGGGTGGGTATCAGAGGACGGAAATGTGTATGTCATTTACACGATAAAGCAGATGGCAGATGGCCTCAACCGAAGCGAAAGGACAGTAAAAACCGCGCTGAACGAGTTGGAAAATGCGGGGCTTATCACTCGCGTCCGTCAAGGTTGGAACAGGGCTAACCGCATATTCCTGCATCTGCCCGATGGGGTGCAGCTTTCTTCACCACCAGAGGGAAATATTTGCCCTATGGAAGTGCAGGAATCTTCACCTTGTATGGGGCAAAAATTGCCCACAAGTAATACAAAACAAGAATATATAAACTTGATTCAGACAGAAAGAGGAGAGATAGCCCGCCGCCGTTTCGGTGAATATCAAAATGTTTTTCTTTCTGACGATGAATTTACCTGGCTTCAAAATGCTTACCCTGACAAATTCGAGGAATATATCAATCGTTTGTCGGCTTATATGGAAACAAGCGGAAAGCATTACGCTAACCACTACGCCACGATCCGAAAGTGGCTCGATGAGGACAGCAAGCCGAAACCCGGAAATAGCTATGATTACGATTACACCTACGATAAAGGAGAGTGCCTATGAAAATTGATCCTATTTTGTCCGCCATCATTGATACCGCTGACGCTGCCAATGCTGCGCCTGATGATTACATCAATCCCGAAGATGGGCTGAAATACTGCGGCAAGTGCCACACGCCGAAAGAGGCGTATTTTGCAGATAATCCCCCTTTTTGCGGCATTGACCGTCACCCCACCGAATGCAAATGTGCTGCCGAAGAAAAGCAGCAGCGCGAGGCAGAACGACACGAGTTTGAGCGCATGAGCCATATTAGCCTGTTACGCTCCGAGGCATTCAGAGATATTCCCGCTGCCGCATGGCGTTTCGACAATGCTTCGGTTATGACACCGCAGCTTGTCAAAGCGCGGGAATACGCCGAGAATTGGGACAGCTTCAGCCGTGAGGGGATCGGACTGCTGCTGTTCGGGAATGTCGGTACAGGAAAAACCTATGCGGCAGGCTGTATTGCAAACGCTCTGATTGACCGTATGATTTCCGTCCTCTATGTCGGTATGTCCAATGTGGTCAACCGTATGCAAGGTAATTTCTGTGCAGACCGTGACAGCTATATAAAACAGCTTATGCGTCCCGATCTTCTCATTCTTGACGATTTGGGCGCGGAGAGAAATACAAGCTACGGCAAGGAGTGCGTTTTCGATGTAGTCAATCGTCGGCTGCTTTCGGGTAAGCCCATGATTATCACCACCAATATCACGCTGTCGGCTATGCAGAAAGCAACCGATCTCGATGATCGCCGTATTTATGACCGCATATTGGAAGTGTGTGTCCCGATCCTGTTCAACGGAGAAAACTTCCGCAAAGGCAACGCCGCTGAAAACCTCAAAAAAGCGGCTGAACTGCTAAAATCGCCATTGTCCTGAATCCATACGAAAGGAGTCGCTTATTGGGCAGAAAAAAGAAACTGATAAACAACACCACCATTCCGCAGCGAGAAATTGAGATCATAGCGCGGTGCATTTTCCCAGCGGGAGTTTGCAGAGTGGAAAGCGCAGCAGATAGAGAAAGCGAACAAAGTAAACGCACCACAAGACGCTGAATAACATAGAAGCAGGCAAGGCAGTTCACCGATAATGGGGGCTGCCTTGCCTGTTTTTCTAATTGCCGATTTTCTTCTTTCGCGGTCCTCGCGGTTTGGATTCGGGACGCTTGATAACGCCATTCGGAAAGTAGGTGTTTTCGTATCTGTCGAAATAAACAAATAATCCGAACCCGTCTCCCACAGGGAAGATTTGGTTCGGATTATATTGCTTTGTCTTATGACGTCACCTATGATACATCAAATAGCGCCCGTCATGGCTTTTTGAAGTCTCCGTTTTGTCATGCCGCTCGTTATTTATGCACCAGTTTTTCTTTTATGCTCGGCTGCAATTTTGTTTTGCACCAGTTTCCAGGTTTCCTTGTCGACGATTGCGGGATGGGAATTTTCAACATAGTATTGCCGAATAGCTCTATTATTTACCATAGATTTATGGGTCAAGAAATTTGGTGTATAAGTTTTCTGAAGCAGGGCATCGCCCATATATTTCTCGTTTGTGAGAATACTATAAACCGTACTCCAATGCCACCTACATCCACCTCCAGGAGCAGGAGCTTTCTTCTTAGTGAGGATAGTGGCAATGCGGTTAATGGGCACACCGTTTAGATATAACCAATAAATTCGTTGCACCACTCGAGCTTCCTTTGGGATAATTTCGGGCCGTCCATCCTGTCCTTTTTTGTAGCCTAAGAATCTGGCATAGGGCAGGGTGAAACCCCCGTTCTCCATCTTGCGAAGGATGCCCCACTTAATATTCTCGGAAAGGTTATGGCTTTCCTCTTGAGCCAGCGAGGCAAGAATAGACAAAAGCATCTCGCACTTTGGATCGAATGAGGATAGTGATTCCCTCTCGAAAAATACTTCGACGCCAATTAGTTTCAGCTCTCGCACTATGATGAGCAAATCTACCGTGTTCCTAGAAAGCCTGGATATGGATTTTACAAGAATTAAGTCAACTAGTCTGCCATGAGCATCGGCGAGAAGTTTTCTTAAGACTGGTCGTCCCTGTATATTTGTGGCAGAGCGTCCAGACTCTATATATATGTCAACAAAAGACCAATTTGGATTCTTATAAATCAAATTCCTATAATATGAAGTTTGAGCCTCTAAGCTATCTATTTGTTGCTCATGACTCGTCGATACACGAACATACGCCGCAACGCGTTTCTTGGAGTATATAGGATTTATCTGGCTGCAACCCAATCTTGATTGTTTATAGGCGTATTGTAGGGATTATGATAAGACAAAAGGCAATAAATGCAATAGCTATACCAATACCAGTTAATACCCACATCCATGGTTCGACATAGAACTGCCCATGATTCTTTAAGTCTTGTTTTATGGACTGAACCATCTCCTTATCACCATTCTGTTTTGCGGCCTTCAACTCTTCATTTTTTTGCTTTATGTATGCGACGTACCCAGGAAGCAATATGGATTCGTCTTTTCTGTATGGGATAGAACGTTTTTCTATTTCCCATGCGGTTATGTCTTGTTCCGAAAAGCGATATTCGCGGCCAACCTTATCGTAGGGTAATCCTGCTCCTAAGAAGTTTTTAAGAATTGTCCCCTTGCTGACGCCGTAGCGGACAACTAAATCGTCCATAGTTAACTCGTCGCTTATTGGTGTCGGAATTGGACGATTGCTATCAATACGCTTAATAAAAGCATCAAGAATCTCCTTAGGGGATTCAAGCGATTCTTTGCCATCAATAAGCAGGACGTTATTTGTCCGAGCTAGATTCTGAGCCTGTTGCGTAAAGGAAGAATTTGTTATTACTATACCGTAATTTGCGTTGTAGTATTTTAGTGACCCCATGACCTCTTGGACCGCTTTAAGACTTACAGGTTTTGAATAGAACTTGCATTGGGCCGAGAAAATTATGCCATTGTATTTTATGATTAGGTCAGATCCGTAATCGTTAGAGGCCGGAGTTGATAATGTTCTTATTCCATCCAATAAAAATAGCTGCATTACATAGTTTTCGAAATCTATTCCTGTTTTGATGTCCGTCGTATTCATTGGTATTATTATAAACCATTATAACAATTGCTCTAAAGCAGAAGGTATTGTCTGTAGCATTAAGTCTATAAAAATGGTGCATCAGGAAAAAGCCGTGCGGCTTATGCTTACTATTTATTCCTTTTCAAAAAGCCGTGAGATTCCTGTCTTCATGCACCAATTTTTATGTCAGTGAAGATAAAATCTGGTGCATGAGTCTCATTTTGCACTAGATAATAGCCTCAAAATTGCCATAAAAAATAGCCAAATTCGCTGGGAAAATGGCTAGAAAATCAAATCGCAGAACACTGAAATTACCCCATAAATAGCCGTTTTCGGCAAGCTAACAGGGGTTCATGTCCCGCTTATGCTTGGTGCCGGTGGTGGGACTCGAACCCACACGCTGTCGCCAGCAAAGGATTTTGAGTCCTCCTCGTCTGCCAATTCCAACACACCGGCTCATACCAGGAGATTGTAGCATAAAATTCGGGGTTTTGCAATGCAATTTTATTCTATATGTTGGCCTGCCTGCTTATTTTGCTCGTTTCCGCATTGCAGCGGCAATAGAAGGACAGACGCCTGCTTACTACGCCTATGAACTTCGCATTGCCCGGCTGCACCGGATAGCTGCGTCCCATAAGCTTACGCAGGAGCTCCGGATCACCATCGTACCATATGGCGGATATCACAGTGCGTATGCTTCGCTCTATGCTGGCAGGACTCACGCCATAGCGCTTTCCTATCGCCGGGTACATCTTGGTAGTTACGTTATTCAAAAGATACTCGTTCTGCATCGACATTACTATGGCGCATACCAGATACTTATAACCAGTATATTCCGGTGTGGCGCCAATTTCCATCAATTTACCTTCAACGAAATCCGATACCTTCATGGTTCTTCCTCCTTTGTGCTGCTTCGTTCGGTGCTTTTCTATATTTTGCCAAAGTATTTATGTTTTCGCAATCTTTTGCCATAATGTTATCTTTTTACCACTTTTTTCGACAATCGGCGGGACCGCATTCTATATATGCGAAAAACGGGCGTAAAAGCTACGCCCGTTTTGAAAGGAATTTCTCACGATGAATAACTTACTTCATCATGTTGCCGTTCATGTTGTTCTCTGCATAAGTGATCATGCGCTTTACCATGTTGCCGCCTATGGAGCCGGCCTCCTTCGCGCTGATGTCGCCATTGTAACCCTGCTTAAGGTTTACGTTCAGGGAATTGGCAACTTCCATCTTAAAGCTGTCCAGGGACTGCTTAGCATCGGGTACTACTATCTTATTGCTACGTGCCATTCTGTTTTTCACCTCCTTACTCGCTGAGTGTAGTTATAATCTGCTCCGAATTTATAAAAGTATGAATGGTAATAAATTGCTGTTAGTGCATATTCTCCCGTGACCGGGATAAGCAAAAAGAGCGCGTTCCCGCGCCCTTTTTGTTGCTGCTTAAATTATCGCATCATGTTGCCGTTCATGTTGTTCTCAGCGTATTCTATCATGCGTTTTACCATTTCGCCGCCAACGGAACCGGCGTCCTTAGCCTTGATATCGCCATTGTAGCCCTGCTTAAGGTTTACGTTCAGAGAACGCGCAACTTCCATCTTGAAGTTGTCCAGTGACTGTTTAGCATCGGGTACTACTATCTTATTGCTGCGTGCCATTCTGTTTTCCGCCTCCTTTCCTTAGGTTTATGATCTTAATCTTCCCTCGGACGGCGGTTATTATGAATGACAATATATGTTTTTTAATTTTTTTGAATCAACGCTAATTTCGGGCTATCTCGCCGTTCATGGCCTCCAGCCTGCTCCACGCTCTGTGTATCAGCGGCGAAGCCTCCGCCATGGCCTGCCTGTCGGACAGTATCTCCTCCGCCGCGTCCTTCGCCTCCTTCATGACGCTTATGTCCATGGCCAGACTTGCCGCCGCAAATTCCGAAATGCCGTGCTGCTTTTTGCCCAGGAACTCGCCGGGGCCACGCATCATAAGGTCAGTCTCGGCTATTTCAAAGCCGCTGTTGGTCTTGACAAGCGTAGATAGCCGCTGCTGCGCCGCTTCGCTGCTGTCCCCGCTCAATAAGAAGCAATAGGACCGCTTATCGCCCCGGCCCACCCTGCCCCGGAGCTGATGCAGCTGAGCAAGGCCGAACCTATCGGCGTTTTCTATAGCCATTATCGTGGCGTTTGGAACGTCCACGCCTACCTCTATAACAGTAGTAGCTACCAGCACTCCTGTTTCACCGCGGCGGAAGGCCTCTGCTGCCTTTTCCTTGGCGGCGTTGGACATTTGCCCATGCAGCAGCCCCACGGGAACGCTGAGTTGCTTCTTAAGCTCCTCATAAAGCTCTACGGCGCTCTGCACGTCATCCATGGAATCGCTGCCCTCTACCAGCGGACATACGATATACGCCTGCTGTCCGGCCTTCGCCTGTTCCGCTATAAATTTATACATATCCTGCCGCTTGTGCTCCGGCACAAGGCGCGCGGCCACAGGTTTTCTGCCCGGCGGCAGTTCGTCTATGCAGGATACCGACAGATCTCCGTAAAGTATCATCGCGAGGGTGCGCGGTATTGGCGTGGCGCTCATTATAAGCACATCCGCTGCGCTGCCCTTGGCCCCGATAGTCGCCCGCTGCTTTACGCCAAATCGGTGCTGCTCGTCCGTTATCACCATCCCCAGATCGTGAAACTCCACATCGCCCTGTAAAAGTGCGTGTGTACCTGTAACGGCCTTTGCGGTGCCGTCCGCTATGCGCGCAAGCTCGGCCTCCCGCTCGGCCTTCTTCATTCCGCCCTTTAAATATGCCACATTTTCTGCTCCGAAAATCTTGCAGAGCGTTGTGTAGTGCTGTGCCGCGAGTATTTCGGTAGGCGCCATAAGGGCCGCCTGCTTTCCGTTTTTCATAGCCGCATACATGGCATAAAGCGCTACAGCGGTCTTGCCGCTGCCCACATCTCCCTGAAGCAGCCTGTTCATGAGCCGTTCGCCCGCAAGATTGCGCCGTATCTCCTCCATAGCTTTGAGCTGGGCGTTGGTTGGTTCGAAGGGCAAAAGCTTTATAAAGCTGCTCATCGTTCCTTCCAGCTTCAGCGGCTGCTCCCGTTTCGGCAGGCTATACTGCATCATAGACAGCGTAAGGCTGAACAGCAGCGTATCCTCAAAGGCCAGCCTTTGCCGCGCCGCCTTTATTTCCTCCATATTGCCGGGGAAATGAAGGCCCCGAAGGGCATCATAAAGGCCGATAAGGCCATACTTTTGCCGCATGGAGGCAGGCAGACTCTCCTCTATCCCTTCACTGCAGCCCTCAAGAACTGCTTTGACCGTATCCCGCAGCAGCTTTTGCGAAAGGCCGGCACACACAGGATATACCGGCAGTATACCCGGCAGCTGGCGGTATATGCTGGGATTTATCATCTTTACGCCATGCATCCTGTCCACCCTGCCGCAGGCGTAAACGCACTCGCCCGCCACTACCGCCTTCATTCTGTACGGTTGGTTATACCAAGTGAGATTGATCTCGCCGCTCTGGTCAAAGGCGCGCGCGGTAGTGATATCCAGCCCGCGGCGCACCCGGGCAAGCTTGGGATTGCTCTTGAGCTTCAGCTCCAAAGCCACGTAGTCCCCGTGCTTTGCGCCCATTATGCATGACGTCTTTGAATAATCCCGATATTTTCTCGGAAAATGATACAAAACGTCATGCATGGAAAAAAGGCCCAGCTTGCCGAAAGCTTCGGCTTTGCGTGGGCCAATTCCTTTTAAATCGGTTATGCTGTCAGTCAGCTTCATTCATGCATTATTCTACGGATATATAGTAGTAATACAACGGCTGTCCGCCGGGTATGGCTATGATCTCGGTATCAGGGAACTTCGCCATGATCCTTTCGGAAAGCTCATTTGCCTGCTCCTCGGTAACGCCCTCGCCAAAGTACAGCGTCACCATAGCTTCCTCCCTGTCCTCAAGCATCTTTTCTATAAGAGAAAGCGTAGCGTCCTCCACGGTCTTGCCCACGGAGGTTATGGCGTTGTCCTTGAGGCCGATTATATCGCCCTTGGCTATAGTCAGGCCGTTGCAGGAGGTATCCCTTACGGCATATGTAACTGCGCCCGATACAACGTTGGCCACGGCCTTTTCCATGCGCTTGCGGTTTACCTCCGGAGTATTCTCGGGGGCATAAGCCATTGCCGCCGCCATTCCCTGCATCATGGTCTTTGTAGGTATGACTATTACGTTACGGTCGGAAAGCTCCGCCGCCTGCTGCGCCGCCATAATTATATTGGAGTTGTTTGGCAGAACGAATACGTTCCTGGCGTTAGCCTTGCGTATGGCCTTTGCTATGGTGTCTATGCTGGGATTCATGGTCTGGCCGCCGGAGATTATCACGCCTACGCCGGCGCCTGTAAACTCGCTGTCCATGCCCTCGCCTGCGCTTACCGCTACCATGGCGTTCTCGGTCTCGTTCTTTTTGATGTTCTCCTGAATGGCGCGGTTCTGCTCCCTCATGTTCTCTATCTTGACCTTATCCAGCTCGCCAAGGCAGAGCGCCAGCTGCAAAGCCTTGCCCGGCATGTTGGTGTGGACATGTATCTTGATAAAGTCGGCATCGTGGGCAACTACTACGGAGTCGCCTATCTTCATGAGCTTATCACGGAACTTTTCCAGGTCGCCCTCAGTGAAGGACTCCACAAGATGTATGACGAAAAACTCAGTGCAGTAGCCAAACTTTATGTCATTTACGTCTTCCAGCGAAAGGTCGTTGTCCTCTGGGGGAACAGCTTCCTGCTGCTCTGCCACATAATCGTCTATGGCATCTCCGTCCACCACCATCTTAAAGCCCCGGTATATGGTCATAAGACCCTTGCCGCCGCTGTCCACCACGCCCGCTTCCTTGAGCACAGGCAGCAACTCCGGCGTCTGCCGCAGGGCTTCCTCGCCGCTTTCTATCATTACGTCGATAAGGCCGAACACGTTTGCGCCCTGATTGAACTCGCCCTCTACCGCAGTGCTTATCATGCGCGAAACGGTAAGTATGGTTCCTTCCTTGGGCTTCATCACCGCCTTGTAGGCGGACTCAGTCCCCATGCGCAGCGCGTTGGCCAGCAGCTCCGCGTCCATCTCCTCACAGCCCTTCAGCGCCTTTGCAAAGCCGCGGAATATCTGTGAAAGTATAACGCCGCTGTTTCCCCTCGCTCCCTTGAGCGCGCCCAAAGATGCTGCCGCGGCTACCTCTCCTACCGTACTTCCGCCGTTGCAGGCTTTTATTTCCTTTACAGCAGACTGCATTGTCATGGACATATTTGTTCCCGTGTCTCCATCCGGCACGGGAAATACGTTCAGGGAGTCCACATACGCTTTGTTCTTCTCAAGAAGGGCAGCGCCCGTCAGGAACATCTCCTTAAGGAGCGCCCCGCTTATTGTAGTATTATTCAAATCAATTCCCTCCATGCATAGCCCGTTTAAAGGCATGCGCCCTTAAGTAAACTATGCACTGATGCTTTCGACGTGTATATTCACGTTGGCTACCTTGATACCGGTAGTCTCCTGAACGCGATAGCGAACGTTGTCTATCATGTTTTTGGCCACTACAGGCAGTGAAACGCCGTAGACCATGGTGACGTACAGGTCGATATCCACCTCGTCGCCATCGCCGATGAAGGATACTTTTACTCCGCGCTTCTTGTTGGCTTCGCTGCCGACCAGCTTGAGTATGGCGTCTGTCGCGGTCTTGGCGCTCATGCCGACCACGCCGTAATTCTCGGTGGCGGCATAGCCTGCCACTGTTGCAATTATATCCTCACTGATGGTAACTTTTCCGTATTCGTTGTTGATAGTACCCGGCATTATACAATACCTCCTTTTGGCTTTACATAATATTGCTTTTATATTTTAAACCATATTCCTTATTTGCGCAAGAAATACGGCCTCCCAACCGACTTATGAACGTAAAATTTTACAATATAACCATATTTACGCAGAGTAAATGTCCCCAGGCATAGCCGAAACCAAGGTCGTAGATAAAGCTGAACTTGCAGTAAAGATCCTTCCTGAACAGATGATACCCCAGATATGAAAGGCTGTACGATGCCGGCGCGGGCGCGCTGCATGAGCGTTTTCATTAACCATATTTAACACAAGAGCCCGTCTAATCCGGGCTTTTTTCTGTGCATATTCTTCTAAACTCCTCCGCCTCCCATTCCGTAACCTTTGTCATTTGCGCTATATACCCTTCTATCGAATAAAATCTTTTATCCAATGTATCCAGCGCCGCAGCAAGCCAGCAGGGGCAGGCGGCGAAAAAGCCCAAAACGTAATTTGCTGCGCGCTCATCGCCGCTGAGAGCAAGAGCGGCTGACCGCGCCTCCTCCAGCTCATGGGAAAGGGCGGTGTTGGTATATAGATAATCCGCGTATATGGCGCTGTCCTCTGCGCCCAGAAGGCGGAGAAGCAGGGCGGATATCACCCCCGCCCTGTCCTTGCCGGCAGAACAGTGGTATATCACCGCGCCTTCACGCTGTTCCACCACAGTGCGTATTATGCCTTCAATGCACCTTCCGGCATGGGCTGACAGCACCATGCCGCTATATACCTCCCGCATGCGCTGTGCAGATGCAGGCTCGCTACAGCGGTAGCCCTCCAATATGTCCTCTACCTTATCCGGCAGTGTGCGCTTGCTCTGGACGAACCTGCGGCGGCCATTTTCGGTTATGGGTATATGTATATACTCCGCGCCGGGTATCTCCGGATCGGGGTGATATGCCCGCTCGTTTTCGCTTCGCATATCGTATACTGCGGCAATGCTGCCAAGCTTTTCAATATCTTTATCCTCAAGCCGCCACAAAGCTCCTGAGCGAATCAGCCGCCCCGGCTTCACATATCCGTTCTTTACTTTTATTCCGCCCATATCCCGAAGGTTGGGGCAGCCTGCTATTCTTTCCATCTATTCCTCACCGAAATACCTGTATAGCACCTTTACGAACTCGGGTATGCTGCGGCGCACGGAAGCGGCGGCACTGTCCTTCGCCATGTCCGCTTCGGCGGCAAGGCATTCTCCCGCGTATTCAAGCAGCTGCACCGGTGTAACGGTTTCACCCGTGCGGCAGGAATACAGCCTCGCCATAAGCTCCATAGCCTCAGGTCTGTTTATCAGGGCAAAGGACGAGAATATGCAAAGCCCCAGATTTTCCATTATGAATATCTGCCGGTATAACAGCTCCAGATCGCCTATATCCCCAAGCTCCGGACAGAGTTTATGCAGGCTCATACGCCGCTCGGAATCCTTGGTATTTGCCGGCCTGGTCACCCGGCGCTGTATATCCTCCCTATCCGGATAAAGCCTGCCGAGGGCGGCGGTCCCGCCGCCTATCAGCCTCCCCGGGACGCTGCCTCTTGCAGTTTCTTCTATAAGCGAAAGCAGCGTTTCTGACGTTTTGGGCAGCTTTGCGAGCTCTATATACATGGCTGCCGTATATACGAACTCCGTAGCGTTGAGGCCCAGGGACATTCCCCGTTTGGAAAGTGCCGACGCGGTGCGGTCCAGCTCTTCTTCCGAAAGTTCGCCGAAGCAGTGCGCCATTGCCGCCCGCACCTCCGCCTCCTCCGGAGCGGAAAACACATGGCCGTTTCCGGCACTGTGGCGGTTCAGACAGCCTATTACGCAGCCCGGGGCGCAGCAGTAGTTGAGTCTGCCTGCTTTCTCCGGCCTGCAGGGCTTTTTGCCCTTGGGCAGCTCAGGTATGGCGTTTTTGTTTTTTAATAAGTGAAGTATGGTGATGGACCCCAGCCCCGGCAGCGCGCCGCCGCATATTGGGTCGTCTATTATCAACCGCGCCAGGGCCTTGCCGTCCCGGATAAGCCGCTCTTCATCAGCGCACTCAGCGCCGAAGTACTTATTGCATTTTACTATTATTGCCCGAAGGTTCTTGCTGCCCGGCACATCTCCGAAGCTGCTCCTCGGGCAGGTGAAGCGCGGCGTTCCCTCGGGGTAGGTAGTAAAGAGGCCGCTCAGCGGAAGCCGCATATCCCCGGCGGGGCCTGTGCCTATGACCGCGCAGTCCGAGCCGTACTTTTTACGGATATTCTCTACAATATCTCCGCAGGTAAGGCCGTCCATCCCGGGTACGGGGAATATGCGGACAGCACCGCCGTCCATATAAACCGCACAGCGCCCGCATTCATACCTGCCCTTTATCACCAGCCCCGATATGCCCAAAGAGGCCAGCTTCTGGGGCATATCCCCGGTTATGCTGGTTACCGCAAAGCCATTGTCCGACCGGGCGGCTACTGTGGCCCGGGTAGCGCAGGGTACGTGGCAGCCGGTGAGCAGGCCGGGAACTACAACGAATGTGTTGTCAGGTGAAAGCCTTTCGCAGCCCTCTTTAGAGTGGCGGCGTATGAGCTCCATGGCGAGGCCCCGGCCGTAATGACCGGTGGGAACGGCTTCTTCCGTTATGCTTTTATCCGTAAGGTCTATTATCAGTATGCGGGACACGCTACTTTTCCTTTCCCTTCATGTGGTCTGCGTTTTTGCCGTATCTGACAGACTGTATCTCCGCCATTATGGCTATGGCTATTTCCTCCGGAGTTTCGCCGCCTATATCCAGGCCTACCGGCGTATATACCGAATCCAGCTGTTGGTCGGATACGCCTTTTGCCCTTAGCTTATCAAAAAGCGCCGCGACTTTCTTGCTGCTGCCTATCATGCCTATGTAGGCGGCGTTTTTGCCGAGAGCTCCTGCCAGGGCCTCCCCGTCGCAGGCGTGGCCGTGGGTAGCTATTACGAAATACGCTCCCGCCGGTATGTTCATCGCAGATATTTCGCCTTCAAAGTCCTTCACCCCTACAAATCGGTTGGCCGTCTCTATTTTGTCCGCTATGGCATCCTCCGGCCTGTCATCTATGAGCATGGTATCGAAGCCTACGAACTCCGCAAGCTTCAGCATGCAGCCGCCAACGTGGCCCGCGCCGCACATAACAAGCAGCGGCCGGGGTATGAATACTTCAATCAATACGCTGACATGGCCGCCGCAGGTCATGCCGGTATCCGATGACGGGGATGTAAGGTCGTAGGATTTGAAGGCGTTTTCACTGGACTGTATGCATTTTTGCGCATCCCGTATGGCAATCAGCTCGACAGCCCCGCCGCCAACGGTGCCCTTTGAGCTGCCGTCGGGGTATACTATCATCTTGCCGCTGCTTCGGGGTGTGGAGCCGTCGGACTGCACTATTGTAACCACGGCGAAGCTCTTGCCCGCGTCGTATGCCGCCGCCTGTTCCTTGACTATATCTATTGCTTTCATATTGCCTCCGTACTTAGTTTTTTAATATGTGAATACGCATATATCCCGCATATTGCCAGAGATGCGGCGTTGCTTATGAGATAGGCCAGCCACGGCCCGCTCTGCCACATGCCGGGGCGGGTCAGAAGATACGTCAGCGGTACCTGTACCGCCCATACCCTTATAACCGTTGCGGCGAGGGTAGGGAATCCGCTGCCCAATGCCTGCAATACCGATGTCAGCGTCATTTCCATGGCTATCATGGGGTACGCCCAGAGGCATATACTCCAATAGGCCATTCCCGCCGCCGCAAGCTCCGGGTCGGGGGTAAGCAGCCCCCATATGCCGCCGCTGAAAAGTCCTGCTGCGGCGGTAAGGCAAACCGCCGGCAGCGTGCTCCAGAGGCATAGCCGCCGGCACAGCGGCCCTATGGCGGCCTTATCCCTTTCCCGTGATATAACTGTAACCGTCACCGAACACATTGCCATGGCAGGCAGGTAAAAGAACGGCTCCAGCCGCCCGCCCAGTCCCTTTACACTTACCAGCAGCGGGGAAAAGGAAAGCATAAGGCTGTTTATCAGGGCGTTGCCGGTAGGGGACACGGCTTTGGACAGGCTAACAGGCAGCGCGATCGCTGCGAAGCCATTAAGAGCGCCCTTGGGCAGCGGCGCGTCGCCGGCGGTATCCGGCAGCATGGCTTTAAAGCGTTTTGCCCCGTAAGCGCAGGCCGCAAGCCGCGATATAAGCGTTCCCCATCCGATACCCGGCAGGCCGAATGCATTATAGCACATATAGCTTACGATCAACTGCGCCGGCACAGATATGAATGTCATATACATGCCGGACTTTGTATCTCCGAGACCCCTGGTACAGGATACCAGCAGGCTGTATAAAAGCAGCGCCGGGCTGCCTATGAGATACGGCAGCATGTACAGGTAGCCGAGGTTACGCATATCGGAAAGCCCGGCAAAGGCCGGGTAGAGCAGCGCTCCTGCAAGCAGAGACATTGCCAGCCCGGATATAAGCGTCAGCAGAAGGAATGCGCGGACGCAGGCCTTGTGTGACGCTTCCCAGCTTCTATCCGCATACGCCCTGCCGGTGGCGGCGTTGGCGGCTATGCCGAGGCCGTAGCTCACCGTAGTGATAATGGTTATATACGGCCCGCATATGCCCATTACCGCAAGCTCTTGTGAACTGTTCACGCTTACAAGTATGCCTTCAAAGGCTGAACCCAGCTTTTGCGCAAGCGTCAGCAGCAGTACCGGCCACAGCAGCCGCCATATTTCACGGTCTATGCTGTTTTTCATAGCGCCTTGCCCATCAGGAAGCTGTCGCCGCTTTGCAGAAGCTCTATGTCGCCGTATATCAGCGAAAGCTTCTTCTTTACCTCATCCGCTTTGGCATGCCGCATATCCAGCTCGCCCACGAGACGGCCCTCCTTTAACAGCAGCAGCCTGTCGCAGTAGGCCATGGCGAAGTTGGGATCGTGGAGGGTTATAAGCCCCGCCTTGTTTTCTTCCTTTATAAGCTCCCGTATCTTCGAGAGTACCATGTGCCTGTTCAGAAAGTCCAGCGCGCTGTCCGGCTCGTCCATGAGCATCACGGGGGAATCCTGCACAATGCACCGGGCGAGTATCACTATCTGCCGCTGGCCCTGACTTAAAGCGCCAAAGTCCTTTTCTGCGAACTCCGCGCAGTTCAGCCGCTCCATGGCGGCAAGTGCCGCACGCTTATGCACAGACGATGGGGATTCCAGCAGGCCCAGCTGTGAGTTGAAACCCATCAGCACCACATCGAGGGCGGTTCGTCCTCCCTGCAGGCTGCAAATCTGAGGTATAAATGATATAAGCCTGGCCCGCTTTTTCTCGTTGAGTCCCTTACACTCGGTATCTGCCGCTATACAGCTGCCCTCCATTGGCAGAAAGCCGCAGCAGGCGTGGAGTATTGTGGTCTTGCCGCTGCCGTTCAGTCCCAGGAGGGCGCAGAACTCGCCCTTGGCTATGTCCATGCTTACGCCGTGTACTATCTCGTTTTTGCCGTATGAGATTTTTACTTTATCAAGTGAAAACAGCCCGCTCACGATACATCCTTTCCCCTCGCGCAGAGGAAGTATATGAGTATTGGCACTCCTATTACGGTGGTAAGTATGGATATGGGAAGTTCGGCGCTGTACAGTACCCGGGCCAGTATATCCGCCGTCAGCACGACGAATGCCCCCACAAGGCCGCTCATTATTATCGTAGTTGAATCGTTGCGGCGGAGCATCAGTCTCGCCGTATGGGGCGCTATGAGCCCCGCGAAGGATATAAGACCGGTGACGCTTATTATAGAGCCTACCATCAGGGTAGACAGCGCCAGCACTGCCGCGCGGACAGGCCGCAGCCTCACGCCCAGGGCCCTGCATTCATTGTCGCTCAGTGACATCAGCTCTATCTGCCTCCTTAGCAGCAGTATGCCTGCAAGGCCAATGAGGAACATGGGCAGTATCGATAGAAGCTTGGACAGGGTCGTGTTGCCGAAGGTACCCATCTCCCAGTATTCCATAGCGGCAAGCTCATTTTCCGGATCCGCAAAGTACTTAAGGGCCATTATAACAGCCTTTGATATGGCGTTTATCACTATGCCCGCCAGGACATAGGTCGACGTTGACCGGGATCGGGTAGCCTTGACCAGCAGCATAACGCACACCACGGCGATAAGCCCTCCCCAGAAGGCGCCTGCCGCTATGGCGATCATGCCGGAGGTGGATACGGATACTATGGCTACAGCCGCGCCGAGGTTGGCGCCCCCCGCTATGCCTATGATGTCAGGTGATGCGAGGGGGTTTTTGAATATTATCTGATATACGCTGCCTGCAATGCCGAGGCCTACGCCGGCTATCAACGCCATTACTGTGCGGGGCAGGCGCAGGGTAGTGAATACCTTGCGGGTCATCTCCTGAACCTGCTCTCCCTTAAGTATGGCCTGTATATCGGCAGTAGTAATGGTGTATTTGCCTACGCAAACCGAAACCACCGCAGCCGTGATCACGGCTGCGGTAATAACTGCAAACAGTATTGGCGTAAGCCTGTTTTTTATTTTGCTGTTCACTAATTTTATATTATCCGAAACGTTATGCTGCCTTTTCAACGGTCTCGCCCAGTATGGAAGAAGTATCCATATCGAAGCCGTAGAAGGTCTTGTAGAAGTCGGCTGCGTCAGCGGCGAACTCTTCCATAGTGTATACTTCGGGATGCAGCTTGGCGGTCATCCACAGCATGCCCAGAACGCCGGAGGGAACCGGTGAATCCCATGCTTCAAAGCCTGTGGGCATATTGTACACCGCGCCGTTCTTTACGGCGGTGACTTCCTTAAGCTGCTCATCCGACAGCACTTCGTCGGCAGTAAAGTCGGGCTGGCCGTTTGCCATGTTATTGGTGGGTATGATTATCACATCGGGGTTCATGGCGATGAACTGCTCGTATGATATGTCGGTCCAGGAGTCTCCCTCCAGAGAATCGCCTGCGTTTTTGCCGCCCGCGGAGGTTACGACTGATGCCTGATACATATCCTTAGGCGCGGTTGTGAGGTAGGAGCTGGTGCCGCACATATATACTGTGGGCTTGTCGGCATCTGCTATGTTTGCGGTAAGTCCTTCTACCTTCTTCATTACTTCATCATAGCGGGCGGTCAGCGCCGTGGCTTTCTCCTCTGCACCGGTAAGTTGCGCTATAAGGTTTACCATCTCGACCAGCTTTTCGTGGCTCTCAGGGTTAACGACTATTGCAGGTATGCCCATCTCGGTGAGAGTAGCGGCATAGTCTTTAGCCTTCTTGGGCAATATTACGAGGTCGGGCTCGGCGGCTATGCACGCTTCGAGGTCAAAGGCCTTGGCGGAGCCTACGTTGCCTACGTTGCCGATGAGCTCGGGAGCAGCAAGCTTATATATGGGCCGCTTGTCGATCTTTTCCTCGGTAGCTACCAGCTTATCCTTGAGGCCAAGGGCAATGCAGGTGGAGGAAGAGATATAGTAACCGGAGACGATGCGCTCTGCGGCATGCTCAAGGGTCACTTCGTTGCCCAGCTGATCCTTTACGGTTAATGGGAATACTGTAGCGGCAGCAGCCTCTTCGGCGGGCTGCTCGGCAGGAGCTTCAGCGGGCGCTTCTTCGGCGGCGGGTTCTTCCGCTGCGTTCTCTGCACCCTGCTGGGCACATCCGGCAAACATGGCAAGGGCCATTATCAGGGCCAGTGCCAGTGAAAGGAATTTCTTCATTGCAATTCTCCTGTTCTTTTTACGTCCACACAATGCAGACATGGTATAGATGTATACTATAACGTAAAAACAGAAATTGGAAATAGCAATTATGTATCATATCAACTCGTTATTCACTTTATCTATAACAATCGCTATTCGAACTTTTAAATATCGAATATTTTCGTTATTCATATCTGAGAACATCGGTTGTGGTCAGCAATCCTGTTACACTCCAGCTTATGATTAACCCGTCCGGCCCGCTGCAGCGGGTCAGTTCCGGCCCGTTTCCCGGGGCGGAGCTTCATATTTTATGCAATACGAAACCCGTAAAAGCTCGAAAAAGTGGCCTTCAGCCACTTTTTCGACAGTATCTGCCATCGCACAACCCCGATGGCATTTTTGTTTTACTTATTTAACGTTACAGACGTAGCGGTAGAAGGGCGCCAGCTCCTCCATAGCCGTCTTTACCTCATCGAATATACCTGCGTTCATGGTGGGCGCAAGGCTGTGGCTCTCATAGCACAGGCTCATTCCCTTGAGATTGAGATAGGGCTTTATATCCTCTGGTGCAGCCGGCACCTTGTCCTTCTTGTAGCTTTCGCCCTCCACTGTGTACCTCTTCAGCGCCGGTGCGTTTATCATGCGCCTGAAGCCCTCCGGATCCGCCATGGCATGGGCGCGAAGTCCGTTCATCACCTCAAGGTTGGTGCAGTACATGCCGCTGCCGTAGCCGTAGCCCGTTGGAGATATCTCAAAGTACATGCACAGGCTCTCCCCCATACTGCGGCCGTCCCGGCGGAAGCCCAGCCACATGTGGTCCCGGTAGGGCAGCTTGTTCTTTGAATATCTGGTGTCACGGTTTATACGGGAAACTATCGTCGTGAGCCTGGGGTTGAACTCCGGATCTATATCCAGCATGGTAGGCAGCAGCATCTCTCCCAGCCGGCACAGCGGCTTATAGACGTACTCTTTATACCGCCAGCGGTTTTCATCCATCCACTGCTTATTGTTATTGAACCCCAATTCCGTTAGGAATATATATGCTTCCGGCTTAAACCCGCAGAATTTTTCAGGCATTATGAACACCCCTGTTCTTTCTTTTTGCAAATACGTCCTTCCATTCCACCTGCGACAGCATAAGTGCTGCAACCACCATCAATCCTCCCACAAGCATGCGCGCCGTCATAGTCTCATGTAGAAATATCACGCCGAATATACACCCAAAGGCGGATTCGGTGCTCATGAAAAGCGTCGCGTACTCGGGACTCGCGTACTTTACCCCAACGTTTTGCAGCGTGAGGCCTATGAGCGTGCAGGCTATTCCGCAGTATGCCAGAGCAAACACCGTATCTCCTCCCATATTTACGGGGGGCTGTTCAAACAGCAAAGCCGCTATCCAGCCGTACAGCGCGCTGAACCAGAACTGGAGACAGGTCAGCTGCATTAAGTCATACTTCTTGGCATATACGTCCACCAGTACTATCTGTATAGCGTACCCCAATGAACAGCAAAGCGTAAGTACGTCGCCTATGTTGATGCTTCCTCCGCCGTCAGTAGTGAGCAGCGCTATGCCAATTATCATCATTACGGCAGCCACCCATACCTTACCTTCCGGCCGGCGCTTTTGCATTATCCACAGCAGCAGCGGCACCAGCACAACGTAAAACGCCGTGATGAGCGCATTTTTGCCGGCCGTGGTGAAAATCAGCCCGTAGGTCTGCACCGCAAAAGCACCGTATATATACAGACCCAGATTGGCCCCGGCCTTTATCTTTTCAAATGTGACGGGACCTTTGGTAAACAGAGTATAGCTAAGGCCCAGAGCCGCTATGGTGAACCGTATTGCAAGTATATAGTTCGTCGACATGCTGTCCAGCGTATTTTTCATTACCACAAAGCCGCTGCCCCATATCATTCCTGTTATCAGCAGCGCCATGTTGGCCAATCTTCTTTTCATTGCATCATTAACAGTCATACTTATCTGCCTTCTCGCTTCGTATAACGGATAATCTATCACAATGCCGCCCATAAATCAACGGCAAAATCACATGTTTTACGTCAATAATTTGCATATTATTCCACCGACACCAGTAAAACTCCATGGATTAGCGCATATTTATTCGTTACACTTATTCTGTAACAGATGGGGGCAGCTATCCCCATGCTTTACCAAGGAGGAAAACCAAATGAATAAAAGAGCGATATCAATTATAGCAGCACTGTTTATGCTGCTTACCCTCATACCATCCCCAGCCCTTGCCGCCCGCCCATGGCCCTCACCTACGCCGGCGGCCCCAGTCTCGCCGGTACCCACTGCGGAGCCTACTCCTGTAGCTTCGCCGGAGCCTTCCGCCGAACCCACGCCTACCGCTTCACCGGAACCTACGGTCACGCCTGAGCCCACCGCGTCGCCCGAACCTTCGGTCTCCCCGGAACCCGCGGCTACCCCCAGGCCATCCCCCACCCGCACCCCCCGGCCTACGTATAGGCCTATTCCTACCTACAGGCCAGGGCCTACGGAACGTCCTTGCCTCCACGAGCACGTTTACTGCTGCAATTGCAAAAAGTGCGTTCTCTGCGGCCAATGCACCTGTAAGGTACCATGCCCCCAGCTCGTCACCCCCAAGACCGGTGATACCGGGGCTCTCTGCCTCATAGCATTGGCACTTATTGGCGCTGCCGGTGTAGAAGTGATAAAGCGCAAGGGCGGACGCAATAGGTAATAGCGGATAAAGGGATATTTGATAATTTGATTTAAAAAAAGTTGCAAAAAGAGTTGCAACGAAAAAAGCAAGCGCCTGAATCCTTAGAGATTCAGGCGCTTTTAATGGTGGAGCATAGCGGACTCGAACCGCTGACATCCACACTGCCAGTGTGGCACTCTACCAACTGAGCTAATGCCCCGTTTTGCAACGAAGATTATTATAATACATCATTGCGGATTTGTAAAGCATAATTTTAGGATTTAATCGTTTCTTTTAAAATATTGGTACATCGTGCATACCATTCCGCCGTTGCTCAGCTTGCGGCGCTTGTCCGCCCGCTTGCCATATATTCTCTCGAAATCCCGGTATGCGGTGATAACGCTCACCTGCCAGTTATCCAGCTCGTCGAACTTGTGCCGCATTTCCCGGTACAGCGCCTCCGCCTCCCGCTTTTCCATCATGCGCTCACCATAGGGAGGGTTGCAGACTATAAGGCCGCCGGATTTATCAGTAGAAAGCTCCTTCAGCGGCGCTGTCTTCCAGTTTACCATCACTCCCGCCTTCTTGGCGTGCTTTTTACAGAGATCTATACTGCGGGCATCAATGTCGCTGCCCAGTATGTCGGGCCGACCGTCTATGCGGCTTTCACGGGCCTCCTGCCGCGCCCTGTCAAACAGGCTTTTGCCGCCGGCAAATTCCCATTCCTCCGCTGCAAATGGCCGGTTCAGGCCGGGAGCCATGTTGTTGGCGATCATTGCCGCCTCAATGGGCATTGTGCCGCTGCCGCACATGGGGTCTATAAGCGGCCTGTCGCCCCTATAATGGGAGAGCAGCAGCATTGCCGCCCCCAGCGTCTCGGCAATAGGCGCGGCGACGTTATACGTGCGGTAGCCCCGTCGGGAAAGCCCCGCGCCGCAGCAGTCCAGCGCCACAGTAACCACATCCCGCAATATGCCTATCTCTATTATCACCTCGCTGCCTGTCTCCGGCAGCCGCTCCGTTCGGTACGCGGCCATGAGGTTTTCCACTATGGCCTTCTTTGCTATGCGCTGGCAGTCGGATACGCTGAACAGCGTGCTCTTGGCGCTCTTGCCGTTTACGTGTATGAAGCTGTCCTTTTTGAGGTAATCCCGCCAGCTTACAGCCTTCACGCCCTGAAACAGCTCCTCAAAGCTCCTGGCCTCAAAGCTTGCCACCTCCATGAGCACCCGTTCCGCCGTACGCAGCCACAAGCAGGCCTTTGCCATAGTCTGATAATCCCCGAGGAACAGCACCCTCGCGTCCTCCACCTTTTCCACCTCTATGCCAAGGCGCCTGAGCTCAAGGGATACTACGCTCTCCAAGCCTATTTTGCAGGTCGCTATGAATCTCATTCCTTGCTTTCTCCTTTGTTCAGCTTGCCCATGGCGTTGTTGAAGCGAACCATGCTTATTCCGTACTTGCTGCAAAGCTCAAGCTTTGTGACCTCCACGCCACACTTGCGGCATGCCTCGTACTCGAGGGCCGCCGCAAGGGCCATTGTCTGTCCCTTGGAAATGGGCTGGTAGCCCGAAAGGCCGTATACATATTTGCCCCATAGCTTCACGGCTGTGGATATACACCTGTCGTCACGTATCCCCCTCATGTAGTCTACACAGTTTTCCATTACCTCGCTGTAAGCTTTGGGCAGGCCCTTTGGCATCATTGGCACCAGGCTCACCCGGCTCTCCACCAGCTCCCCGTCGATATAGCTCAGATACGGCTCCCTGGCGTTTATGGCCTTGAGCATTGCAAAGGTATCCCGCTTGAGATCCGTGCTCTCCTCCTTGTGCAGGGCAAAGTCGCGCAGTATCTCCTCCGCTGTCTCGTCGCGGAAGGAAGCGATAAAGCTCAGTATGGCACGCTTTACCGACTGATCCGGCAGCGTCAGGCCCCACTTGGCAGTCATCCTCACGTCGCCGCCCTCCTTCCAAATCTCCATGAGCTTTTCCCGGGGAATGTGTATATACTCGTTGAGCTTCTTTATCCTGGCTATGACTTCCTCCGCAGGCACCTGATAGTTCAGCATGAGGCTCATGGATTTGGGCGCGCCCATTATTGCCGCCTTGCATATTCCCCTGTAAAAGCGGGCTATGCTGTCCTCGCCGTCAATCTTTATAAGCTTATCGTAGCAGCTCAGGGCATAGGTCCAGTCGCCGGTATAATATGCGCAAAGGCCAAGCCTGTGTATAACGGCAGGATCGAAGCTTTTTTTATTGTAGAGCTTTTTCGCGATTGGCAGCGCTACGGCGAACTCGCGAAGATCCATGAATGTAACGCAGAGCCTGTTAAGGTCGTCCGCGTCCTCTGTGGTGACAGTCTTTAAATAATCGACCTGCCGCTTCAGGCCAACGTCGTCCTTGGCGCCCCTCATGAATATAGCCAGATTGCAGTGTGCCTGTATGTTCTGGGGTTCTTCCTTAAGCACCGCACCCACCTGATCCGTTGCCTTGTCGTAATCGTGTACGCAATAATAGCACAGGGCGAGGCTGTTGCGTGCATATGAAAGCTCAGGATGCTCTTCCACAGTTTTTTCCAGCAGCTCTATAGCCCCTTTAAAGTCCTCCTTCTCCATGAGCCGCCTTGCCTGTTCCGCTTCCGTGTACCCGGGTACGGCAAAGGGTCCTTCCTGATAGGCCTGGGCGGTGCCGTCGTCTATGGCCTCAGCCATATCGTATGCGGTGTAGGCGAATTCGCCCTCCGGATCCTCATCAAGGTATTTATCGAAGCTCATGCGCGCCTGGTCGTATTCCCTCTGGGCGAAAAAGTTGCAGCCCATGCCGAAATAAGCCTCCGCGGGCCTCTCCTCCTCCCGGAACTTCACCATAAGCAGCCGGTTGGATTCCTCCGTGCGTCCCATGGCGGTGAGTATCTCCGCTATGCCCAGCACTGCGTCGTAATTTTTGGGGTCTAACTTCAGAGCCATGCGATAGCTCGCTATGGCCCCGGTAAGGTCGTTCTTTTCAAGCTTTGACGAGCCGCTGCGGTAGTAAAACTCTCCGTCCTGAGCGAACTGAAGCACTTTGCCACCTTTTTCGGTTCTGAATTTTTCCGCCATTTGACTATTGCGCCTTTCCGGCCTCCTCCAGGAGGCCCTTGAGCTCATCTTCGCTGAAGCTGTACTTCTTATTGCAAAAGTGGCAGGTCAGCTCCGCGCCGTGTTCCTTCTCTATCATGTCGCTGAGTTCGTCCCGGCCCAGAGATATAAGGACCCTCTCCAGCCGCTCACGCGTGCAGTCGCATCGGAACCCTGTCTCCATGGTCTCAGTGAAGGTCATATCTATGCCGTCGAATATCTTCTTCAGCGAAGCCTCCAGCTCTATGCCATCGTCCAGCATTCCCGCCAGCATCTTCACCATCGGCACCCTGTCCTGTATTTTATCTATTACTTCATCGGGGCAGAAGGGCATGGGCTGCACTATGAGGCCGCCGCCGGCCCTGACTTTGCCGTCGTGGGGGTCTACCCGGACGCCCAGGTATACCATAGAGGGCTGCTGCTCGCTCACCGTGAAATACTGTGCGAAGTCCTCCGCTATTTCGCCGGACACCATGTTGCTCTTGCCCACATAGGGCTCCTTCAGTCCGAGATCCCGCACTACCGTAAGCTCGCCGAACCAGCCTACCGCCATGGAAACATCCAGCTTGCCGCTGTCGTTTAGCGGCAGCTCCAGCTTGGGGTTTTCTATGTAGCCCTTTACGTGGCCCCTGTTATCCGCAGTGCAGACTATATTGCCCGCCGGGCCTCCGCCTTTGATTATGGTAGTGAGCTTGTCGTTTTCCCCCTTGAGCTGCGCCCCCATCATGTCGGTTATGAGAAGGGAACGGCCCAGCGCCGCTGTGCACACCCTTGACAGGCCGTGAAGCTCACGGGCGGTCTCGCATATATCCTTGCCAGTAATAGCCATGAGCTTTACCGTATCGTTTGCCATAAGGCCCCTTACTATCCTACCCATTATGTTATCCTCCGTATATCGTCGCTACACATTTCTGAATGGTACCCTGCCCTTATCCGCGCAGCTCCTCAATCTTCTTATATGATATTCCATGAACTTCTGTGCGTCTCCCACGCGGTACATTATGTCCCCGTCGTCAACGTCCTCGTTCTTTTTCTTGAAATTCCTCATCCTGTACTTATCCTTGAATCCCAGCACATGACCGAACTCGTGCTGTATCACAGAGCATATCACCCCCCGCTGCCTTTGGTCCTGCACATCCTTGCCGGCGAGGTTTATGTAGACGTCCGGCTTGCGCATAATGAACCGTTCCAGCTTCAGGAGGCCCTTGCGGCGCGTGCCGTAATACGCCCGGCTCACGTTTATCCTTGGGCTGTACCACTTACGTATGACTGGCGTCTCGTCTATGATGCGCACGTTCACCGCGCCCAAGCTGAATTTATCGGCTATATTCACCCGCACCTCAACCTCTACGGGCCCTTTGTCCGTGCCGTAGCAGCCCGCTATGCGCCCGAGGCCGTCCAGCATTAGCCGCCGCATCTCCTCAGGCTCCCCGGTTCTCGGGTCTATGTACAGCGTAAAAGCACAGACCACCTTTTCGCCGTCTCTGTAAAGCTCAAGGGGCTTCATCGCCTTTTCCTTCCTGAAAACTGCACCCGCTCGCTGTCGGGTCTTACGGGATCCATTGTTTCAAAGTCGTATGCTTCCGCGTCAAAACCCGCCCTGCACAGCGCTTTAAGCAGCTCGTCGGTGCCATGGGCCCGCTGTATGTGCCGCTCGGTAAAGCGGCGGTAAAGCTCACCCTGCCGCTCAAAGAAGGTCAGCTCCATCTCTATAAGCCGGCTTTCCGGGTCGTAGTTGTTCTTCCAGATATACGCCCCGCCCTGCTCGTCCTCCGCAAAGGTATTGCAGCCCAGTATGTTTTCCAGCTTGTACTGCGACGAAATATCGAAAAGCAGCAGACCGCCCACCTTCAGCGCGGCATTTGCGGCCTCGAAGAACTCCTCGGCGGCCTTCAGCGAATCGAGGTAGTTCACCCCGTCGCAGGCGCAGATTATAGCGTCCTGGGGCCGGTGCAGCGCGAGCTTGCGCATGTCCTGCTCCACAAAGGGTATCTTCAGCGCCGCCCTTCGCGCTTTTTCGGAGGCTATTCTCAGCATGTCCCCGGATATGTCCACGCCGGTCATGATATGCCCCGCCCTGGCCAGACGCAGTGTTATCTCGCCTGTGCCGCAGGCGCAGTCCGTCACCCGCAGCTTTTCAGCACCGATAAACCGGAGCAGGTATTCCGCCCAGGAATCATAATCCACGTCCTTCATGAGCGGGTCGTACATACCCGCGAAATCACCATACATTAGCATACTGCTCCTATGTTGCAATAGTAATTCATGTTATAATATACCCCAAGGCGGCTAACATGGCAATAGTTACCGCATTGTAAATTCGGTTCGCAAAAATTGATATATTTCGCATTATAGGTTATAATGTCCCGGACAATATGATACAGAAGGAAGCGTCCGAAAAGATGGAGCAAAATAAAAATAACGGCAAAGGCCGCAAAATCATAATCATACTTATATGCGTCATAGTGACCGCAGCCGCCGCCATAGGGATACTTGCAGCAAAGCTGCTCAACAGCATATCCCGCCCCGGCACGGATACCGTGTTCGCAGAGAACGACGGGGACATCATAATCACCCCTGCACCCGTGGCCACCCCCAACGCTACGCCGGAGCCCTCGGCTACCCCGGTGCCCACCCCCATACCCATGAGCGAGCTATACGACCAGACATGGCTGGACGACGCAACTGTAGAAAAGCTGAAGGCTGACGCCACGGACGAACGCTACATAAACGTGCTGCTCATAGGCGTTGACCGCCGCGGCACGAAGGGCGACTCCAACACGGACGCCATGCTTATAGCCACCATAGACACGGTAAACAACAGGCTCAAGCTCACCACAATAATGCGCGACATGCTGGTGAACATACCCGGCCACGGCTACGGCAAGCTCAACTCCGCCGCGGTAAAGGGCGGCCTTGACCTGCTCTTTGAGACTCTCAACAGCAACTTCCATCTCAACCTCAGCGAATACGTGCTGGTGGACTTCAATATGTTTGAGGAGATAGTGGACGCGCTGGGCGGCGTTACGGTGCGCATGAGCGCCGAGGAGATAAGCGAAGCCAACGACTGCATAGCCGGCCTCAACAAGCAGCGCGGCATAGCCGACACATGGGACGGCTTCATATTCGCCAATGCGGGCAACGTGAAGCTCTCCGGTAAGCAGGCTCTGGGCTATGCGAGGATACGCCACATAGACAGCGACTTCAACCGCACCAAACGCCAGTTCAAGCTGCTCAACCAGATATACGCCCAGTTCATGAAGGCGGACGTATCCAGGCAATATAAAATGCTTGAGAAGATACTGCCCATGGTTGAGACCAACATGACCAACGACCGCATAATCTCCTGCGCCACAAAGGCTCTGGGCATGGGCGCAGGCGGCCTGCTCTACTGCAGGATACCTGCGGACGAAACATACAAAACCGATAAATACGAGAGGAAATCCGTAGTGCTGGCAGATATGCCCGCCAACGCCAAGGCGCTACACGAATTCATATTCGATTCCGCCGAGGAGGCCGAAGATGCAAAGGTGCTCTCCCCCGGCGAATCCCTGCCTCCGCGCACGCCTACCATATATCAGGGCGCAGACGGCAACTACTATTACTATAGCGACAACTCGCCCGTATACGCCGAGCCTACAATGGACCCCAGCTACTACGACCCCAACGCCCCCTACTACGACCCCAACGGCCAGCCCCAGGTGGAGTTTCAGGGTTAAAGGCAAAAATACGTTTTAACAAAAGCAAATGCGCCGCCATATGATAAAGCATGGCGACGCTTTTTGTTTACGATGAATACGGCGGCAGGTTCGTCACGGCCGATCCCGCCCTCATGGGCCGCTGCAAAAGCTACGGCGGAACGCTCTGGACGGACAGCCGGTTTTTGTCTGCCTGCCGCCGCCTATGCGGGCGCTACGATATGGTTCTCAAAAGCTCATTTCATACGCTGAACGAGCCCTTCGCCCCATTCTCCCCCTGCTTCGCCGGCCTTTCCGGGGACTTTGCCCTGCTCTGCCCCTGCAAAAATATCTGCGGCGTGCAAAACGAGATACGCCGGTACTGCATAAATCACGAGCTTTTTTCATATGTAGAAGCCCAGTATCAATCGCCCCTGTGGATACGGGGCGAGGTCAGTCTCGGCCGCTCATCGCTTGCCGTGGGGTATCCTGTACTTTTTCCGGGAAATATGGGGGTACATGTATTTGTGCTGCAGCAGGGGCTGAATATGTTGGGTTTTTCCTGCCTGATGAACGGCAAGCTATCCGGCGATACCCTTCCCGCACTCTCGGCCTTCCGGCTGAAGTACTGTCTGCCGCAGATGGAGGCCGTAGATGGGGCGCTGTGGCGGGCGCTGTTTGCCGCAATAAAGAAGGGCGGTATTCCCGCCCCGTAGTTCATATCATATTCTTTTCCGTTAGCACCCGCATGGTCTCCGCCGCTATATCCTCTATGGAGCGCATGCCCTTTTCCCCCATGCACTGTATCACGGCGATGTCATTGCGTCTCTCCGCCGTTTCGAGGTACTTGGCTCTGGCCCGCTGCTGTATGCCGCAGGATTCCTCGTATACGTCCTTCTTCTCGCCGCCCACGTAATCTCTGAAGCCCTTTTTCATTACGTTCTCACCCGCCTGAGCAGGCGCCACGTCATAGAAAAGGTATATATCGGCTTTTGGCAGGCAGAAATGGTCGTACTCCAGATCGAATACCCAGTCTATTATGTCCGGCCGCTGAAGGTCTATGTCGCGTACGCTCTGGTATACCGCGTTGCTCAGCACGTAGCGATTGATTATCATATAGTCGTATTCGCCGTCAATGTGGCTCCTCATATCCTCCCAGCGGTCAAGCGCAAACCACAGGGCCATGCTCTTGCCGTCCACGGCATCCGCCTTTACGCCTTCCGCGCCTGAAAGATAGCTGCCTACATGGGAGCCGAAGTAGCTTTCGTACTTGGGATACTCCCGCTTTTCCACGGAATAGCCCATATCCGTCAGCGCCTCGGCAAGCTTATTATACTGCACGCTTTTGCCGCTTCCGTCTATTCCCTCTATGGCTATTACCTTAGTTTTGCCCATATCCTTCCCCCAGCATCCTTTTAAGCTTCCACAGCGCAGTCTCGTTTATCTGAATCTTCAGATGAGCGCCGTCCCCCTGATGGTCCTCCTTCAATATTCGGCCCTCGGCGCGTATGACGTTCATGGCCTCGTATTTGTCGTAAGGCACTATCACGTCGACCTCCAGCCTGCCGCTGTTTATCTGGCGCTCTATCTTCTCCAGCAGCCCATCTATGCCTATGCCCTTTGCAGCGCTTATGAACACGCCGTCATTTGGCGTTCGCTCCCCGGTAAGGTCGCACTTGTTGTATACGTTTATCCTCGGTATATCCAGCGCGCCAAGCTTTGACAGCACGTCCTCCACTACTGCCATCTGGCTCTCGTAATACGATGAAGACCTGTCCACCACGTGCAGTATAATGTCTGCGTTTGCCGCCTCTTCAAGAGTGGAGCGGAAAGCCTCCACAAGGTCGTGGGGCAGCTTGTTTATGAAGCCCACGGTATCCGAAAGCAGCACTTCGGTGCCGTTGGGCAGCTCCGCCTGCCGCACCACCGGATCGAGTGTAGCGAACAGCATATCCTCCGCCAGCACCGATGCGTCGGTCAGGGCGTTGAGCAGCGTAGACTTGCCCGCGTTGGTGTAGCCCACCAGCGCCACGACAGGGGTTGAATTCTTCTCGCGGCGGGCACGTCTAAGGCTCCGCTGCTTTTCTATCTCGTTCAGTTCCTCAGTAAGTTCGAATATCCGCCGCTTTATACGCCGCCGGTCTATCTCAAGCTTCTTTTCGCCCGGGCCCCTTGTGCCTATGCCGCCGCCTAAGCGGGAAAGTACGGCGCCCTGGCCCAGCAGCCGCGGCAATCGGTATTTCTGCTGTGCAAGCTCCACCTGAAGCTTGCCCTCCCGCGAGGTTGCCCGCTGGGCGAATATATCCAGTATCAGCGCCGTGCGGTCTATGACCCGGGCGCCCAAAATTTCTTCGAGATTGCGGCTCTGCACGGCTGTAAGCTCATCGTCGAATATGAAAAGATCCGCCTCCAGCTCGCTGCCCTTTAAGGAAAGCTCCTCGGCCTTGCCGCTGCCTATGTATGTAGCGTTGTCCGCGCCGGCTTTCTTCTGGGTGAACCTGCCAACTACGTTGGCCCCCGCCGTCTTCGCAAGCTCGCCAAGCTCCGCAAGGGTGTCGTATTGCCCGCTGTTTTCAAGCCCCACAAGTATTGCCCGCTCGGGCCGTGAGCCCTCCGCCTCAACAGTCGTGGACTTCAGCCTGTCGTCTGCAAGGTATATCTCCTTCATCAGCAGCCGCTGGGGCAGCTTGTATGGGCGCATGGGGCCGTATATCAGCACGCCCCGTTCCCCCGCCTCATCCGCCTCCCCAAGGTATGCGGCGTATATCATTGCGGCTTCGCCGTCCTCCCTCACGCCTATGGCCGCCATGCTGTCAAGGCGCATGCTGCGGAGTGTACCCAGATCCACGCCGGACAGCCTTCCGTCACCGTTGGGGTGAGTGTGTATGCAGCGCACGCCGCACAGCCTGTCCTCATTGCGCACGAGGCGCATGTTGGGCATGGAGACCTTTGCATTGTCGCCCACGGATACGTCGGCAATGCGGCCGTCACGGCCTATGTATACGGAAATCTCCCGGCCCAGAATACCCGTAAGCTGGCTCAGCTCCGCCACCATTTCCCGGGAGACGAACTCGTCCTGCCCCTGACGCATATCGTACAGCAGCTCTATCCTCTCCAGCAACGTGTCCTTTATGCCCTGAATATTTCCGTTTACCCTGCCCATTACATCTCCAAATCAGTTACTTTAGTTTTATGCCGTAAATGAGCCCGCCTCTGGTGCCTATGACGATATGATTATCGAACACAGCGGGAGAGGCCTCCACGTTGGAGCCCAGGTTCATCTCGTCCAGCAGCGTGCCCGTCAGGCCGTCGAAAAGGTGTATGTAGCCCGACTTGGTGCACTGTATTATATAGCCCTTGCCGTTCTGGTCATATACCGGCACCGGAGAACTCCATGGGTAACCCTGGAAGGTATACCGCCACTTTACGGTGCCGTCGGACTTGTTCAGCGCCACCAGCTCGCCCTTCATGCCCTCTGTCATGGATACCGGCACGAATATGAGGCCCTCAAGGTCGTTCTTGCCGGAGGCAAATGAACCCTGCACGCCGCCCGAAACCTGATTGGGCTTTGCAATGGTCTGGCAGTTGTAGTCGTTGTTGGTCCATACCCTCTCGCCTGTCACGGCGTCTATCTTCCATATGGGTATGGGCGCGGTTTGGGTATCCCTGGCCCTCCAGTTGGGGTGGAAGGAGGTGGACATATACACGTAAGGGTGATGGTCCTCTCCCTCGAGGGTCAGCACGCCTGTGCAGTTAGTGTCGTCCAGGGTATCCTGCACCCACTTCACCTGCAAGGTGTTAAGGTCGATGCACATGAGGTGGCCGCCGTTGTCGGCGATTATAAGGTGGCCCCGCCAGATCATGGCGCTGTCCTCCATGCCGAGCCAGAAGGCGTTATCCTCCGCCACGCCTGCGGTGTTGTTCTTGGCCCCCCTGTACCGCCACTTCGTCACCTTGGGGCTTATGGACAGAGTACCGGCGGCTTCGTCGTAGTTGGTGTTGAGCTTTATCAGGTACAGTATGCCGCTTTCGCCGGGGTATATAAGGGTATCCGTCTCGGCGTCCACGAGGGCAGAGCTGTCAAAGTAGGAAAGTCCCCTTATTCTGAAGGAGTCCTGCTTGCCGAACTCATAAAGCACCGAGCCGTCTATGAGGCTTATTATGAAGGCGTGGGAGGTATCCTCGCCCTCGGTCGGGCTGTCGTCGCCGGAGCCTACATACATGAGGGGATAGCCCCTCGGATCCAGCGCGCCCGCGCCCTTGAAGGGGAAGGCAGTGCTTATGTGGTCGCGTGTCTCCTGCCCCGTTTCGGCGTCAAAGAAGTATATGTTGCCGCTCATGGTGGCGTATATGGCCTCCACAAGGCCGTCCTTCTGCCTGGCCCAGTCGTGCATGTTCATTATGCGCTTGGTGGATTCCGGCCAGCGCACCAGCAAAGGCTGGCCCGTCCAGCCGCAGCCGGACCACGATCCGGAACCGTACATCTTTTGCAGGCTGCCCACTGTAAAAGTCCAGGGCGAGGTATCGAACTTCTTCTCGGTCATGTTCACAGTGCCATAAGACGGGCTGTCGCGGAAGTTATTGCCGCGGAAGGTTATTACGCCCTCAAGCTGGGTATATTTATAGCCCTCCTCAAAGTCTATGACATCGGCGGCGGTATACTGGCCTGCATCCACCTCGCTGCCGTCCACCTCTATCTTTGTTTCAAGGCCGAAATCCGAGGGGCTTGTGCCTGCCACGGAATAGGGGCTGAACTCCGGCAGCGGTGTCGGGGTAGGCTCCGGCGGCTGGGTTGCCGCGGGATTGCCCTCTTCATCGAACAGACCGCCCTGCTCCTTATCCTTCTTTTTAAACAGCCTGGCGAAGAAGCCCTGCTTCTCCTCCTGCTCCTGCCCAACCGGCTGCTCTATCGCCGTATTGTCGCCGATATCGGCCGGCTCCCCGCCTTTATTTATAAGCTTTGAAACCAGCAGCGCGATTCCGGCTATTATAGCAGCAACAATAAGGAGGAAGAGTGTTATCCTTATGGCGTTGCGTATTCTCCTTCTCCTTGAGTTTCTGCTTCTTCTCCTGCGTCTTTTTGCCATTATGACATACCTCGTCAAATATACTTTAAGTATTAAGTGTATTAAGATATTATACTTCACTTTGTCATTTCCTACAAGCGAACCGGGAGCAAGTTTACACATTGGGCAAATCGTCAGGCAATGCAAAAGCTCCGCCTTACTCAGGCGAAGCTTTTACAAATGGCGCATATTAAGTTGATTTTTGCCCGTGAAAACAGGCAAACTTTGATTTTGATATTGCCGGATAGCTCTATCCAGCCGCATTACGCGGCCTTTCGCTCCTCGATGGTGCTTACATACAGCTTATTCTTGGGGACGGTATGCATGGCTCTGCGCCGCATCATAGCCTGACGCCTGCGTTTTTTGGCTGCCGCTTCCTTTACGGCGGACGCCGCCATAGTACCTATCACCACGCCGGGGATCATAAAGCTGAAGAACAGTCCAAAGTAATTCATAACGCACCTCCGTTTATATCTTCATCGGAAACGATTATCTTCCGCATCTTTCTCAAAAGTGTCTTATCAGGTTACAATTGCATTATAGTATCTTTGTCGGATACTATCAATACCATTTATGGTACTTTATGTGAATTATTTAGCTTGATTTTTATTTCTTAATAAGATACACTAAGTAAATGACAATAGTATAAAAAAAAAGGGGCAGCATGTCCCGGAGAGGCGGTGTATAAATGAACAGACTGCGGGAGCTTAGAAAGCAGCATGGCCTTACTCAGGATGAACTGGGACAGGCGCTGGGCGTACAGAAGGCAGCCATATGTAAATATGAGACCGGTAGGGTGCCCCTGCCAAACGATGCGCTGATGCAGCTCTGCTCCATATTCCACGTAACTGCAGACTACATACTGGGCCGTGACACAGTAACTACTATGTTCAAGGAGCGCGGCAGCAGTTCCTCCCTTTTCATGCCCGTTACGGACACTGTCGGCGTTCCGCTTGTGGGAAGGGTTCATGCCGGGCTGCCCATACTGGCGGACGAGAACATCACCGAATACATTCCCCTGCCCGCAAGCGACGTCACCGCGGGGGATTACTTTTATATGGAAGTGGAAGGGGACTGCATGATAGGCGACTTCATACCCGAAGGTGCGCTTGTACTGGTACGCATGCAGAACCGGGTGGAAAGCGGCCATATCGCCATAGTACGCATAGGAGACGAGGTTCTGGTGCGCAAGGTAAAGTGGCTAAATAACACGCTGATGCTTATACCCTCCAACCCCAAATACGAGCCCATGATAATCTCCGGCGGCGACGTGGAGATAATCGGCCGGGTGCTGGAAGTAAGGATAAGGGGATTATAACGGCGAAGAACTTCTCGACTGCATTGAGCGCAAAGTACGCAAACCACCGGTTAGCCGGTGGTTGAGACTGTCGAAAAAGTGGCTGAATGCCACTTTTTCGAGCTTTTTTCATCCGGTGCTTGCGCCTATGGCGCGGTCAGCACCGAATGCAAAGAACGAAAACCTCTGGGTTTTCATCCGTTCTGACGCACATGTCGTCAGAGCCGGATTGAACATAAGGGGCTGCGGCCCCTTATCAACCCCGGGTTTTTTTGACAGACTGAACCACCGGTTAGCCGGTGGTTTAGTTTTTTGCTGCTTCCTTTTTGTTCAGGTTAGAACAGCTCCGCTATGGTTATGGTTTCCACAGCATCCATGTGATCCAGTATGCCTAAGATGGTATCTATCTCGCATATAAGGTTGTCGCTCTGGCCCATGGCCACGAGATCCCGGCAGGTGATGAGCGTTTTTTCCATCTCGTCCAGGTCGTCATGATGGAAAAACATCTTTATCTTATCGCGGCGGCTGTTATATTCCCGCGTTATCGCGTCCAAGCGTTCCGCAGCCGTTGCCATATCCCCCAATACTGCCGCCTGCTCTGCCTCGTGAGTCATTACGCGCAGCTTTGCCGTCATATCCCTGAGATAATTTCCGGGCACCGTGAACAGGAATATGAGCAGGGCTACCGCTATAGCCGCAGCTATGGCAGCTACTATGGGAAAACCGCTTCTGTTAATCATTTTTTCCTCCTGTATCTATAAATGCCACCCTGCCTCCATCTTTTTCCTTGGACTGTACATGCAGCGTATTCCCGGACAAAAAAGCAAACAAAAGCCGCTCGGGTCCTTTTATTCCGGCGGACTTCAGCCTGCTGTTGAGCCATTCTTCGTCGTAGCCGGACTGGCGCAGGGCCTCCTTGTGTATCTTACCGTCCTGCACCAGCAAAAAAGGAGGCTGTGCCTTGGGGGATTCCAGCGACAGCGCCTCGTACGTCACCGGCTGTGAAGGGCCTTTCAGCAACACAGACAGCTGCCCGTTTGTTTCAAGTATGGCGTACTCGACCGTTGACAGCTCAAAGTTGCCCCCTGCGCGAAGCTGCTCCATAAGGTCGTTTAGGGTGTACCTCGCCGCCTTGAGGGATTGCTCCTGCACCACGCCCTTTGACACCATCAGTAAGGGCCTGCCGCACACGGCATAGCGGAAGCCCTCGAACTTCAGCGAGCAAAGCGCCATCGTCTGCTGTATAAGGAAGAGGGCCAGTATAGGCACTATGCCGTAAAGAAGGGGTATGCTGGTATCTGACGCAGGCACAGAGGCCAGGTCCGCTACCAGCAGCGTTATGATAAGGTCAAAGGGCTGAAGGTCGGATATCTGCCGCTTGCCGGTCAGCCTTATCACCATAAACACAAGAAGATAAAGTATTATTGCTCTGATAAACAAAATCAACATAGCCATATTCTGCCCCGGCCGGCGCAGAATAATCAAAATATAATTAATTCATTCTGTTGCCGCATTTTAAGATCAGCATTATGCTTGACATAGCTGTGTGTTTCTGATAAAATACGTTGATGTCGGCGGTATGCCTATATAGGCTGCCAAGGGGCCAGGGACTGACATCTGGATATGCGCCTGTAGCTCAGCAGGATAGAGCAACGGCCTTCTAAGCCGTAGGTCCAGGGTTCGAATCCCTGCGGGCGCGCCAACCGCAAAGTTATTTGAGCCGCTTAAATGGTTTTGCAGTTGGCATCCTGAGGCCGTATAACTTTACATGGTGGGTGTAGTTCAGTGGCTAGAGCGCCAGATTGTGGCTCTGGATGTCGTGGGTTCAAATCCCACCACTCACCCCATTTTTCGAGGGGAAGCGGATAATACTACTTTATCCGCTTCCGTTACCTCACCCCCAGTTATTGGGGTGTAGCCAAGCGGTTAAGGCACCAGACTTTGACTCTGGTATGCGCAGGTTCAAATCCCGCCACCCCAGCCAATTGACCCGTTAGCTCAGTCGGTAGAGCACTTGACTTTTAATCAAGGTGTCCGGAGTTCGAATCTCCGACGGGTCACCAAATTTCAATAATAAGCTTGCGGGCGTGGCGGAATTGGCAGACGCGCTGGATTTAGGTTCCAGTGCCGAAAGGCGTATGAGTTCAAATCTCTTCGCCCGCACCACTTACAACTTAATACGCGGGTATAGTGTAATGGTAACACATTAGCCTTCCAAGCTGAGATAGTGGGTTCGAGTCCCATTACCCGCTCCAACAAAGGCCCCCGAAGGGGGCCTCAGAGTGTCAAAAAAGTGGCTGAACGCCACTTTTTTGAGTTTTACGGGTTTCGCCTCTCGCATTCGCTCCCGGGCGGCAAAACCCGCAAAGTACGAAAACCTCCGGGTTTTCATCCGTTCTGACGCACATGTCGTCAGAGCCGGATTGAACATAAGGGGCTGCGACCCCTTATCAACCCCGGGTTTTTTTGACAGACGGTAAGCCGTCATCAGATGGCTTATTCTTTTTTAGCGCACCCCTTTGCCCCTTCCCCCCGCCCCCTCCCGATGATATAATTGCAATGTACGATGAGCTGCCGAAGCCAAGGCTCAAAAATAAATAATCACGAGAAAAGGAACGTTTAAAACACCCAATGGTCATCGACGTACACGCTCATATTTACCCGGATAATATTGCCGAAAAAGCGGCAATGAACATCGGCTATTTCTACGATAAGCACATGACCAACCCCAACGGCTCAGTCAAGAGACTTCTGGAGATAGGCGACAGGGCGGGGGTGGACAAATTTGTGGTACACTCCGCGGCGACCACGCCCCATCAGGTAAAAAGCATAAACAACTTCATAAAGGCATCTGTTCTGGCTCACCCTGACAGGTTCGTGGGCCTTTGCACCATACATCCGGGTATGGAGGACCCGATAGCCGAGCTGGAGCGGGCTGAATCACTGGGGTTAAAGGGTATAAAGCTGCACCCGGACTTTCAGAAGTTCGCCATAACCGACAGCAGCATGGGACCCATATACGACTTCTGCCAAGCCACAGGCTATCCCATACTCTTCCATACCGGCGACTACCGCTATCATTACTCCAATCCCTGCCTCATACCCAGGCTTTTGGAGAGCTTCCCCCGCCTCAGGCTCATATGCGCCCACTTCGGCGGATGGACCGAATGGAAAGAGGCAGAAAAATACATCCCCGGCACAAACGTAATGGTGGACTGCTCCTCCTGCTTCTTTACCATGACCGACGAGAGGATAATGGAGTTCATGAATATGTACGGTGAGGACAGGATAATGTTCGGCAGCGATTATCCTATGTGGGACGCCGGCACGGAACTCGCCCGGCTGCGCTCCCTTCCCCTGTCAAAAACGGCCCTCGAAAAGATCCAATACAAAAACGCCGCAGAGTTTTTGAGCTTATAGTCTCCCGCAAAAAAAGTTGCAAAATTTGCGCAAGACGGGGTTGACAACCATTCCGTCTTGCGCTATTATAATTAAGCGCGCTGGCGAAAAGACAGTGAAATGCCAAGATGCGGGAATAGCTCATTTGGTAGAGCGCCGCCTTGCCAAGGCGGAGGTGGCGGGTTCGAGCCCCGTTTCCCGCTCCACAGAATATGCGCCCTTAGCTCAGTTGGTAGAGCACCTGACTCTTAATCAGGGTGTCCAGGGTTCGAGTCCCTGAGGGCGCACCAAATAAAAGCAATCATCCTTAGGTGATTGCTTTTATTTTTCGTTTTCTAAAATAAAAGGCTCAAATGGCGGATAAGAAAAGACGTCAGTGACGCCTTTTCCCTCCTGCGGGGGGATCCCAGGCAAGCAGCGAAGTGAGCGGAGAGCACCTGATGTCATTACTTCTCAACTACCACAGTTTGCCCAAGATGCACCTTTTTATAATACAGCCCCGTAAGTACGCTGCACACCAGCCAACCGGCCGGATAGCCCAGCGCTATTGGCAATACGGTATTGGATACGAAGTTCGACATGATGTACAGATAGCACTGCCTGAACAGCACAAATGAGCACAGCATTATTATCATAGGCGCACGGCTGTTGCCAGCGCCGCGCAATGCGCCGGCATATACCTGATTGAAGCAGCACAGAACATAGAACGGCGTGAGTCTACGCAGGAACAGCGTTCCGTAGCTTATCACCTCCGGCTTTGAGTTGAAAAACAGCACCAGCGACGGCGCAACCGTTATCACTACGGCTGAAAGCGCTACCGTCACAGTCATAGCCATGGCGAGAGAGGTGCGCACACCCTGCTTTGCCCTGTCGACCCGTCCCTTGCCCAGATTCTGTCCCACAAACGTTGTAGCCGCCAGCGCTATGGACTGCATAGGCAAAAACAGCAGCTGGTCCACCTTTGTGTAGGCCGTCCAGCCTCCCATGCAGTCAGCACCGAAAAAGTTTATATAGGACTGCACGAATATGTTTGAAAAGGCCGTTACGGCCATCTGCAGAGCCGCAGGTATGCCTACCTTAATTATCTTCAAAAGCATATCCTTATGAAACCTGATAAGCTTCAGCTCCACACGGACGCAGGATTCGCTCCTGAACAACGTAAGCATGGTCAGGAAGGCGGATATTCCCTGGGCGATTATGGTAGCGTAGGCCACGCCCTCGACGCCCATGCCGAACGCTATTACAAATACCAGATCAAGCGCGGTGTTTATCACTGCGGCGCATACGAGGTAATAAAAGGGCCGCTTTGAATCCCCCACGGCGCGCAGTATGCCCGCGCCCATATTATATAGCATTAATCCCGTCATGCCGGAAAAGTATATGTTAAGATACGCTCTGGACTCCGGGAATACCTCCGCCGGGGTCTTCATCAGGCGCAGCATGTTAGGCGTCATGGCTATGCCAATGGCGGTGAAGGCTACGGACAGCACCAGCGTCATCATGACGGCGGTATGCACAGCGTCCTTTACCCTGTCATGCCTGCCGGCGCCGTAATACTGGGATATCACCACTCCCGCGCCGCTGGCAAGGCCCGAAAATGCACCTATCAGCGTATTTATTATGGGGGCTACGGTGCCTACGGCAGAAAATGCCTCGTTGCTCACATAATTGCCCACTACCCACGTATCCACCGTATTATAAAGCTGCTGAAATATATTGCCCATGAGCAGCGGTACCGCGAAGTTCAGAAGATGCCTGAAAACGCTGCCCGAAGTCATATCCACATCGTGCTTCTTAACGCGCCGTATTTCCATACGATACAAAAAACTCCCACAAATCGTCCTTGGTTATATATTTTATTATAGCATAAAAACATGCCGGGAACAGTCAAATACATATCTTATCATAGATACAAAGAAGCTATGTAAATCCCGGCACAGCAAATTAGACCACCGGCAAGCCGTTGGTCTAAAAAGAATTTGCCGGCTTCTCCCGCATAAAAGGGGTCAGCATAGCGGGGCGAAGATGCGCAGTATCCCGTCCACTATCCAGCGAAATGCATAGTGCTTGATGTCGTACGGCTGAACCCGTCTGCATTTTGCCTGCGTCGATAAGAAGTCGTCCTTCAGCTCAGCAATTATGTTGGAGCGGTAAAACAGCGAGTTGTTCTCAAAATGCAGGAACAGGCTGCGGTAATCAAGATTGACCGTACCTATAGTGCCTACCACGTCGTCCGACACAAAACTCTTTGCGTGGACAAAGCCCGGAGTGTATTCGTAGATTTTGACCCCTTCTGTAAGGAGTGCCTGATAAAAGCTTCGGGACATTCTGAAGATAAGCTTCTTGTCCGGAATGCCCGGCATGATTATGCGAACGTCAACGCCGCGATGGGCTGCGCACGCCATAGCGTCCAGCAATTCGTCTCCGGGCATAAGGTACGGCGTAAAGAACCACGCGTAGTCCGTGCTCTGTGAGAGCAGGTCGATATATAGCTGATTACTGGAGGCCTCCCGGTTCAAAGGAGAGTCATAATAGCTCAATATATAGCCGTTTTCAGTTTCAGGCGCAGGCAGCCGCGGCTCCTTCAGCTCCGGTTGGGGCAGATCGTTTTGCAGTGAGAAAGCGTTCCAGAATGTCAGGAACATATGAGTAAAGCTCTTCGCCGGCTCTCCGGCAACGCGAAAGCCGGTATCCTTCCAGTGTCCGTATGGCTGTTCTATGTTGGCATAGCGGTCCGCCAGGTTCACGCCGCCGCTGTACGCGGTTTCGCCGTCTACTATGAGCATTTTTCTATGATCGCGGTAATTGACCGTACCCTTCACGGCAATGAGAGGGTTAAAAGGCACACATCTTATGCCCTTTGAGCGAAGCTGCCGCACATTGTCCATATTGAATGTGGAAATGCTGCCCAGGTCGTCGTACATTACCCGGACGTCCAGGCCCTGAGCGGCCTTGTCTTCCAGAACCGCAGCCATGGAATCCCACAATCTGCCCGGCTCTATTATGAAATACTCAAGATATATAAAGCTGCGCGCCCGTTTAATATCCTCCAGCATATCCGGCATCATATCGTCGCCAAGAGCGTAGTAGCGCACCTGCCCTGCCCTCGTCAGGGGATAGCCCGTCTTTCCCTCCAGCCATCGGAGCGTCTGCTCCATTCTGCGCCCCCCGTCAAATGGCACTTTGCCAATGCAAAGCGGCTTTGGCGTTCCAGCTTCTTTTACTTTTTCAAGTCTCTTTCCCAGAGGCTTCGCCGTCCGCTTATTCCCAAAGAACAGATAGAGCAGCGCGCCGGGCAGCGGAAATGTCAGTATTACCAGCAGCCATAGTATCTTATAGGTTCTTTCCTCCCGCTTTATGATTATATACAGCACAAAGAAGAACGCCGCCACAGACAGGGTCAGCGTAATCAGGGCCGTATACGGGACCAGCCACTTTACCAGAAGCAGCAGCCACAGTACCTGCAGAGCAGCTGCGGGAAACACTACCATGATTCGGCGTACTATCTTTTTCACTGTTTATACCTCCTGCTGCTTATTCGTATAGGTCTCCCACAAAATGCTGCAATTTTTCCATACGGCTGTCCAGTTCAGCGCTCATCTGGGCGCACTCGAAAAGCTCCTGGTCCACATGGTCGGATTCCTGTAAGCCTTTTTTATATCGTATCTTATGTTCAAGGCTCGCCCACCAGTCCATGGATATTGTCCTGAACTGCACCTCCACCCTCATCAGCCTCTTGTGATCGTGCAGGAATATGGGGATTTCTACTATAAGGTGAAGGCTGCGGTAACCGTTGGGCTTTGGGTTGGCGATATAGTCCTTGCGCTCCACAAGCCTTATATCGTCCTGCTTTAGAAATGCTTCTTCAAGCTGGTATATGTCAGACGGAAATGCACAGATCACCCTTACTCCCGCAATATCGTTGAGGTTCCGCTCGATGCTGTCCACTGTAACAGGATGGTTCTTGCGATGCAGCTTTTCTAAAATGCTCTCCGGCGATTTGAGCCGCGTCTTGATAGTTTCTATCGGATTGCGGTCGTATTGCAGAGACAGCTCCTCGTTGAGCACGTTGAACTTGGTTTCCACTTCCATCATCGCGCAGCGGTAGTAACTCATCAGTTCACGATAAGGCAGTGCGTAATTTTGCATCAGGGTTTTGATTTCGTTTTTTTGCAGCTTCACATCCGGAAGCCCCTCCCGGCTCTTGTGATCTGCATTGCTTTTCTGCGGCATATCGCTTCTCCTGTATATGCGGTAATCCATGGTTGATTTTCATATTAAGTATACCGCAATATTATGGCAAAATCTATCAATATTCGGGAACCAAAAGCAAAGCCCGATGACTGCTCCTCACAATTTTGCTTTCCTCTGGCAACTATACATTTCAAATGCTCGGTGATATAATCGTATCAGGCTTGATTTTTTAACTGGCGGCTACGATGATTCGCTTACTTTTCTTTTATATTAGGAGGGCTTATGTGTACTGCTGCAACATATCAGACAAAGGATTTCTACATGGGGCGGACCCTGGATTATGAATTTTCATACGGGGAAAAGATAACTGTTATGCCCAGGAATTATCCTCTTGAGCTTCGCCACGGCGGCAGTATACCCTCTCACTATGCCCTTATCGGCATGGCTCATATCGCAGACGATTATCCGCTTTACTATGATGCGGTCAACGAGATGGGGCTCGGCATAGCAGGGCTGAACTTTGTGGGAAACGCCATCTACAGCAATGTAAAAGACGGATGCCGAAACGTTGCTCAGTACGAATTCATTCCCTGGCTGCTGGGCCAGTGTGGGACTCTGGCTGAGGCCCGAGATCTTATTTCCCGCATGAATATGGTGGGTACTCCCTACAGCGATACGCTGCCGACGGCCCAGCTTCACTGGATTATCGCCGATAAAAGCGGCGCTATCACCGTCGAATCGGTAGCAGACGGTCTGAAGGTTTACGAAAACCCGGTGGGCGTGCTGACAAATAATCCGCCCTTTGACAAGCAGATGTTTGCCCTGAATAATTATATGAAGCTCTCTCCAAGGCAGCCGGAAAATCTGTTTTCCAGCAAACTTGAGCTCAACGCCTATAGCCGGGGGATGGGCGCGCTTGGGCTGCCGGGTGACCTTTCTTCTGCCTCTCGCTTTGCAAGGGTGGCATTTACAAAACTGAATTCCATATCCTCCAGCTCTGAAGAAGACAGTGTTGGACAGTTCTTCCACATTCTCGGCTCCGTAGATCAGCAGCGCGGCTGCTGCGAGGTGTCAGAGGGTAAATACGAGATCACAATTTATACCTCATGCTGTAATGCCTCCAGAGGTATCTATTACTATACCACCTACACAAACCATCAGATAACCGCTGTAGATATGCACCGGGAAGACCTTGACGGCAGCAGGCTTATCTGCTATCCAATGCTGGATAAGGAAGAGTTCCGCCAGCAGAATTAAAAGCTGACGTCCACATGGCGCAATCCGGTTTTTTGCGAATCTCAAAATACATATTGATGATTGAGACTGCCGAAAAAGTGGCTGAACGCCACTTTTTCGGCAGTCTCATACTTTGCATTCCTCTTAACCCCAAAGCATGCTAATCTGATTCTTCCTGTCAAGCGATTTCTTTCATGCTTATTGTTTTTTCATCTGGCGAAGGAACAGCAAAACAGCTGCTGCAAGCGCCACAGCCCCATAGCACACGATCCACCAAATATGTGGAAGGATTCCGGAAAAATTCCCGGCCAGCACAGCTTTTTCCAAAGCAACGGCATGAATATAGGGCAGGATATTAGCTAATCTTTCAAAGACACCGCCGATCAGTGAAATGTCAAACCATGCGCCGGAAAACCACGCAGTCAGGATCGTCAGCAGAGCTCCGCATATTCCGCCTACCTGTTTTGTGTTGAGGATACTTCCAAAAAGAAGCCCCAATGCGATAAAGAACAGGGAAACGGGAATAATTAGCAGCACCGCATAGACAATGTAAACCGACCAGGTTAGCCCCAGCATAATAGCGGCAATATAGCATAGGGCGCACTGCGCCACCGCAATAGGCAGGATCGGCAGCACATAACCGAAGATAAAATCCGCTGAAGTCAGAGGCGTGGTATAGAGTCTTTGCAGAAGAGCGGTCTCCCTGTCCCTCGCAATCAACGTTGCGGAGAACAGGGTCATAAAGGAAAGGCCGAACACGGTAATGCCCGGGGTAAGATTTTCGATTTCGAAAATGCTCACCGGCGCGTTTGCCCCAATCGCACTCATAAGAAAAAGCAGGATCACCGGAAAACCAAGGCTGAACGCCACGTTAAGCGGATCGCGCAATATCTCTTTTGCGTTCCGGCTCGAAAAAGTAAGTAATCTCATATTCTCTCCTCTTTTTTTAAATCAAAACAATTACGTCCTTCTCCATTCCATCGGCGTAAATCTCAGGCCGTTCACGGCTTGTTCCTTATCCGTATCATGGAAACCGAGGTGATGATAAATCGGAACGGCATAGGGCGATGAATTTACCGTCATACTGCAGGCAGGGCACATTTGTAAAACCGTTTTGAACAGTTGGCTCCCGATGCCCCTTCCGTGATATTCACCTTTTACAAAAAACAGAGCGATGTGCGCGCCCTCGCTTCGCGTCGCAATAACGCCAACCAACCTGTTTTCCATAAATGCACCGTACATACGGAGCTTGGACAGATAGCTTTCGTCGTGAATGCTTTTGTAAAACTCTGCAATCCCTTCTTCTGAATAATCAGGCGCCTCATATTCCATAAAAACATCCCAGACCAATAATAGGGCGTCCGCTGATTCGCTTTCTTTTAATTCTCTGACAGATATTTCCGGCACCATTGCTCCACCCTCGCACACTCAATTTAGTTTTCCTTCACAATTGCTATAAATGCGTCCTCAAACTTCTCTTTGCCGGTCTGCCTTTTCAGTTCATCAGCCGTCCCCAGCGCAAGCAGCCGGCCTCCCTTCATAATACCGATACGGTCGGAAAGCGCTTCCGCTTCCTCCATGTAGTGGGTGGTCAGGATAATGGTGATCCGGCCCTTCAGGGTGCGGATCACATCCCACAGATCACCTCGCGCCAGCACATCCAGCCCGAGTGTCGGCTCGTCCAAGAAAAGTATCTTGGGTTCGCTGATCAAAGCCATGGCAATGCTCAATCGCCGCTGCCAGCCCCCGGAGAGTTTACCGGCCTTCTTGCCGAGGACACCTGTCAGGTCAAATTGCCGGGAAAGCTCTTGGATTTTCTGCTGTCGCTTTTCCTTTGAAAAACCGTGAACGCCGCACATCAGCGCCAGATTTTCTTTTACCGTCAGACCGGGGGCGACGGCGGTCTCCTGGGGCGATACTCCGATTACATTCTTCACCGCTGCCGGATCGCTGACAATGCTGTTACCGTTCAGATAGGCGTCCCCGCCTGTTGGCTTTGTCAGGCAGGAAAGCATCTTGATCGTGGTAGTTTTTCCTGCGCCGTTGACACCCAGCAGAGCGAACAGCTCTCCCTGCTCCACAAGCAGATCAAGGCTGTCCACAGCAGTCAGATCTTTGTATTTCTTTGTAAGCTTATCTGTTTTGATGGCTTCCATCATATACCTCCTGTTTGGATAAAACAAAGCCAGTAAACCGTGTTTGTGTAAAAGTTCGTCAGCTCTATGTCCTGGCATCCGGCTCTTTGACCACTGTTATTTGCAATTTTTCTGAGAAAAGCGATATTTCAGGCCCACATATGCGTCTGTCAAGACCCTGCTTACGGTGTCTAAATCCCATTCCAGATATGAAGTCGCTATCATCGTGGCAATTCCATGGACATACACCCACATCTCTAAATGGAATCGATATGCGTCCTCCTCGCTGAGCCCGGTTTGCTTTTGTATTTCCTCAATCAGCGGTTTTATGGAATCCCCCTCATCAAATGTCTCACGAGAACGGTCACGCATATAAAGCAGCTTGAAAAGCTCCTTTTCTTCCTTCGCAAAGCATATATACGCAATTCCGCTGGCTTTATAAGGAGGATATTGACCGCTTTCCATAGTCTCCCGTATGCGGACTTGGCTCAATTTTTCCGCCGCCTTCAGGACTTCGTTTTGTACTTCTTCCATATTCTCAAACAGGCTGAAAATCGGCTTTACGGAGGATCCCAGTTTTGCCCCCAGTCCCCGCGCGGTTACGGCGGCAATGCCGCTTTCTCTCGTCAGATCCAATGCAGCCTGAATAATTTCCTCTCTGGTAAACTTAAACTTGGGCGGCATTTTCTTTCCCTCCTTGTTCGGCAACATAATAAGAAACTTATATTGCGCAACATCTGTTATCTATTATACTCTTTGCTCAGCGAAAGTCAATGGCATTCAGATTTTTGAGTGATCCCAGTATTTGTTTGCCCATCGGCGCGTCCATATTATTTGAGAATATCAAAAAAAGTGGCGTCAGCCACTTTTTCGACAGTCTCCTTTTTTGCATGCGCAGCAAAGTTATCCGCCCCCGTCTGAGGGCGGATATAATGCCATGCTACTTTGCGGCGCTGTTGCGAAGCTTGTCCAGCCTGCGGTTTCTCAGCGTAAGTATCAGATCCGTGGTTACCATTATGAGATCCAGTATGTAAACTACGACCACATAGGTTATGCTTCCGCTGATCAGCTTGCCCGCGAGGCCTATTGCATAACCCAAGAAGATACAGAGCTCGAACAACAAGCTCTTTCCTTCAGCTGTTCTGGATCTTATGGACTTCGCTATATTAAGCGGCCACGATATTCCAAACAGCACCAGCATTGCAGTTTCAAAAACCTGTGCCATATCTGCCGTCAGGCTACATTGCCCGACGCTCCTTTCTTTTGTTGCCCGGCATCGCAAAGATTGATTTGCGCTTTATCCTTATCAGATGCCGAGTATTTTAACATGCTTATCCACATGGTTGAGCAACTCACAGCCGTCCTCTGTGGCTATTACCAGATCCTCCACCCTTGCGCCGAACTCGCCGGGCAGGTATACGCCTGGCTCTATGGAGAATATCATGTCGGGCTGCACGGTGTTGGTATTTACGGAGCTTACATCGCCCTTTTCGTGGTCTTCCATGCCTATGAAGTGGCCCAGCCTGTGGGTAAAGTACTCTCCGTAGCCTGCGGCGGAGATATGGTTGCGGGCCTCGGCGTCTATATCGCAGAAGCGCACGCCCGGACGTATGAGCTTCTCCGCCTTCTCGTTGGCCTCGCGCACCAGATCATGTATGGCTGTATACTTTGGATCAGCTTTCTTCCAGAAGTAGGTGCGGGTCATATCGGAGCAGTAGTGATCCTTCCTGCAGCCTATGTCTATTACTATGCAGTCGCCTTCCTTTACCACGGTCCCATCCGGTGAATGATGGGGATCCGCGGCGTTGGCGCCAAAGGATACTATGGAATCAAAGGCCAGGCCCTCGCAGCCGAACTCCGCATAGCACCTGTCAAGGTAATCCGCGCATTCCTTCTCGGTAACGCCGTCATGTATGTAGGCTGCAAGCCTTTCCATGCAGATGTCGTTTATCTCGGAGGCCCGGCGCATGAGCCTCTTTTCCTCCTCGTCCTTGCGGGCCCTTACGTTATCCACGCAGTCTGAGCCCAGCACCATATTGGTATCGCTGCAGGCGTCCATAATGGGCAGCAGAAAGCGAGCCGCCATGTTCTTGTCTACGCCCATGTTACCGGGCTTTATATGCTTTGCTACAGCCGCTGCCACGTCGTCTGTATCCGTAAGCGTCACGGTATTCAGGCCGGTATCTCCCAGTGCAAAAAGCTTATTGTCGAACAGCACGGTGCTGCCGTCGTCGTTTATCAGAAATGCCCAGAACCTTTCAAATGGCATAACGTCTATTCCGGTAAGGTAGTATATGCCGAGACGGTCATTCACCATAAGCTGGCCGATGCCCGCCTTCTTCATCTCGGCGCAAACCCTCTCTATGCGTTTCCGATACTTATTCATCTTTTTTACCTCGCTTCTGTTTATATTTTTACGGGATCGGAATTCCCTTTATCCTATGCTTATACGCCAGACGCCAAATTGTAAAAAGCGTTATATGCGGGCTACTCCGCTTTCCCTTGCCGCCTTTGCAACGGCGGAGGATACCGTTTCCCTCACGCGGCTGTCCATTGCCTTGGGAAGTATATAGTTCTCATTGAGCTCCTCGTCACTCACAAGGGAGGCAAGGGCATGAGCGGCGGCTATCTTCATCTCTTCGTTTATATCAGATGCGCGCACATCGAAAGCTCCCCTGAATATGCCTGGAAATGCCAGCACGTTATTTACCTGATTGGGATAGTCGCTGCGTCCGGTTGCAACTACTCTCGCGCCTGCGGCCTTGGCATCTTCCGGGAATATTTCGGGTGTGGGGTTTGCGCAGGCGAACACTATCGCGTCTTTGGCCATACTGCTTACCATTTTCTTTGTAACGGTATTGGGAGCGGAAACACCTATAAATGCGTCGGCGCCAATGAGCGCGTCGGCAAGGCTGCCCTTTTCCCCCTCGAGGTTGGTGACCCTGGCCATCTCGTCCTTTATGGGGTTCATGCCCTCTTCGCGGCCGGAGTATATTATGCCGGTACGATCGCACATGATTATATTCTTAAAACCGGCGGAAAGCAACAGTCTGGTTATGGCTATGGAGGCCGCGCCGGCGCCGTTCATTACTATCCTTACCTCTTCCTTTTTCTTTCCCACCAGCTTCAGTGCGTTGGTGAGGCCGGCAAGGGTTATTACGGCTGTACCGTGCTGGTCGTCGTGGAATATTGGTATATCGCACTTTTCTTTCAGCTTGCGCTCTATTTCAAAGCAACGTGGCGCAGCTATATCCTCAAGGTTTATACCGCCGAAGGAGCCGGAAATAAGATATACCGCGTTTACGAATTCGTCAACATCCTTTGTCTTTACGCATATCGGGAAGGCATCCACACCGCCAAATTCCTTGAAGAGCACGCACTTGCCCTCCATTACGGGCATACCGGCCTCCGGACCTATATCGCCAAGCCCCAGCACCGCGCTGCCGTCGGTTATTACGGCGCAGATGTTCCATCTGCGGGTCAGGTCGTAGCTTTTGCTGATATCCTTCTGTATTTCAAGACAGGGCTGCGCCACGCCGGGGGTATAGGCGAGGGAAAGCTCCTGCATGGTCTTTACCGGCACCGCAGAGTCCACTCTTATCTTCCCCTTCCATTCTTCATGCAGCCTGAGAGATTCTTTTGCGTAATCCATTTTATTTCTCCTGTCAGTCAAATTATTATTTTTTAGAAGCGGCAACGTCGATCCGCCGCAGGGCATGAGCAGCACCTTTGCGTCGTGGCCCAGCTCGCAAAACGCCTGATCCAGCGCCTGCTGAGCGCTTCCGAAGGGCCTGAAGAATATGCTTTTTACGAATTCCGGCGACAGGTCGGATACAAGATACACATCGGCGCTCTGCATCACCATTGCTATGGCGGCGGCCTTGTGGCCGCCCAGCTTGAAATCCGCCCTTATTCGCCGTATAAGCTCATCGGGCTCTTTAGCCTGGGTCATCCATTTTTCGAATGTACTCTCCCCCAATCCCTCGGTGCAGGCAGCAGTCAGTATTATTATACCGCCTTTTTTTACCGCGTGCTTCGCGTTGTCCAAAGCTTTCTGGGCCTGGTAAAGGTTCATGTCCTTTGGCGCTCCGCCGGGAGATACCACGACTATATCCGCAAGGGAGTCTATCCGCTTGCCGTACAACGCATCAAGAGCCTTGCAGCCAGCCCTGTGGGCCTCTGTCGGGTGACCGGCAAACGCCCTGACTATGTGCTTGTGGTCGTCCAGTACTACATTCAGTATGAAGTCTATGCCACATATGCGGCCCGCTTCCTCTATATCTTCCCTTATGGGATTTCCCTCCAGCCTTGCCGCTACCGCCCAGGGGCTGGTCATTTTGCTGTGATTGCACTGTATTGCAGCGCGGGTGGATACGCCGGGCATTATGGCCTTGGCTCCGCCGCTGTAACCCGCAAAGTAGTGATACTCTATATTTCCGAGACATATTCTTCTGTCTGCTGCGGCTACAATGCGGGTGATATCCACCGGAGTTCCCCTGATGGTAACGCCCATGGATATGCAGTCCTCCGGGTCGCTGTCCACGCAGCGTATTTCCTTCCATGCCCTTTCTCCCGCCAGCTTTTTGCGTTCTTCGTCGGTATGGTGGCGATGGCTGCCTATGGCGAATACGAGGGTTATGTCCTCTGGCCTCGCTCCGCCACGGTAAAGCTCATCCAGCAGCGCCGGCATCACCTTCGTCGTAGGCATGGGACGGGTTATATCGCTGGTCACTATGGCAATCTTTTCTCCGGGCTGTATTATTTCACACAGCTTCAAGCTTCCTATGGGCTCCTCCAGAGCCCGGAGCACCTCCTGATCCTCGCTGCGCTCCGCAGCCGCATTTTCCGGCAAAAGCACTTCCATCAGGTTGGCGTCGGGTATTTCTATCCTCTGAATACCCTTGCCATAGCCAAGCTCGTAATTCATATTTACCTCTCGCAAAATCCTTACGGAATTTTCCCGTATCTATTTTGCTATATCATCTATTTAATACGCAAGCGCTTATATTCGCATTTTTAATAGTTCTGCGGGTAGGCAGCGGACTTGCCTGCCCGCAGATAAATATAAGTTTCCCCGCCGCTATGAAAACACATGCAAAAAGACGGCGGGGTGATTTGGGGAAAGCTTACTTAACGAACGAAGCAGCAAGATTTATGCATATGCGGGCGCAAGTCTCCAGAGCCTTGGTGGAAACATACTCGTATACGCTGTGGCCGTTCTGATAGCCGGTGGAGATGTTGGGGCAGGGAAGCCCTCTTCCGGAAAGAATGGAGCCGTCTGTGCCGCCGCGAATGGGTACTTCACGGGGTACGATACCCTCCTGCTTGATAGCTGTACGCGCATGGTCAAGAATTATGGGCATGGGCTTGATGACTTCGTACATGCTGAAATAGGAGTCTACGAGCTCCAGCTCGACGGTGCCTTCACCGTACACGCTGTTGAGAAAATCGGCGATCTTCCGCATGTGAGCCTTACGGGCCAGGAAGCCCTCCATGCTGAAGTCTCTTAAGATGTACTTCATAGTGGTCTTGCTGACGGTGCCGTTGAAGTTGGTCATATGGTAATAACCTTCGCGGCCGTCAACGTGCTCGCAGGTCTGTGCTTCGGGAACCAGCTCGTCGAACTTGCGCCCTACGGTGATAGCGTTGATCATCTTATCCTTGGCGCGGCCGGGATGTACCTGAACGCCATGAATGGTGACGTTTGCGTCAGCCGCGTTGAAGGTCTCGGCGTTTATCTCGCCGGTGGTCTGGCCGTCAAAGGTGTAGGCAAAATCGGCGTTGAAATAGCCTATATCGTAATACTTGCCGCCTTTACCGACCTCCTCATCGGTAGTAAAGCCAACCTTGATGGTGCCGTGCTTTACTTCAGGATGGGTTGCAAAATATTCGACCATGTCCATGATCTCTGCAACGCCGGCCTTGTCATCGGCGCCCAGCAAAGTGGTGCCGTCGGTAACGATAAGATCCTGACCTACGTAGTTGAGCATATGCTCGAATACTTCGGTCCGCATTACAATGTCCTTTTCCTCGTTGAGCACGATATCCTTGCCGTCATAGTTTTCTATTATGCGGGGAGTAACGTTGGTGCCTGAGGCGTCCGGGGTGGTGTCCATATGGGCGATAAAGCCTACCACGGGAGCGTCAGTTTCGCAGTTTGCGGGAATGGTTGCGTATACGCAGCCGGCATCGCACATGCGTACATCAACAGCGCCCAGCTCTTCCAGTTCCTTAATAAGCATCCGCGCAAGATCCTTCTGCTTTTCTGTGGTGGGTATGGCGGTGCAGTTATGTATGGACTGGGTATCCACCTTAACATAGCGGAGGAAGCGTTCGACTACGTGTGAAAGTTCTTTTGCCATGGTTGTGTTTCCTTTCATATATTCCGGTTTGTCCGGTGCAGCAGGCGCATTTTGCCGTGCTCGCATTTTGAGTGTGTGTTTCTATCGTTCTTCTATTAGCACCAGCCGAGGGTCTGGGTAACTACCAGGAATACTATCGCCAAGCCGCCGAGTATTCCGGTGAGGGGTACCACGAACTTCAGCCACTTATCGTACTTTACGCCTGCTATGCCGCAGATGCCCATGATCAGAGCAGCGGTGGGGAACAGGGGGTTGCCGATGGCTTCACCGAAGCAGTAAGCGGAAACGGCTACCTGACGGGTTACGCCTACAACATCCGCGAGAGGCGCCATCAGAGGCATGATGACATAAGCCTGGCCGGAGGAAGAGGAGATGAAGATGTTCATCAGCAGGTTTACGATAAACATACCGACTGCGGAAAGAGCAGCAGGCAGTGCACCGAGAGGAATGGATATGGCGTTTATGACGGTGTGCATGATATTTGCATCGGTCATTATCACGCTAAGGGCATTGGCAAAGCCAACCAGCAGCGCGGAGTAGGTCATGGTCTTTGCACCAGCTGCAAATGACTTTTCCATCTGGTCGGGGGTCATGCCGCCGATGATGCCGGATGCAAAGGCAAGGATCATCATGCAGGCGCCCAGCTGAGAGATACCCCAGGTGTACTTTATGGTGCCATATGCATATACTACGAAAACTGCAAGAAGAACGATAAGGCAGAGTACGTGACGCACGGTCAGCTTATCAGCAACGTCAGCAAGAGCGGCATCCTGGTCGCCAATCTCTTCGTCATCGCTATAGCAGCCAACTATGGACTTACCGGGATCCTTGCTTATGCGGTTGGCATAGCGAACGATGTAGCCGATGGCAACAGCCACGAAGATTATCCATGCGATAAGGCGGACGCCTGCGCCGGACATCTGGGGCAAACCGGCAATTTCCTGACCGATCAAGGTATTGAAAGGCTCGATAGGGGAAGAAACGGTACCGGTGCTGGAAGGTATATACATAGCTGCAACTGCCACGATGGGGTCCAGTTTCAGCTTCTTACATACCATTATCATTATGGGTGCAAACGCAAGGGCTATGTTGTTGCCTGCGCCCACGGAACCGAGCGCCGCCATCATGATGCCTATTGCGGGCAGTATAATCTTATAGTTGCCTTTAGTCTTCTTGATGAGCCATGCTATTGCGGCCTTGATAGTGCCGGTGTCCTCAAGCATCTTGAATGCGCCGCCAATCATGAAGATCAGGAAGATAGTGCCGGAACCCTTGCTCATGCCCTTAAAGAAGCAATTGAAGAAGTCCATTATGCCGGCCGGATTGCTTTCAACGTGATGATAGGTTCCGGGGATAACGGTCTTGCCGTCTTCCGCGAAATCGTAGGTGCCTGCGGGCAGTATGTAGGTAAGTAGTATCATCAGTACGATCAGTGCGGTAAGTATTACATACGTACCGGGCACTTCAAAGTGTTTCTTTTGCTTTTTAGTGGTTTCCATATTCCCTCCAAAAATTTCTCTTGTATTATCTGGCCCTTATGATTGCATTATCTCTTCGCCCTGCCTCCTCTCTCGATATATCTGCATATTCAGTCAGGCCCGCTGAATATCTGATATTTTTATCATCGCGGAATGCATCCGCGTTGAGGGCACCTGTTTATGCCGGTTTTACTTTTTTGTGGTTTTTGACTTCCCTGAAAAATTCCGCCCTCGCCGCGCTGTGATACGGTATGAGGAACAGAAGCCCTATGCCCATGCTGAGTACGCACAGTACAAACCATCCAATAAAGGAAAGGTCAAGCATGAGCATCTTCATCTTATATCCGTCCATGGCGCGTTTGCTGAGCTGAAGGGCCTTCCGCGCACCTATGTCCGGGTTATCAGCCATTATCCACGGCGCAAGCGCATATACGTAATACAGATATACGCCGGGCACAACAAGCAGGCTGAGCCCAAGAAAAGTGTAGACCGACCTCAGCAGCCTGAGGCCTATTGCCGGCACCATCTGGGGATAGCAATGAAAAATGTCCCTTATCCTGCATTGCTCCTGATTTGCCATAAGCAAAAAGCAGTAGCACTGTCCCAGCACGCCAGCCGCTCCCAGGAGATAGAAAAGCCCCATGCGCACCGACCGCATATCAAAATAGAATATATTTCTCCAGTCCTTCAGCAGAACCGAAGGATCCTTCAACCATTCCTCAGCCGGAAGGTTTATCATTGGCAGCAGCCCAAAAGAATACACACCTATGATAAAGGCTACTATCGTGACTATTATGCCGATGTGCCACTTGCCCTTAAGGTCGTTTCGCGCAGCTCTTTTCAGTTCCCTAAGACTCATGCCATGTCCTCCCTATAGTTTCCCATCAGAACATTCCAAGGTGCTTAAAAAGGCTTATCCATATAAACAGCGTAACGAAAGACAATGCCGTTGATATGGCTATGGCTCCGCTTGCTATGTTCAGATCCGCCCCCATTTCCTGATCCATATTAAAGGTATTTACAGCAGTAGGAGACGCAAAAAGGGGTATCAGTGTCACAAACTCCACTCCCCTGTAGCCAATAATTGCCCCGGCGGTAAGCATCACCGCCGGAAATATCACGAGGCGCAGGACTGTGGATATGGCTATGTTCCGCCTTTCGCTGGCCACCTGCTTCCAGTCGAAACTTGCGCCCAACAGCAGCAGCGCCGCAGGTGACGCCGCAGAATTCAGCTTGGATACTACTGATTCCAATACGCCGGGAAGCTGTATCCCTGCGATTTTCACTATTATTCCCGCTATGGAAGCTATTATAAGCGGGTTTTTTGCAAGGCTCTTCAGCATTCCGTTAAGGCGAAGCTTCCCGCTTCTGAAGTATTCCAGCATTATCACCGCAAGTATGGTATAAAGAGGTATAGTTATGCTGGCTACTACGGCGGCCATGCCGGTGTCTCCGTCGGATGTGAGCGCAGCCACAATCGGGGTTCCCAGCAGTATATAGTTGCTACGGTACGCCGCGTGTATCATGGCCCCACGCTTCGCCCCGTCCTTTTCCAGCGGAAGCACAGCCAGCACAGCTATGACAAAGGTTATCATCACTGAAACCAGCACAAATATCAGATAACCCGGATTCATGAGCTTGGACAGATCTGAATTGTATATGCTTCTAAACAGCATCGCCGGCATGAAGGTATGAAATACTATCTTGTTAAAGCGCTTTACCTCCGCCGGAGTTATCCATCCTATGCTTTTGAAGGTATAGCCAATGGCTATTATCAAAAACATCGGTACTATTGCATTAAAGGATATAATAAGGCTTTCCAAGGTACCGCTCCTAATATTTTCGGGTTACGCTAACCGCTTCGCTCAAATTTACTTTTTGCATAGTCTATTATTCAACCAAATCTTATATTGATACATCTAAGTTGGTATTACTTTAACACAACAAAAAGAATATTGAAAATACATATTTTTATATGTAATATATATATTATAATATATATTTTAGTGAAGGGCGGTTTTTTTAAAATGGAACTTATGCGGTTAAGATATTTTTATACTGTAGGGAAAATGCTAAATATTTCGCAGGCTGCAAAAATACATGGCATTCCTCAGCCCGCAATGTCCAAAACCATATCAAGCCTGGAATCTGAGCTGGGGGTAAAGCTGTTTGACAGGAGCAAGAACCATCTGAGTCTCACCAAGGCCGGCCAGCTTTTTATGCCTGAGGTTGAAAAAGCTCTGGAGCATCTGGACTACGGGATAAGAGAAATGGAATCCAAGAAAAACTCTCTTTCGGGTGATCTGCGCCTTTCGGTAATGTACCACAGAAACACCTGCATCCACTGTATTGACCGCTTTTCAAAGGATTATCCCGGCGTAAACTTTTCCATATATAACAACTGGGCGGATCCCGGCCCCTTCGATCTTTGCATTGGCGGCCCGGACAGAGTATCCCAATATGACAGCAGCATAAGCCTTCTCAGGGAAGAGATACGCATTGTGGTGCCCTTCGGCCACCGCCTTGCAAATAACAGCAAGGTAGCCATCGACGACATAAAGAACGAGAAATTCATAATATCCAGCACCAGCAACCAGATGTTTCAAATATTTCAGGCAGTTGCAAAGGATGCCGGCTTCATACCCAACGTATCCATAGTCAGCAACGACCTTTACTGCATTCGTCAGTACTTCGACCTTGGCATGGGCATAGCGCTCATCCCCCGCTTTTCCTGGGTTACGCTTTTTAAGGATGCGGGCGTTATAATCCCCTTCGAATCCCCAATTTACCGCACCGTGCACATGTTCTGGAACATGCACAACCTTTCAAAGCCCAGCCTTGCGCTGTTTAAGCAGTATATGGAAGATGAATTCCGCAAAATCGGCGAAGGCCAGCCTTAAAATCTTCCATAGCATAAAGGTTCTTCATGATTACCGATGTTGTAATGAATAATAAAAACACGGCAGCATGGCTATGGAATGACTGCCATGCTGCCGCTATATGAATGTACGACTGGAATACCTATACTTGCTGTCATTTCAGTCGCGGTTCGAAAGTCCGCATATCATTTTTTTGTGGAAGTTTTCTCATAAAGAACAAACTTCAGATTCCGATCACAAACCGCCAGAAAAACATCCTGCGGGGAGTAAACATGGCGCTGCTTTAGCTGCTTATCCAGCCAGGTCAAATCCAACCCCATGCGTTTCAGATTATCCTCCAGAATGCGGCCATCCATGATTAACTCCGTAAACAACAGCTCCTGTTCTGGAGCCAGATTCATGTCGTTGGGTGTGGCAGGACGCTGGCTGCTTACCGGGAGAATCGTAAGTTTTCCGTTGTATTCAAAAACAGCAGTTTGAATGTTCGTCAAGTCAAAGTACCCTTGCTGCCTGCACATAACCATGAACTCGCTCAGATCCAGCTTGGCCTTTTTCAGATTTTCATGATATAATTTGCCGTGATCCATGAGAATGGTGGGGGTACCGTTCAGGTATTTGCGCGTTCTTGGAAATTTGTTGGAAATTATACTCAGCAGCAGAGTTGCGCCTCCGTATATTACCATGGCGGTAAGCGGTTTCCATGGTTCCTCTAACTCTGTGGCCATTTCAGCCGCAATGGAACCAATGGTTATTCCCGTAATGTAATCAAAAAAATCCAACTGAGCAATTTGCTTGTGTCCAATGAACTTGGCTATCAAAAATAATGCCCCGAATGACCCCAGGGCAGTCAGGCAAAGAATCAGAAAGTTCATACGCCAATCCCCCTTTCTCTCTATATACTGGCCAAATTTGCGGCAAGCATACACGAACAGAGTAAGCAAACGCAAAAATGCTGTTTACCGCAGCATCTGTGGCCGTATCGTATAATATAGTATCAGCTATCGTAGGTATTTATTGAACTGTGGTGACTAAAAACGTTACGAAGATTTCATTGTGATTCTTTAGGCCCTCTTTTCTAATCTATTTCTAAGTTATCTGCAATAATATGTTGTGAGAGGTGAAAACATGAAGCTATTACTCGCCGAAGATGAAATAAGCATGTCGGAAGCCGTTGTAGATATTCTGACCTACCACAACTATCAGGTGGATGCCGTTTATAACGGAAAAGATGCTCTGGACTACGCGCGCATGGAGCAGTACGACGGCATCATTCTGGACATTATGATGCCAAAGATGAATGGATTTGAAGTGCTGAAAATCCTGCGGAAAGAAGGCTGCAAAACACCGGTACTTTTTCTGACTGCGAAGTCCGAGATAGAAGATCGCATTCAGGGCCTGGATTTAGGGGCAGATGATTACTTACCCAAGCCGTTTCATATGGGAGAGCTTTTGGCTCGGGTAAAAGCCATGCTGCGCAGACGGGATACCTATGTTCCTGATATTTTGTCCTACGAAGACATCACGCTCAATCCGAATAACTATCAGCTCAGTTGTGGGGAACGCTCGGTAATGCTTCCAAAACTGGAATATCTGCTAATGGAAACCCTTCTGCTCAACCAGGGAATGTACCTCTCTACTGAAGACTTACTCATAAAAGTGTGGGGATATGATACAAAAGCAGAGCTGGGGATTGTATGGGTGTATATTTCCTATCTGAGAAAGAAATTGCTGCTGCTGGGTTCAAAAACTGAGATTTGCGCCAAACGGGGTGTTGGATACACATTGGAGACGAAGAAATGATAAAATCCCTTCAAAAAAGATTCATCGTTACCGCCATGGTGGCAATCTCCCTTTTGCTCGCTGTTTTGTTAGGCGTTATAAATGTTGTAAACCACGTGACAACCCAGCGGCAAATAGATCATATTTTGGAAGCGTTGGTGGACAATCTGGGCTCATATGATCCTCCCGGTATCTCCGATTTTCAAAAGGGCCCTGCAAAAAGGCCGGTTCCAAATGCCCCGCGGCCGGATGATATGCTGGGATCCAGATATTTTACTGTCTTTTTTAGTAACGAGGGAGAGATTCTGTTTGCAGATACAAAGCACATTTACGCCGTGTCAGAAGAAGATGCCGAGGAAATTGCGCAAGAAGTCTATTCAAAGGCAATATCTTCCGGACGATACGATCAATTTGAATACCGGCTTCAAAATCTGCCCGGAGATAAAGGCAGTTTTGCCGTATTTCTGGACACCTCGGTTCAGCGGGGCAACAGACTGAATTTGCTTTTGGCCTCCTGCGGCGGCGGGGTATTCTGCTGGCTGCTTATGCTGCTTTTGGTGTTTTTGCTATCCAAACGGGCGATTCGGCCGATTGCGGAAAATATGGAAAAGCAGAAGCAGTTTGTAACCAATGCAGGACATGAGATCAAAACGCCGCTGGCAATTATTATGGCAAATACAGATGCCATGGAACTTCACAACGGCGAAAACAAATGGAGCCGGAACATTCGGGCGCAGACCGTTCGGCTGACCGGATTGATGCAGAATTTGCTGACCCTTTCCAAAATGGACGAAGATGACGTTGTTCTCCCGATGACCGAATTTTCGTTCAGCCTTCTGTTGGAAGAAGTACTGGATACTTTTTATGAAATGGCAAAAACAAAAATGGTCTCCGTTCAGGTCGACCTGCAGGAAAAGCTCTTTGTAAAGGCGAACCGGGAGAGCCTGATGCAGCTTGTCTCTATCTTGATGGACAATGCTGTGAGATATACCCCGGTGAATGGAACCATATCTGTTCTGCTGCAAAAAAAAGAGCGCGGGGTCTGTTTTCAAGTAAAGAATACGCTGGACAGCGCGTCTGATATTGAGCTGGACAGGCTGTTTGAACGCTTTTACCGTGGAAATGCTGCCAGAACACAAGAAACCGGCGGGTATGGCATCGGTCTTTCCGCTGCCAAAGCCATTGTGGACGCGCATAAGGGAAAAATATCTGCCTACTATGAGAATAACGAAACCGAGATCGTTTTTTCAGTGCTTCTATAATTTCACAAAACGTTTACAGTCCTCCGCAAGTGTTTTGCATTTGCGGAGGATTTATCTAAGCTTGTTCTAAAGTTGCAATTGTAAAATCTGAATAAAGTTTTTGCAATGGGAGGCGGCAGCACACATGGATTTTCGCCATGAATGGAAGTACGAGATCAACGCTTCCGATATGATCGCTGTGAGGCAGCGTTTACGCGCGGCAGCACGGCCGGATCCCCATGCGGTAGAGGGGAAATACCTGATCCGCAGCCTTTATTTTGACAATCTTGCAGACAAAGCTCTGCTGGAAAAGCTGGATGGAGTGAATCAGCGAGAGAAATTCCGGATTCGCTACTACAATGGAGATGCTTCTCTCATTCATCTGGAAAAGAAAAGCAAGCTGAATGGCCTTGGAAGTAAACAAAGCGTCCGGATCAGCGCTGCTGAGGCGCAGGCAATCGTGAATGGTGATCTGGCATGGATGTCCGAAAGCAGACGCCCTTTAGTTGTGGAATTGTATTCCAAGATGCTTTCACAAGGGCTTCGCCCCAAAACCATCGTCGATTATGAACGGGAGCCGTATATCTATTCGCCGGGAAATGTGAGGGTCACACTGGATTACAACATCCGCACAGGATTGTATTGCACGGATTTTCTCAATCCAAACTGTATCACTGTTCCCGCAGGTGATGCTCCCATTATTCTCGAAGTGAAGTGGGATGCCTTCCTGCCGGAAATTATCCGGGATGCGGTTGAACTGAGCAACAGGCATGCCGGTGCTTTTTCAAAATATGCAGCCTGCAGAATCTACGGATAAAAAGGAGTAAAAACACATGACTTTCAACGATATTTTTAAATCCAGCTTTCTGGAGAATATAAACAGTGTGAGTATTCTTGATATGGCCATCGCCCTATTACTCGCTTTTGGCCTTGGCCTTTTCATCTTTCTCGTCTATAAAAAGACCTATCAGGGAGTAATGTACTCTTCTAGCTTTGGCGTTACCCTGATCGCCCTGACCATGATTACCACGGTTATTATTTTGGCGGTCACCAGCAATGTGGTGCTGTCCCTCGGCATGGTGGGCGCACTGTCTATCGTCCGTTTCCGCACCGCCATTAAGGAGCCTCTGGATATTGCTTTCCTGTTTTGGTCAATTGCAGTGGGAATTGTCCTTGCCGCCGGAATGATCCCTCTGGCAGTTATTGGAAGCGTAATCATCGGCGTTATTTTGCTGATATTTGTCAACCGGAAATCACACTGCAATCCGTATATCATTGTGGTGCAGTGCGCGGATCATAACAGCGAAACGAAGGTAAAGGATTTCCTGACCGGCCAAGTTCAGCGCTGTGTCGTAAAGAGCAAGTCTGTCCAACGGGGATCAATTGAACTGAATATGGAAATCCGGCTGAAAGATGACAACACCGATTTTGTCAATACGCTTTCCGAAATTGCGGGAGTGACCAGCGCTGTTCTTGTAAGTTATAACGGCGAATACATGGGATAAGGAGGCCGGCAATGTCAACGCACAAATATATGGATCGGATTTGCGTTGTCGCTGTCGTACTTTCATTTCTCCTGACCGTCGTTTGTATGAATGGAGAAGCGCTTGGCATCCAGCCTGCTTCCAGAACAATGGGATATGAGGAAAAACTCTTTGATAAAAATCTTGTCCATACAATTGATATTGTAATGGACGATTGGGATTCCTTTATTGAAAATTGTGAAAGTGAAGAATGCTCCGTTGCCTCGGTGGTCGTTGACGGGGAAGCATACAAAAACGTGGGGATTCGAGCCAAGGGCAACACTTCCCTGAGTTCTGTTTCATCAATGAACAGCGACAGATATAGCTTCAAGATCGAATTTGACCAGTATGACAGTACCAAAAGCTACTATGGACTGGATAAGCTGAGCCTTAATAACCTGATTCAGGACAGCACCTGCATGAAGGATTATCTGACATACCGGCTTATGGCAGGTTTTGGAGTGGATGCGCCTCTGTGCAGTTATGTCTATATTACGGTCAACGGAGAGGATTGGGGACTGTATTTAGCCGTTGAAGGGATAGAAGAATCCTTTCTGCAGCGAAATTATAGCAGCGACTACGGGAATCTGTATAAACCAGACAGCACGGGCTTTGGCGGAGGCCGTGGAAATGGCAGGGACTTTAAATTTAATATGGATGACCTTATGGACTCCGGTGATGATGAATCCCCTGCGTCCGGCAGCCATGGCACCTTCCCGGGCAATTTTGATCCCGCTTCTGCGACAGAAGAAAATCCCGCTTCACAAATGCCCGAAGGTATGGACCTATCTGAAAATACAGCAAACCGTTCCGACCTCAAAAATACGAACGGCATGCCTAAGGGTGGAATGGGCAGCGAGGATGTAAAGCTGCAATACATTGACGATGACCCGGACAGCTATTCCAACATTTTTGATAACGCCAAAACAGACATTTCCACTGCTGACCAGCAGCGTCTTATCCAGTCGCTGAAACAACTCAGCCAGGGCGAAAATATCGAAGATGTGGTGGATGTAGATGAGGTGATCCGTTATTTTGTGGTACATAACTTTGTCTGTAACGGTGACAGCTATACAGGTCAGATAATTCATAACTATTACCTGTATGAAGAAGATGGCCGGCTTTCCATGATTCCCTGGGACTATAATCTCGCCTTTGGTACCTTCCAAGGTTCTGATGCAACCGAAACGGTCAATACGCCAATCGATACGCCCATATCCTCGGGTTCCGCGGACGACAGGCCTATGCTGAACTGGATCTTTAAAAGCGAAGAATACACTCAGCTATATCATCAGTACTTTGCTGAATTTATTGAAAGGGTGGATTTTGCTGAAATCATCGATGCTACTGCAGAAATGATTGCACCCTATGTTAAGAAAGACCCAACTGCATTTTACTCGTACGAAGAATTTAAGGCCGGAGTCGATACTCTGCGTGCTTTTTGCCTGTTACGTGAAGAAAGTGTAGAAGGACAAATAAATGGAACCATTCCTGCGACAACATCCGGGCAAGCAGAGGATTCATCTGCATTGATCGACGCTTCAAGTATTACGCTCTCTGATATGGGTTCGATGGGTGGTTCAGGAGGAGGCGGCTTCAAACCAAACAACGACCAGTCCCGAGGGCCGGGAGCGGCACCCACCGGTAACACAAAGCCATAAAAACCATATATGATCTTTCCAGTCAGGCAATAATATATGAGGGAGTATGAGGTGAACGCCGGTGTGCCGTAGGCACAGCAAAACAATCCGGTGAAAAAATATCTAAGGTGGACCGTTCGTGGCGCGGACCGTCGAGGACGTTTTTTCCCACCTAATAAAATAAGTGGGTACATGAGTGGATACTTCGAGAAAAGGAAACGCCCGAATCATCTGAGATTCAGGCGTTTTTTAATGGTGGAGACATTGCTTTCAAATCCGAACCATAGACGGCCTCGACATCCTTGAGTGTGATTGTTTCCGTGCCGCCTTTGAAGTTGTAGGTAATGACAAGCCTGTCATCAAACAGGTATAGGGAGTTGACGAAGGTATCTATGATACGTTTTTGGTACTCACGGCTGTTTACGTCGCCGTATTTGAACTGCCCGATCCAGCTCACAATCTGTTCTTTGGTGTACTTGGGCTTTTGAAGCTCCGCTTGCAGGACGGCTATCTTCAGGTTGTCCCTTTGCTTTTCCAGAGCCTCCAAACGTTCTTTTGTGGAACTGGTCAGCACTCCCTGCTGGATTGCGTTCAGAATATTCTCTATTCCGCGCTCCGTGTCGGCAAGCTGTTTTTTCAGCGCCGGGATGGTGGTGTCCTCGCCGGCTTGCAAGGCAAGGATGCTGTCGGCAATGCGGCTGATTTCCTCGTCTCGCAAAACTCTGTTGACGGTCAGAATGACTGCCGCCCGCTCAATGAAATCCTTCTTGACGGATTTCTTCTTGCAGCCCAGCTTTCGCTTTGCTCCGGCACACTTGTAGTAATAATGCTTATCTCCCGTGTGGCTCGTCCCGCTTTCGCCTATCATCATGCGCTCACAGAGTCCGCAAAACAATTTAGTTGTCAACAGGTAGTCAACGTCCGCTTTTGCCGTTGCCGGCGCACGTTTGTTTTTCTCCCCCCCTCGTCAGCACGATAAGAAGCTATTGTTGCGTAACATTTGTTTTCTGTTATATCCTCTTTTCAGATAAAGTCAAGGTGCATTTTCGCCGCAGAGTAAAGATAGCGCGTGCCGGGGCTCAGTATGATTCAATTATATTTTTATTATTGTAAATTTATATAATAAACGTTATATAATCACACAATGTTGATAAAGTATTAACGTTTTTTAATCGCGGTTAAGAAATTTCAATCGCGATTATATCGGGTAGAAATTTAATAAATATTGTTTTATGCCTGCGATACTGCTACAATAGTCTTATAGTAAGATACGATTACGACTTAATGCTGCTCAGATTCCAACGTATATTCACAAAAATAGGTTGTAAATTAAATGATAAAATTACCGCCGGTAAAAAAAATTATTCTATGGCTGACAGCAGTCCTCATGCTATTTTCCGCCATCCCCGCGCAGGCCGGGGACGGAAGGCTGGTCACTCAGAATTGGGCGGGCTCAGCCGTATTTTACGATGTGCCCTGCGACGAGACCGAGTCCTTCCACATGACGGACGATGAATTTTTATGCAGCAGGCTCAGTTTAGAAAACAGGCTCATATACGCTTACAGCGCCTATCTTAACTCCCTCGATGGCGATGAGAGGGAGGCGCTCGTCGCTTCCCAGAAGGCGTGGATAAGGTGTTACTACGCATACGACGAAGCCCTCAAGCAGCTTTGGCTGGAGCCCGTGAAGATATACTTCGGCGTTACCGGGCAGGAAAGGCGCACCAACGTATACCGGGAGGCCATGCTTCTTCTCCTCATCAACCGCATAACCGACTTGGAGGAATGGAGCAAGGGCAGGCTGGTCAGGCTGGACGCCGGCATGGCAGAGCAAAAAGCCGCAGAGCTGGAGGAGGCGCTTACCCGCCTGAGAGTGAAGATGGGCCTCTGTCTGTATGTCATTCAGGAGGAATACCGCCCCAGGATAATGGACGCACACAGGGCCTATTTCGATTTCTTTGACGCCAATGGGGCTTTTTTGGAGCTCATTTCAAAGGGCGACCGCTCCGCCCTGCTGGGCGAGAATCTTTTGCAGGTGGACCGCATAGCGTACATCACGGGCGTCCACTATCAGGGCTGCCGCTTCTTCAGGAGAGAGAGGGAGGAATAGCCTTTTCTTGCGCATCCGCAAGCCCTGCGCGGCCCAAACCGCAGGACTTGGCAATATATTTTTACAAAAAAACAACAAAGGAGAGGAAAACGAAACTATGAAAAAAATCCTGGCGCTCGTTCTTGTACTGATCATGGCCCTTGGCCTGGCAGCCTGTGCAGCCCCCGCTGCCCCTGCCGAAGAACCCACGCCCGCCGCTGAGCCGGAGACCGAGAAGGTCGATTCCCAGGCGATACTGGCAGAGCTCAAAACCCCTGCCGAGGAGAGCAATTGGGAACGCACTACATCGTCTCAGGAGGTCATTGATTTTCTGAAGGTAGTAGCCGAGCACAGCGCCGGCCGCATCATTCTGGACACCACCACCTTCGCTACCGAGGCCGGCACTCCCATACCCTACATGATAATAAGCGACGTAGCCCCCGCCTCCCCCGCCGACGTGCCCGAGGACAAGGGCGTTGTATATGTAAACTGCAATATACACTCCGGCGAGGTCGAGGGCAAGGAATCCATGATGATCTTCGCCCGCGAAGTCGCGCAGGGCAAGCATGACGATCTCCTCAAGGATTTGGTCGTCATCATCGTCCCCAACAGCAACCCCGATGGAAACGACAATCTGGACAAGAACCGCATAACCACCCAGTTCACGCCCAAGCTGGTAGGCACCCGCGCCGAGGGCAACGGCCTTAACGTCAACCGCGACATGACCAAGCTGGAGACCGCCTGCGGCCGCACCATCGTCAAGCTGATGAACGACTGGAACCCCATCCTCTTCATCGACGCCCACGCGACCGACGGCTCCTATATGCGTCACGCCGTAACCTATAACTGGGGCCTCAACGCCGGAACCGACGCCGAGCTTCTCGCTTACAACCGCGATGTATTCTGCTCACGAGCCCTGCGCGAGGGCTCCTATCTGGCCTCCAAGGGCAAGGTAGCCGTCCCCTACGGCAACTGGGGCTATTATTACAGCGACATAGTAGCCGAGGGCTGGCGCACCTTTGAGGACTATGCTCGCTACACCACCAACTATGCCGGTCTCAGGAACAGGCTCGCCCTGCTGCTGGAGGTCTACTCCTACGACGATTTCCCCGTCCGCGTGGATACCCAGTATGAGTGCATCTACGGCGCTCTGCAGGTTGTGGCAAAGGACAAGGACGAAATCAAGGCCATGATCGCAGCCGCCGACGCCCGCTCAGAGGCCCGCGCCACAGAGGGCATCAATCCCGAAAAGGACTTCGTGGCCCTCAACTCCGAAATGACCACCATGCCCTTTGAGGGCAAGGACACCCTGACCGTTCTCTCCTATGAGACCGGCGAGGACGGCACCGTTATCGGCGAGCGCCTGTACGACGACGAGGGCGATCCCTATGCCATCGAGTACGGCGCACCGGTGGACTATGAGACCGAATATTGGGGAACCTTCGTACCCACCGACGTCGAGACCATGGGAGCATACTACCTTATAGACCAGGATTGCACTGAATTCATCGAGCTTATGAAGTTCCACGGCGTTGAGATGACCCAGCTTCCCAACGACGTTACCGTCGCGGGCGCAGACCATCTCCACTTCGCCATCAAGTCCTACACCAGCGGCGGCGCAGTCATAGACGGCCGCGAACGCAAGGAATATGAGGGCCACTTCCAGACCCTCGTGACCGGCGAGTGGAAGAAGGGCGACGGCGATATCGTTATCCCCGCCGGTACCTATGTGATCTCCACCGCGCAGCGCCTCGGCTCCTTTGCGGCGCTCATGTGCGAGCCCGCCGCCGTTGACGGAGGCGTAGCATGGAACTTCTTTGACAACTACCTCGACGCCAAGGAAGGCACCTTCCGCGCAAACTACTCCAACGATGTCACCGCCGCTGCCGGCTCCGAAAACGAGCACAAGGAGCAGGTATCCATACCCATACTCAAGATCCCCGCCTTTGAGACCCTTGCGGAAGCGCTTGCATAACCCCTGACCAAAGGCCCGGACCGCAAAGCCATCCCCCGCAGTAAGCAAGCTGCGGGGGATTTTGATTGGAGTAAAGACAGGAAGTGCCGGGGCATTGTATAATATAATTATTAGTTGTTTTTCATTGCATCGGATCGCGCTTTTGCACAATACTGATGCAGTATCGGTTTTGCGCGAAAACGGATTTTTGGAGGTGTATGCGATAAAAAAGCTGATAAAAAAGCTTTGCTCGGGAATCAGCGTCGGATGTGTTGCTTTCGTGGCGATAATCTTTATATTTCCCCTTTTTGAAGGGGGTGCAAATGCTTTCTTCAGGCAAAAAACCGGGGAAGGCTGGCAGCAGCTCGCCGCGTACTGCATAATAATAGCGACGGGTTTTTCCGTCCCCACCCTGATTTACGAAAGCAGCCGGCTTTCCTTTCGGCTAAAGATTCTGATACATCTAACCGCCGGCGCGCTCATCTACCTTATTACGGCGCATTTCTCGGGGTGGATAAATACAAGGCCCGACGCCGCAGCCCTGTTTCTCCTTATCTCATCGACCATCGCCGCTTTCCCCGCGCTCCATGCCTTTCTTTCCGCCAAACGGCGAGCGAAGTAAATAAAAACAACTATCCGAATCCCTTCCCATAGGATAAGGTTCGGATCGTATTGTGCTGGCGGAGCGGAATAAGCAAAATCCGAACACCTCTCGACGTTCGGATTTGCACTTTTTGGTGGAGTCGAGGGGAGTTGAACCCCTGTCCGAAAACCTGTCAGCAAGACTTTCTACGAGCGTAGTCGGTGTATTAACGTTCCCTCAGCCAAAGCAGCTCCCTCCGACAGGATCAGGGCTTCGGTAGCTTCATTAAATCCCACCTGCCGCAAAGCTTAGGCAGGCTGGTTCCCCACATTGATGACGCCGGTTACCGGAGCCGTGGGAAGCGCCGGGCCGACGCGCAGCCTAATTAGGCAGCGAGTGCAAAATCAGATTTGCCAGTTAAATTTAAATTTTCCCGTTTTTAACGAAGCACGGGGCTTCGGCTCGCTTATCCGGCCTCCACGATCCCCGTCGAAACCATTTACGACCCCGGATAGTGCAAGGCGTTCTGGCATAGCGCCCTGCTATAAGTATTATATCACATTCTGTGCGCTTTATCAAACACCCGCCGGCTATCTGAAGCGCTCCTCCTTCATGCGGCGCTCCACCTCGCGCTTGGCGTCCCGCGAGGCTATATCGCTGCGCTTATCATAAAGCTTTTTGCCCTTGGCGACCGCAAGCTCCAGCTTTACCCTGCCATCCTTGAAGTAAAGCTGCAATGGTATGAGGCTGTAGCCCTCTACCTGCGCCAGGGCGTTGAGCTTGCGTATCTCGCTCTTGTGCAGCAGCAGCTTGCGCTCCCGGAAGGGATCGCGGTTGAATATATTGCCCTGCTCATAGGGGCTAACGTGCATGCCTATGAGGTAGCATTCGCCGTTCTTTACCTGCGCATAGGAATCCTTCAGGTTGACCTTGCCGGCCCGTATGCTCTTGACCTCGGTGCCGACCAGAGCTATTCCGCACTCGTAGGTATCCTCGATGAAATACTCATGGCGTGCCTTTCGATTTTCCGCGACCCTTTTGGTGCCTTTTGCTATGGCCAAAACCGTGGCCTCCCTTCTTGCTCTTAAGAGCTTTTATTTTATCACTGTTTCTGCCTCTTGTCGAGCCGTGTCCGCTCCGCTTTGCGCTCTCCCTGGGCGCTTTATGGGGTTTTTCCTCTATTAATTCAAACTCTATCCGGGAAGTTTCCATATCGGCTGATACCGCACGCACCTTTACCTCGTCCCCCAGGCGATACTGCGAGCCTGTAAACCTGCCCACAAGACGGTAGCCCTTCTCGTCCCATTCATACCTGTCGCCACTCAGGCTCTCCACCTTCACCCGTCCCTCCACGGTATTGCCTAGCTCCACGAAAAAGCCGCCCTGGGTTACGCCGGATATGACGCCCTGATACTCCTCGCCTATGTGCTGCGCCATGTATTCGCACTTTTTCAGGTCGTCCGCGGCCCGCTCAGCCTCCGTTGCGGTCACCTCCCGGTCTGAGCACTGGTCTGAAGCTCCCGGCAGGTACGCCTTCCATCGTTTGAGGTTCTCCTCGTCCAGCCTGCCTTCCAGGGATTCATTCAATGCCCTGTGAACCAATAGATCCGGATAGCGCCGTATTGGCGAGGTAAAGTGGCAGTAGTACTTCGCCGCAAGCCCGAAATGGCCGTCGCAGTCGGGGCTGTACTTGGCCTTGGTCATAGCCCTGAGAGTGACGTTATTTATCACCCTCTCCTCCGAACTTCCGGCAGCCTTGAGCAGCATTTTGCGCACGTCGACAGGCTGAACCTTTTCCGCATTGCCTACACCGTAGCCCAGTGTATGGAGGAATGTGTTAAGCTCCTTTATTCGCTCCGGGTCAGGGGCCTCATGCACCCGGTACATGAGGGGCAGGCCCTTGTCCACTCCCTCCCGCGCCACAGTCTCGTTGGCAGCCAGCATGAACTCCTCTATCATCATATTCGCTTCACCCCTGATGTGCAGCGAAACGTCAACGGCCCGGCCATTGCCGTTAAGATGTATATCCGCCTCAGGCAGGTCGAAGTCTATTGCGCCCCGCCGCTGCCGCTTGGCCTTGAGTATATCCTTTAGGCGGCGCATCTCGCCAAGCATTGGCATAATATCGGAGTACTTCGCAGCCATATCCGGGTCTCCTGCAAATATGGCGTTGACCTCGTCGTATGTCATGCGGTAATTCGAGCGTATTACGCTCTTTGCGATATTGTGATGCACGACCTTGCCATGTGGTTCTATGTCCATTACACAGGAAAGTGTAAGCTTATCCTCATCCGGATTCAGGGAACAGAGGCCGTTGCTCAGCTCTTTGGGAAGCATAGGCAGCACCCTGTCAGGAAAATACACGCTGGTGCCTCTCTTGTATGCCTCCACGTCTATGGGGCTGCCACGCTTTACATAGTGGCTCACGTCAGCTATATGTACCCCCAGTCTGTACAGGCCGTCGGCCATCTCCAGAGATACCGCGTCGTCAAGATCCCTGGCGTCCGCACCGTCTATGGTTATGGTGAGCACATGGCGGTAATCACGCCTGTGGGTAAGCTCATCGGGATTGGGGGTCCTGAGCCCCTCGGCCTGTTCCTGTGCCTCCCTGGGGAATTTGTCCGGCAGATCCAGCCTTCGGATAATGGAGAGCATGTCTATGCCCTTATCCCCCGGTCTGCCCAGTACTTCGGCTATCTTGCCCAGCATGGGCCGCCTTGCCCCGGGATACTGGGTTATTTCTGCTACCACCTTGTCGCCGTGGTTTGCGCCGTTGGTATGGGAAAAGGGTATGAGCACATCCTCTGCCACCCGGCTGTCGTCTGGTACCACGTAACCGCCGTACTCGTTGTCCGCCTCAAACGTACCTATTACTCTACCACCCGCCCTCTTGGCTATCATCTCCACAGCTCCCCGGTCGTTCCTGCCCCGGAGGGAGCCGGTAAGTTTCCTCACCCACACAGTATCCCCGTGTAAGGCGCCGTTCATATCCTCCGCGGCGATGAACAGGTCTCCGCTGCCGTCTGCGGGTATAAAGAAGCCGAAGCCGCGGCCGTTGCCCTGTATGCGGCCGTATATAAGGCCAAGCTGTTCCGGGAGAGCCGCCTTGCCCCGGCGCGTGATTATCACGCGGCCATCCCTTGAAAGCTCCTTCAGCGCCAGCTTTATTTCTTCTATCTGTATCTCGCCGCCGGTATCCGCCATGCTCTTGTATATATCCTCAGCGCTCATTGGGCGGCCCGTTCCAGCTATCATCCCGTTTATTATTTCTTTAAGTTCCAAATTGTTTTTCATTTTCTCCTTTTCTTATTTTATTGCATAAAAACAGGGGCATACCTTAGCGGCACGCCCCAAGATCAAATCTTTGCCTTTTATCAGCCTAATATAGCCATGGCAATAGCGATCACGCCGATTGCAACTGCAAGTATCTTGGTGATGCGCTGAAGCTTGGCCTCCCTGCTTGCCTTCTGGCCGCGGGCGGTAAAGGACTGGGTGTCGCCGCCGAACGCGCTGCCGAGGCCCGCGCTCTTGGACTGCTGCATAAGTACTACGGCTATCATTGCGATAGACAGGACTATCAGCACGATGTTAAGAATTGTGTTCAGAGTTTGCATTATATATACTTCCTCCCCTGGAATACTTTCGCATTACACGCGAAGGCTATTGTATCACACCCGCGGTAAAAAATCAAATACTTTTGCCGCTTTATGCGCTTTTTATCAAAATGGCCTTCCCTTTTGCCGCATTACTTCTCTATCAGGCTCTTGCCGGTCATTTCCCTGGGTATCTCCATGCCCATAAGGTCCAGCATGGTGGGGGCAAGGTCAGAGAGCCTGCCGCCGGAGCGGAGCTTTGCGTCCTTTCTGCCGTTATCCACCAGTATCACCGGCACCGGATTGGTAGTGTGTGCAGTAAAAGGAGTAATGCCGTCGTCTGCAAGCATTCTCTCGCAGTTGCCGTGATCCGCGGTGATTATGGCCCTTCCGCCATTCCTGAGGATGGCCTCAACTACCTTGGCGGCGCATTCGTCAACGGTATGGACAGCTTTCACCGCCGCCTCCATTACGCCGGTATGGCCTACCATGTCCGGGTTGGCAAAGTTCAGTATCATGACGTCGTACTTGCCGCTGTCTATACGCTTTACCGCCTCCTCGGTTACCTCATATGCGCTCATCTCGGGCTGGAGATCGTAGGTGGCTACCTTTGGGGAAGGTATAAGGCACCTGTCCTCCCCGGGATTTGGGGCCTCCACGCCGCCGTTGAAGAAAAAGGTCACGTGTGCGTATTTCTCGGTCTCGGCTATCCTAAGCTGGGTCTTGCCGCAGGCCGCAAGGTACTCCCCAAGGGTGTTGTTCAGGTGTTCTGGCCTGAAGGCTATGTCCACCTTATCCCCAAAGGTCTTATCGTACTGCGTCATGCAGACGTAATGTACAGGGAAGAAGCCCTTCCTGCGCTCGAAGCCGTCAAAGTCTTCCATTATAAAGGCGCGGGTTATCTCCCTCGCCCTGTCGGGGCGGAAGTTGTAGAAGATTATGCTGTCGTCAGCCTGTATGGTAGCCACGGGCCTGCCGTTCTCGGTTATGACGGTAGGAACTACGAACTCGTCGGTGACGCCCGCATCGTAGCTCGCCTGCATGGCATGTACGGGGTCGGTATCGTAGTTACCCTCGCCGTATACCATGGCGGCATATGCCTTTTCTACCCGCTCGAAGCGGTTGTCCCGGTCCATGGCGTAATAGCGTCCCATTACGGTGGCTATTTTACCCACGCCTATCTCGGCTATCTTCTTCTGGTATTCCTCAATGAACTCCTTGCCGCTTTCGGGAGGAACGTCCCTGCCGTCCATGAAGCAGTGTACATATACCTTACTGAGGCCCTGACGTTTTGCAAGCTCCAGCAGCCCGAAGAAGTGCTTCTGATGGCTGTGTACGCCGCCGGGACCTACGAGGCCGTATATGTGCAGCGCGGAATCGTGCTTTCTGCAATTCTCAACAGCGCCCAAAAAGGCGGGATTCTCAAAGAAATCCCCGTCCTTTATGGATTTGGTTATTCGGGTCAGCTCCTGATATACGATACGTCCCGCGCCTATGTTCATATGGCCTACCTCAGAGTTGCCCATCTGGCCGTCAGGCAGGCCTACGTCCTCGCCGGAAGCCTCTATGAGGGTATGGGGGTACTCCTTGAGGAGTCTGGAAATATTATTTATACCGTCAGCCTTTATGGCGTTGCCCTGAGTTCCCTCGCTATGGCCAAAGCCGTCCAGTATCACAAGTGCGGTCATCTTCTTCATATCAGACAAATCTCCTGTTTAATAATTGTGGCACTTATGCCTTAATCATTATAATTCACTACCTGAGAGAAGTCCACAGCCTTAAGGCTGGCGCCGCCTATAAGGCCGCCGTCTATTTCGGGCATTGCCATGAGGCTCCTTGCGTTGGAGGGCTTCATGCTTCCGCCATACTGTATTCGAAGGGCTTCTGCGGTTTCCTTGCCGAACATGCCGGCTACGGTCGCCCTTATCATGCCTATGGTTTCGTTTGCCTGCTCGTCGGTGGCGGTCTTGCCGGTACCTATGGCCCAGATAGGCTCGTAGGCGATCACCAGATTGGCAACGTCCCCGGCCGCTATGCCTTCAAGGTCCTTCTTTACCTGACCGCTGACCTTGGCCTCTGTCCTGCCGCTTTCCCTCTCCTCCAGGGACTCGCCTACGCAGATTATGGGGGTGATGCCTGCGGCTATGGCTGCCTTGGCGCGGGCGTTCACAGTTTCGTCCGTCTCGCCAAAGTACTGCCTGCGCTCACTGTGGCCTATTATGGCGTACTCCACGCCCAGCTCCTTAAGCATGTTTGCGGAAACTTCGCCGGTAAAAGCGCCCTTCTCTGCCCAGTGTATATTCTGAGCGCCGAGGCGTATATTGCTGTCCTTAATAAGCTCGGATACCGCTGATAGATCAACATAAGGAGGGCATACCACTACCTCGCACTTCGCGTCCTTGACGAGGGGCTTCAACTCCTCTACCAAGGCCCTTGCCTCGGAGGGGGTCATGTTCATCTTCCAGTTGCCTGCAATAATGGGTCTACGCATGTTTATTTATCTCCAATTCAAAATTTTATGCTTTATTACTTGTCGTCAAGGGCCGCTACGCCGGGCAGCACCTTGCCCTCAAGGAACTCCAGGCTTGCGCCGCCGCCGGTGGAGATGTGGGTCATCTTGTCCGCATAGCCCAGCTTCTTTACGGCGCTGGCGGAGTCGCCGCCGCCTATAATTGTGGTGCCCTTGCACTCTGCGCAGGCCTCGGCAACAGCCGCAGTACCCTTTGCGAAGGCGTCAAACTCGAACACACCCATGGGGCCGTTCCATATTACGGTGCCGGCTTTCCTTATCTCCTCGCCAAAGAGCTTGGCGGTCTTCTCTCCTATATCCATGCCCATATAGCCGTCGGGTATCCTGTCGGAATCCACAGTCATGTATTCCGCGTCAGCCTTGAACTCCCTGGCGACCACAGTATCCACCGGCAGCAGCATCTTTACGCCCTTTGCATCGGCGTCAAGCATCAGCTTCTTTGCAAGCTCTATGCTGTCTGCGTCAAGCAGGGAGTTGCCTATGTTATAGCCCAGCGCCTTGAAGAATGTATAGGCCATGCCGCCGCCGATTATCAGGGTATCGCACTTGTTCAGCAGGTTCGTTATGACGCCTATCTTGTCCGCTACCTTTGCGCCGCCCAGTATGGCCACGAAGGGGCGCACGGGGTTCTCCAGAGCACCGCCCATTACGGAAAGCTCCTTGCCGATAAGGAAGCCTGCGACCGCAGGCAGGTACTGGGCTACGCCCGCAGTGGAAGCATGGGCGCGATGTACGGTGCCGAAGGCGTCGGATACGTATATATCTGCCAGAGAAGCCAGTTTCCTGGCGAAGTCGGGATCGTTCTTTTCTTCTTCCTTATGGAAACGTAGGTTCTCGAGAAGCAGTATTTCGCCTTCCCTGAGCTCGCCTGCCATCTTTTCGGTCTCCTTGCCAATGCAGTCCGGCGCAAAGCCGATCCTGACGCCCGGCAGCAGCTCCTTGAGCCTTTCCGCTACGGGAGCGAGGGAAAACTCCATCTTGCGCTCACCCTTGGGCCTGCCCAGGTGGGAGCAGAGTATGACCTTTGCGCCGTGCTCGAGCAAGTACTTTATAGTGGGCAGCGCCGCTGTTATGCGCTTGTCGTCCGCTACTTTGCCGTCCTGAAGGGGTACGTTGAAGTCGACCCTTACCAGCACCCGTTTGCCTTTTACGTTTACGTCCTCAACGGTCTTCTTTGCCATAATATTTTTTAAACCTCCAAATTCAATCCGCCCAGAGGCAATTGCCTCTGCTGCGGCATGTTATCACATTTTATATTGATTATTTTATCACATTTGCGGCAAGCTGCATATTGCTTATTTGAATAACACCCCTTTACGCCATAAGCGCCGCTGTCAGAGATTATTATTCACTTTTTACCCGTATCCTAACAATGGATAATGTGCTATAATCAGCCTATGAAAAGGCTTACTGTTTTTATAATATGCGTATTGCTGCTGGCCTCGGGCTGCGCCAAAAAGGAGGAAAAGGCCTCCCTGTTTGCTGTCGACCCGCTGAACGGCGGCGCAGAAACGGACGAAGCGGCTTTACCGGGCCCCAAAGGCGCCGCAGGCCTTGAAACGGCGCCCGCTGCGGAGCCTGCCGCCACGGCAGACCCTGGGGCTGCTCCTTCACCTGCAGTCACGGTCACCGGCACGGCAGCCTACGTGTTCGACGGCGCGGAGGGGCCGACGCTTTACGGTGCAGCAGCATACGAGAACACCGGCAACTGCCCCGTCATAATCACAAATGCCGCGCTTTCATTTAATGTTGGCGGCACGGCGTATCAGTATTCCTTCGTCCCCATCATGAACGACAAGACCGTGGTGCTGCCCGGGGAGACCTCCTTCGTGGCCTTCTGGCACAAAGATGCTTCCCTCACCCCGGGCACAGCCGCAGCCATGGCTGCCAGCCTCGATTGCGCAAAGGCCGAAGGCCGCGACGTTACCGTATACGCAAAGGACATTTTCTTGGCCGACAACTACCCCGGCTTCACCACCATGACAGGCACGCTGTCATCAGACGGCGAATGCGACCTCAATCTGGTCTATATCGGCTTTTACGACAGCAGCGACAACCTTATAGGGGTATGGCACTTCACCAAAAATGCCCCTATGGACGGCAGCGACAGCAAGAGCTTCTCAATACACATGAAGGAGCTGCCAATAGATGGTCTCGCGGAAAAGACCTCAGGCGTAAGAGTCATAGGCGTAGGTTTCTGAGGCCCTTAGAGCATAAAGGAGAATCATGCCGGTACGGCAGCAAAATGCGCCGCAGCTATAAGCTGCGGCGCATTCTTATTTTTTTCTTTCTATTATGACTGCACCAGGAACGCATTGATAAATACGTCAAGGTCGCCGTCTATTACGGACTGTATATTTCCCACCTCGACACCGGTACGATGATCCTTTACCAGAGTGTAGGGCTGGAATACATAGGAACGTATCTGGCTGCCCCATTCTATCTTCTTCATCTCGCCCTTTATCTCAGCCATGTGCTCAAGGCGCTCCCTCTCGGCCAGCTCCAGCAGCTTGCCCTTCAGTATGCGCATAGCCATGTCCTTATTGTGGAGCTGGCTGCGTTCGTTCTGGCATTGTACCACTATGCCGGTGGGGAAATGTGTTATACGTATTGCCGAGCTTACCTTGTTGACGTTCTGGCCGCCTGCGCCGCCGGAACGGTAGGTGTCTATGCGGATATCGTCGGGGTTGATCTCTATCTCGCTGGTGTCCTCCTCGAATATGGGAGTTACGTCCAGCGACGCAAATGAGGTATGCCGCTTGCCGAATGCGTCGAAGGGGGATATGCGCACCAGCCTGTGCACTCCCTTTTCGGCCTTCAGGTAGCCGTAGGCGTTATCGCCCTCCACCTCGAAGGTTACGGACTTTATGCCCGCCTCGTCCCCCGCCAGATAGTCCAGCTCCCTGACGGTCCAGCCCCGGTTCTCGCAGTATCGGGTGTACATTCTGTACAGTATTGATACCCAGTCCTGAGCCTCTGTTCCGCCGGCACCCGCGTGGAGGGACAGTATGGCGTTGAGCCTGTCATACGGGCCCTTCAGCAGCGTTTCGAGCTTCAGCGCCTCTACCTTGCTTTCAAGATGGGGCATATCCTTTATGAGCTCGTCCGCTATCTCCTGATCGTCGCCCTCCTCCGCCATGTCCGCCATTACCTCGGCATCCTCCAACAGGCCCCTGAGCTTGTTGTACTTTTCCAGCTTGGCAGAGATGGTTTTCATGCGCTGGTTGGCTTTATTGGCCGCCTCAACGTCGTCCCAGAAATCCGGTGCGCCCATCTTCTTTTCCAGTTCTTCCTTTTCGGCCGCTAATCCTGCGACGTCAAAGGGATTCACCTGCCTTTGTAAGTGTTTCCTGCATTGCTGCAAGCTGCTGCCTGCATTCGTCCAACTGGATCACTGCTACTCACATCCTTTCGATTTTACCCTTAATAATATTTGAAGTTTTTACCTGTTGCCTCTTCTTATCTTCAGGTTGTTCCTTTCACCAGCCTGTATTTCCGTTGGTTTTTTCTTTGCTTCCTTAAACTACTTATCCTTGCCGCAGCACTGCTTATACTTCTTGCCGCTGCCGCAGGGGCAGGGGGCGTTACGGCTTATCTTTCCCTCTATGCGCTTGGGCCGCGCAGGGGCGTCGCCCTTCGTTTCAACGGGCTTGGCTACCTGCTGCCGCCGAGGGGCGCCGGCGGAGATCACCACATGGTAGAGGTTTCGAACGGTGCGCTCCCGTATGCCCTGCACCATTTCGTCGAACATATCGAAGCCCGCGTTGCGGTAGGCGATGACCGGGTCCTTCTGGCCTATGGCCTGCAGGGATATTCCCTGGCGCAGCTGATCCATGGCGTCGATATGATCCATCCAGTGCTCATCTACTGCCCGGAGCAGCACTACGCGCTCAAGCTCCCGCATGTCTGCGTCCACGCCAAGCTGCGCCGCGGCCTGCATAAGGCCGTCTTCCTTGAGCCGGTACGCCTTATGTGCAAAGTCCTTTACTGCAGACTGAAGCTTCTCCGCGTCGGTGATTCCGGCTATATCCCTGCCGCAGTCCATGGCGGTTATGTTGAGTATCTCCGTGCGGAGTCCCTCCATATCCCATTCGGAGCTGGGGTGGGAGCCGGGGCAGAACTGGGCGCAGCGGAGGCTTACCGTCTCGTCCACCATCTCCATTATGGAATCGTGTATATCCTCGCCCATGAGCACCCTGCGGCGCTGGCCGTAGATTATCTCCCTCTGGCGGTTCATTACGTCGTCGTACTGGAGGACGTTCTTGCGAATCTCAAAGTTGTAGCTCTCTACCCGCTTCTGCGCCGTCTCTATCTGCTTTGTAAGTATGCCCGCCTCTATGGGGATATCCTCATCGGGGCTTATCTTCTGCATGAGGTCCCGTACCCGCTCGCCGCCGAAACGCTGCATCAGGTCGTCCTCCATGGACACGTAAAACCTTGTGGAGCCGGGGTCTCCCTGACGGCCCGCGCGGCCGCGGAGCTGGTTGTCTATACGGCGGGACTCATGGCGCTCTGTGCCTATTATATGCAGGCCGCCCACGGCTACCACCTGATCGTGCTCGGCGTCGGTTTCAGCCTTATATCTGGCGTATGCGTCGGCGTACTTGCCCCGGGCCGCCAGTATCTCCCCGTCGTCGGTGTCGGCGTGGCCCGTCGCCTCCTCCACCATGCTCTCCTCCATGCCTTCGCGGAGAAGCTCCTGACGTGCAAGGAAATCCGGGTTGCCGCCCAGCAGTATATCGGTACCTCGGCCGGCCATGTTGGTGGCTATAGTCACGTTGCCGTATTTACCGGCCTGGGCTACTATCTGCGCCTCACGTGCGTGGAGCTTGGCATTCAGCACCTCATGCTTTATCCCCCTCATGTCCAGCATATGGGAAAGCATTTCGCTCTTTTCGACGGATATGGTTCCAACGAGGATAGGCCTACCGGTCTTGTGGACTTCCACTATCTCGTTCACCACGGCGTTGAACTTGGCCTTCTGGTTGGTATATACGATATCGTTGAGGTCCTTCCTGGCGAGGGGCTTATTTGTGGGTATCTCCACCACGTCAAGGTCGTATATTGCCTGAAACTCCTGCTCCTCCGTCTTGGCGGTACCGGTCATGCCCGCCAGCTTCTTGAACATGCGGAAATAGTTCTGGAAGGTTATGGTGGCAAGGGTGCGGTTCTCCCGCTCTACCTTTACGCCTTCCTTTGCTTCGAGGGCCTGATGCAGCCCGTCGCTGTAGCGCCTGCCCAGCATGAGACGGCCGGTAAACTCATCCACTATGAGCACCTTGCCGTCCTGCACTACGTAGTCCTTATCCCTCTCAAACAGGGCGTGGGCCTTCAGGGCCTGCTGTATGTGGTGGTTCAGCTCGGAATATTCCTGCTTGGATATGTCGTCTATGCCGAAGAACCTCTCGGCCTTCTCCATGCCCCGGGCGGTAAGGGCTACGGTGCGCGCCTTTATGTCCGCCATATAGTCGCCGGATTCAGGCTGCTCCACGCCCATGAGCTGATCGGACTTGCTGAGCTTGACGATATTCTCGCCCCGCTCCAGACGGCATACGAACCTGTCCGCCTTCTCGTACATATCCGTGGATTCCTCGCCGTGGCCGGATATGATAAGAGGGGTGCGGGCCTCATCGATCAGTATGGAGTCCACCTCGTCCACTATGGCGTAGTTAAGCTCCCGCTGCACCATCTGGGACTTGTAGACCACCATGTTGTCCCGGAGGTAGTCAAAGCCGAACTCGTTGTTGGTGCCGTAGGTGATGTCGCAGGCGTAGGCCTCCCTTCGCTCGTCGTTGTCCTTTTCGTGTATTATGCAGCCCACGGTCATACCGAGGAATTTGTATATTTTGCCCATCCACTGGGCGTCGCGCTCCGCCAGGTAGTCGTTCACGGTGACTATATGCACGCCGTGGCCGGAGAGGGCGTTGAGGTAGGCGGGCAGAGTCTCGGTTATGGTCTTGCCTTCGCCCGTCTTCATCTCGGCTATACGGCCCTGATGCAGCACTATGCCGCCCAGAAGCTGTACGTCGTAATGCCGCTGGCCTATGGTGCGCTTTGCGGCCTCGCGGACTACGGCGAATGCCTCCGGCAGCAGGTCATCCTCAGTCTCGCCGTTATTCAGGCGTGCCCTGAACTCGTCGGTCTTAGCCCGGAGCTCCTTATCCGTAAGGGCTTCCATACTGCCTTCCAGATCGTTTATTCTTTTTACCATGGGCATGAGCTTCTTAACCTGCGCTTCTGAAGTGCTGCCCAACAGTTTATCCAAGAATCCCATTATTTTCCTCCATAAGCCCGGCAAAAGGGCATTATACTTATGATTATATACTATTGCAGTATAGCATAAACTACGCTCCATTACAAATAAGGCACAGCCTTTTTGCCATGCTTTTACAGTTTGTTTTATTTTGTTATGCACTGTTCGGTGATATATTTAATAAAGACTTCAATATGATCTTTAAGGAGGCGCATATATGTACTACCTTCTTATAATAGCCGGCGGGCTTATGACGATGGATACAATCTGGCTCTCCACCGTATGCAACGGCAACCTCGGCACCGCCCTTCCCGCAATAATGGGCGTGCCGCTGCTGCTCATAGGCCTATTAAAAAGGTTCCTCATGCCCTGGTTCCGCACGCCGGCGGGACACCTTGTAAAGGTGCTGCTCATAGTCTGCTACTCGGCGGCCGTGGTGTTTTTCTGCTGCATGGGGGCAATGCTGGGCTCTGCCGCCCACAGGAAGGCGGATTACGGCAAGGACGTACTCATCGTGCTGGGCTGCGCCGTACGCGGAGAGCGGGTATCCCTTACCCTCAAGTTCAGGCTGGACGCCGCGCTTGAGTATCTGGAACACAGCCCAAATACCGCGGTGATAGTATCCGGCGGCAAGGGTGACGGCGAAAATATAAGCGAGGCGGAGGCCATGAAGCGATACCTGGTATCCCACGGCGTAGACGAAAGCCGCATAATAACTGAGGATAAGTCCACCAGCACATGGGAAAACTTCAAATTCTCGAAAATGATACTGGACCAGCGCTTCCCCGGCGCTTCTGCCGCCTTTGTCACCACCAACTTTCACGTTTACCGTGCGGGGAGGGTAGCCATAATGAACGGCATTGAAGCTGAGGGCTATGGCGCAAAGGACGTATGGTACACCAAGCTCAACAACTACATGCGGGAAAGCATAGCGGTAGCCGTATACAAGCTCCAGGGCCTCTTGATATAGCCGAAGCAAAAAATCGCCGCCTGCGCGGCATTTTTTATTTGACTTTTATCCTGCGTGAATATAGACTAAAATATTATAGTTTTGCTGTTTTTGCAATAAATTTTTATTATATAGTGGGGAATTATTATGGACAATCTGACTGAGAGCTTCGGCGAGCTGGTGTTCAGCGACCGCGCCATGGCGGAACGCATGAGCGACGAATCCTACCGTGCGCTGAAGGACGCTATCCGCTCCGGAGAACCACTGGACATAAACGTGGCAAACGCAGTGGCAGACGCAATGAAGGCATGGGCGCTGGAAAAGGGCGCCACCCACTACACCCACTGGTTCCAGCCTCTCACCGGCGTTACCGCAGAAAAGCACGAGGGCTTCCTTGGCTGCGGCCGGGATGGCAGTGCCATCATAGAGTTTTCCGGCAAGGAGCTCATAATGAGCGAGCCTGACGCCTCAAGCTTCCCCTCAGGAGGCCTCAGGCCCACCTTTGAGGCCAGAGGCTACACCGCATGGGATCCCACCAGCCACGCATTCATAAAGGACGCCACGCTGTGCATACCCACTCTGTTCTTTTCTTACGGCGGAGACGCTCTGGATAAAAAGACCCCTCTGCTGCGCTCCATGGACCTCATCAACCGGGAATGCCTTCGCATACTCAAGCTGTTCGGCCACGAGGATGTGAAGAAGGTCATATCCACCTCCGGCGCAGAGCAGGAGTATTTCCTTGTGGAAAAGTCCCTTTACGACCAGAGGCCGGATCTCGTCCTCTGCTCCCGCACCCTCTTTGGGGCAAAATCCCCAAAGGGGCAGGAGATGGACGATCACTATTATGGCGCCATATCCCCCCGGGTAAGCTATTTCATGCGGGATCTTGACACCGAGCTTTGGCAGCTGGGCGTATTCGCCAAGACGGAGCACAAGGAGGTAGCTCCCGGTCAGTACGAGCTGGCGCCGGTATTTGCAGACTCCAACACCGCTACGGACCACAACCAGCTGGTGATGGAAATAATGAAAAAGACCGCACTCCGACACGGCATGGTATGCCTGCTGCACGAGAAGCCCTTCGCCGGGCTCAACGGCTCCGGCAAGCACAACAACTGGTCGCTTTCCACGGATACCGGCATGAATTTGCTGGCCCCCGGCAAATCCCCCAAGGATAATCTGCAGTTTTTGCTTTTCCTTGCGGCCATAATAAAGGCTGTCGACGAGCATCAGGATCTCCTGCGCGTCTGCTGCGCTGCCGCAAGCAACGACTGCCGCCTGGGAGGCTTTGAAGCGCCCCCCGCAATAGTCTCCATGTTCCTCGGGGACACCCTCTATGACCTGCTTACCTCAATAGAGCACAAGGAGGAATACGAGGAGGGCGGCGATAGGATCCTGGAAAGCGGCGTATGCACGGTGCCGAGGCTCCGCATAGACACCACCGACCGCAACCGCACCTCCCCCTTCGCCTTCACCGGCAACAAGTTCGAGTTCCGAATGCTGGGCAGCAGCCAGAGCATAGCCGATGCCAATACCGTCATAAACACCATAGTGGCGGAGGCCCTGTCGGAATTCGCCGAGCGCCTCGAGAAGGCCGAGGACTTCCGCCGTGAAGCCTTCAGGATAATACGCCACACCATGCAGGACCACAAGCGCATACTGTACAACGGCAACAACTACAGCGAAGAATGGATAAAGGAAGCGGAAAGCCGCGGCCTTGCCCATCTGCCCACCACTGTGGACGCCATGCACTGCTTCATAAGCGAAAAGAACATCGCCCTTTTCACCAGATGGGGCATATATACCGAGCGTGAAATGCGCTCAAGGTACGATATATCCCTCGAGAACTACGCAAAGCTCATACGCATCGAGGCCAGCACCATGCTCAGCATGGCACAGCGCAGCATACTCCCCGCCGTAATAGGCTACGAGAGCAAAATCGCCGAGGCCGTCTCGGCAAAGGATAGGCTCGGCGTACCCAACGATGCGGAATATGCGCTTTTGAAGGGCCTCTCCGCAGGCGTCAACGCTCTGCACAAGCGCATAGGCGGCCTGTTCGACGCAATAGCCGCAATGCCCAAGGAGAACGCCGAGGCCGCCGCATACTGCCGCGACAAGCTGCTGCCCGCCATGGGTTCCCTGCGTGAGGCGGCAGACGCCCTGGAGACCATCACTGCCAAGGAATACTGGCCCTTCCCCGGCTACGAGGAGCTGCTGTTCAACCTCTGATCGCAGCGGATATTACAGTGTCCTTCCATGCGTTTTTTCGCTGGAAGAACACTGTTTTTCTTTGGCGCACATGTGATTTTTTTAACGGCAAAAGCTTAATTATTTTGTATATATTGCGTCGATTTGTTACTTTATAATGTTGACATTCGGGATTATGAGAATTATTATAAGGTCAGGTGGAGGAAGATGTCCGCCAGCTTTATTGTGCTCATTTTAAAACATAAATTTCCCTGCTCAGGCGCAGGGCAAATAAGCAATATTTATAAATCGTGGAGGTAACAATTTAATGAACGCTTACATCGAGTCCGTAATCGAAAAGTGCAAAAAGCGCGACGGTAACGAGAAAGAATTCATTCAGACCGTAGAAGAAGTTCTGCGTTCTCTTGAAACCGTTATCGAGCAGCACCCCGAATACGAGAAGGCAGCCCTTCTTGAGCGCCTCGTAGAGCCCGAGCGCACTATCGAGTTCCGCGTTGTTTGGGTAGACGATGCCGGTAAGGTAAACGTAAACCGCGGCTACCGCGTACAGTTCAACAGCGCCATCGGCCCCTACAAGGGCGGCCTGCGCTTCGCTTCCCACGTAAATCTGTCCGTTATGAAGTTCCTCGGCTTCGAGCAGACCTTCAAAAACAGCCTGACCTCTCTGCCCATGGGCGGCGGTAAGGGCGGTTCCGATTTCGATCCCAACGGCAAGAGCGATGCAGAAATCATGCGTTTCTGCCAGGCCTTCATGACCGAGCTCTATCGTCACATTGGCCCCAGCATTGACGTTCCCGCCGGCGATATCGGCGTAGGCGGCCGCGAGATCGGCTATCTGTTCGGCCAGTATAAGCGCATTCGCGGCGCTTATGAGAACGGCGTTCTCACCGGCAAGGGCCTCAGCTACGGCGGCTCCCTGATCCGTCCCGAAGCTACCGGTTTCGGCGCTATCTACTACGTATGTGAAGTCCTCAAGCATGAGCATGACACCATCGAGGGCAAGACCATCGTCATGTCCGGCTTCGGCAACGTTGCCTGGGGCGTAGCCACCAAGGCTGCTCAGCTGGGCGCAAAGGTCGTTACCCTGTCCGGCCCCGACGGCTACTGCTACGATCCCGACGGCATCTGCACTCAGGAAAAGCTGGACTACATGCTGGAGATGCGTGCTTCCGGCCGCAACAAGGCTCAGGACTATGCCGACAAGTTCGGCGTAAAGTTCGTTCCCGGCAAGAAGGCCTGGGAAGTCAAGGGCGACATCTGCATGCCCTGCGCATATCAGAACGAGATCGGTATGCCTGAAGCTGAGCAGATCCTTGCCAACGGCACCAAGTACTACATCGAAGTTGCCAATATGCCCACCACCAACGAAGCTCTGTTCTTCCTTATGGGCAAGGGCCTCGTAGTAGCTCCCTCCAAGGCCGTCAACGCCGGCGGCGTAGCCACCTCCGGTCTGGAAATGAGCCAGAACTCCGAGCGTCTCGCATGGAAGGCCGAGGAAGTTGATTCCCAGCTCCATCACATCATGACCAACATTCATGCCGCCTCCGCCAAGGCAGCTGAAGAGTGCGGTCTGGGCTACAACCTGGTAGCAGGCGCCAACATCGCCGGCTTCAAGAAGGTTGCAGACGCCATGATGGCTCAGGGCCTTGTCTGATTTAAAGCTTAGCTTTTCGGAGAAGCGGGAAACCGCTTCTCCGATTTTTTTACGCATTTCACCTTTAGGAGGATTTATGGACAGCTGCTACGTTACACCAAAGGAAGACATGCACAAGGGGGCGTACATCATAGCCGACCCACACAAGGGCCTGCGCGACGGGGCGCTGCTTTTTGACGCTGCCCATGAGGAGCTTGCCAGGAAGGCCGCCATGTACCTCGCCGTCCAGGGGATCGCCCTGCGGCTCATAAGGGTGGACGACTTTGAGCGGTTCATGGCTCAGGAGCAGGAGTATAGGAACAGGCTGTTAGGGGGCTTCCCGGCCGCCGTCATCAAAAATGTGAGCTGGGCGGAAGCGCTTGGCATAAATGCAGCCCGGGGCGGAACGCCCGCCGAGCTTGCCGGCGCCGTAAAAGAGGCTATATTGAAGTAAAAGGGCCAAAAGCCCTATTCAATCTTTTTTAATACTTACTTTACCGATTGTACACTTAATCTGCATTTTCTCGCCACATTTTGCTGGTAATATATCAATCACAGAAGGAAAGAACTTGCAGATAGTAACTCCATCCATAAAGATTTCTCCCCCTAAAAACAAAAAGCCGGCTTAGTCCACCGGCTTTTTGTTTTTTGATTTTCTGTTTTGTACACGGTTTGTTAATAGTTACTTTACCGATCGTACATGAATTCTGCATTTTTCCGCCGCAATCTTCGTGTATTATAATAATCGCAGAAGGGAAACCGCTGCAAGATAATAACTCCATCCATAAGATTTCTCCCCCTAAAGACAAGGGCCCGGCTTAGTCCACCGGGCCTTTGTTTTTTATTCACCTTTATTTTTCGTACAGCGGCAGCACCTTATCCGGCGCTATGCCCACTTCCTTTGGGGCGCTATACGGCTCGTGCCTTTGCAGCTTTACCCAAAGGGGCATTTTTTTGTCCCCCTGGCACGCGAACGTGAAGGGCTGTGTCAGCTCGAATGGGTCCTCTATGGGCTGCCCGCAGACTATGGCATACCTGTTATGGCGTTCCTCCTCAAGTATGTCGTGCGCCCGCACTCCTACGGCACAAAGTCCGTCATGCAGCTGGGCGGAGGCAGTGAGGGTAACTCCCCAGTCTACGGCATAAAGCTGGTGCTCTCCCCGTTTTTCCGCCTTTGATATGTTTTTGCAGCCGGTAAGGCTTGCGGCGGCTACGGTATGCGGATCCTCGAAAAGCTCCTTTGTTGGGCGCGGGGGGGTCGTACTTCCTTTATCCATCACAGCGATACTACGGCAAAGCCTGTATGCCTCGTCCCTGCTGTGTGTCACCAACAGGACCGGGCCGCCGTAATTTTTCAGCAGCTCCCGCATCTCCGCCTGAAGCCGCTCCCTAAGATATGTATCCAACGCCGAAAATGGCTCGTCCAGCATCAGAAGCTTTGGCTTGTTCACCAGTATCCTGCCCAGCGCCGCCCGCTGCTGCTGGCCGCCCGAAAGCTGGTATGGCCTGTGCTTTTCCAGCCCCTGAAGGCCCATCATGGCTATCATATCGTCCGCCTCTTTTACCCGCTGAGCCTTATCAGGCTGGTTTTTGAGGCCGCAAAGTATATTCTGCCTGAGAGTCATATTGGGAAACAGGGCGTAATTTTGAAAAAGATAACCCACCCTGCGCTGCTGGGGGTGAAGATCTATGCGCTTTCTGCTGTCGTAGAGTACCACGCCGTCCAGCTCTATATGCCCGCTGTCCGGCCGTTCTATGCCTGCGACGCACTTAAGTGTCATGCTCTTGCCGCAGCCGGAGGAGCCCAGTATGCCCGTGACTCCCTCCCCCGCTTCCAGCTGTGCGGAAAGGCTGAAGGAACCAAGCCGCTTTTTTATGTCAACTATAAGGCTCATGCTCTGCCTCCCTTGGTTCTGCGCTCCAGCATGTTGACTATGAGCAGCACCACGGCGGATATGCCGAGGTTCACCATAACCCAGAAGAAGGCCCCCGCCTCGTCATTCGTCCGCCACAGCTGGTAAACCGTGGTGGATATGGTGGCGGTGCGGCCGGGGGTGTAGCCTATGAGCATGCTTGTTGCGCCATATTCGCCCAGCGCCCGCGCAAAGGCCAGCACCGTGCCCGCCAATATGCCCTGACGGCAGTAGGGCATGCGTATGTGCCAGAATATGTATGTATTTGAAAGGCCGAGGGTCTGTCCGGAGTATGCCAGGGTATCGTCAAAGCTCTCGAAGGCTCCCCTGGCTGTGCGATACATGAGCGGAAATGCCACAACCGCAGCAGCCAGTACGCCGCCGTACCACGTCATTACGAACTTGATGCCGTACTGGGCAAGGAATATGCCCAGGGGACGTTTGGCACCAAAGACCAGAAGTATGAAATAACCCACTACCGTAGGCGGCAGCACCATTGGCAGAGTCAGTATGACATCCAGTATGCCCTTTACGGCGCGGGGAAGCCTTGCCACGTAATAAGCTGCAAAAATGCCCGCAAAAAACACCAGCGCGCAGCTTATTGCGGCTATCCTAAGGGAATTGTAAAGCGGATACCAATCCATAGCTTACGCCAAAGGCGCGAAGCCCACGGCCTCGAATACCTTCATGGCGTCCTCTGTCTGGAGGTATGCCAGGAACTCCTTGGCGGCCTCATGATTCTTGCTGATATTCAGAACGGCGGCGGGATAGATGACCTGGCCGCACATTTCCTTTGTGGCGTAATCCACGGGAGTGAGTCCTGCGCTGAAGGCATCGGTGCAGTATACAACGCCGCAGTCGACGGAAGCTTCCGTTACCTGAGTAGTGACTTCCTTTACGTTGGTGCCGTAGGTGATAACGCCGTCCTTGGCCAGCTTCCCTTCGTCAAGGCCGTAGAAAGCGAGTATCTTTTGGGTGTACTGGCCAACGGGAACGTCGCTGTTGCCCATCGCCATAAGAACAGAGCCCTCCTTCAGCTTATCGGCCAGGTCGTCAAAGCTCTTGATGTCCTTGGGGTTGCCCTCGGGTACGCACAGAGTGACCCTGTTCTCAAGCAGGTTTACGCGGGTGCCCTCAAGCACGAAGTCCAGCTTGTCGGTATTCACTTCGGGATCGGCAGTAATATCCAGCTGATTCATCTGCTTCTGGCCGGCAGAAATGAACAGATCACACTCGGCGCCTTCCTGTATCTGGGTCTTCAGGGTTCCGGAAGAATCGAAGTTATAGATCAACGTCACGTTTGGAGCCACGGCCTTATACATTTCTGCGATCTGGTTCATGGTCTCCGTCATTGAGGCGGCGGCGAATACTATCAGCTCTAATGGCTCTGCCTCAAGAACAGTCTCGGCGGCGAGCTCCTCGGTGGGGGCGGGTTCGGCTGGGGGGGCGGCGCAGGCGGTAAGGCTGAGCACCATTACGGCGGCCATCAGCATTGCAAAAAGCTTCTTCATTTCTTATTTCTCCTTTTGTCTTTAAATAAAGTATATACCAAACACTTTCGCTTCCGTATCCGGATCATACGCCCTTACCGAAGCCGCAGTTGGGATAGTGACAGACCTTGCAGTTGAGGCAGAGGCCGCCGTTGCCGAGGCCGCTGAGCAGCTCCGCCGTCACCGGCTCATCCGCGAGGAGATAGGGCAGCACTATGTCAAATATGGTGCGTTTGGCGTACATCACACATCCCGGAAGGCCGCATACCGGTATTCCGTTTTCATTGTATGAAAGCAGAAACATTGCTCCGGGCAGCACCGGCGCGCCGTATGTTACAACGCGTCCGCCGCTGTTGCGTATGGCGAGAGGCGTCCTGTCGTCCGGATCCACGCTCATACCCCCGGTGCATATGACCATCTCGGCCCCATCCGCTATCATCTGCTTTATGGCGGCGGTAATAGCCCTGTCGTCATCGCCCGGTGTGGAGTGGGCTATCATGTGACAGCCGTATTCCCCCATTTTTTCATTTATAACCGGAGTGAACGTGTCCTGTATTATGCCCTTCAGCACCTCACTGCCGGTAGTAACCACGCCGTATTTCTTGGGTTTTATGGGCAGAAGGCGGAGTATGGGCTTGTCGCCCGCCGCGGCTTTCGCCTGCTCCATTGCCTGCTTTTCTATTACGAGTGGTATTATTCTGGTGCCGCAGAGCTTATCTCCCGCCTTTACCGGAAAGCCTGAGGAGCGTGTGGCTATCATCATGCGGCCTAAGGAATTCACCGCCCTGAGCTTTTGGAGATCCGCCATGAACAGCCCGTCTATATCCGCTATCAGCTCTATCTTGCCCTCTTTGGGCTTCGTGGGGTGCATATTTTCCCCCATACATATATCCCGGAGTATCTCCGCCGCGTCGTTTTCATGCAGGGTGTTTTCGTCGCTCTCCCATACGTAGAGGTGCTCCTTGCCTACGCTGAGCAGCACGGGTATATCTTCTTGTCGGACTATGTGTCCCTTGCGGAACACCGCGTCCTTTGTAACTCCTTTTATTATCCGGGTTATGTCGTGGCACAGCACGCAGCCCACGGCGTCCTCTGTTCTGACAAGCTTCATGTGTTTCTTCCTCTGATATCGTGTTTTCGTTATTCTCACCTATAAATAACGCATAATCAAATTATACACCAAGCGTTTGGGATTTGCAAGTATATCGGTTGTATTCGACGATGGGCCGTGCTACAATTGAATATAATAATAATCTCCGGGGTGCCTGAATGACAGACAGTTTTGGCCGCAATATCAACTATCTTCGCGTATCCTTGACGGACAGGTGCAATCTGCGCTGCCGCTACTGCATGCCGGAAAAGGGCATTGACAAAAAATCCCACAGGGATATCCTCAGCCTCGAGGATATATATGAGATAATCCGGACCGCCGTAGAAATGGGCTTCAGCAAGGTACGCCTTACAGGGGGCGAGCCTCTGGTGCGGAAGGGCGTAATCGAACTTTGCCGCAGCATAAGCGGGCTTTCCGGAGTGGAGGATTTTGCCATGACCACCAACGGCCTGCTGCTGCCGGAGATGGCAAGGGAGCTTAAGGCCGCAGGATTAATGCGGTTGAACATAAGCCTCGACACTCTGGATCCCGATAAGTATCATCAAATAACCAGGATAGGCAGCCTTGACGACGCCCTCGCCGGCATAGCCGCCGCGGAGGAGGCCGGCTTTACAAATATCAAGCTGAACACAGTTCTCATAGGCGGCTTTAACGACTGCGAGATACCCCGCCTTGTGGAGCTTACCAAGCAAAAGTCCTATCAGGTGCGCTTCATAGAGCTCATGCCCATTGGCCATACTTACCCATTTGACAGGGAAGCGTATTTGCCCATGCGCACCGTTCTGGAGAGAGTTCCGGAGCTTGAGCCCGTTCAGAGCGACGGCGGCGTAGCCCGGCTTTACAGGCTGCCTGGCGCAAAGGGCACGGTAGGGCTGATAAGCCCCCTCAGCGACCACTTTTGCTCCGGCTGCAACAGGCTGAGGCTTACGGCGGACGGCTGCCTCAAGCCCTGCCTGCACTCTGCCGAGGAGATACCCCTAAGGGGACTTCACGGCGATGCGCTGAAGGAGCGGATAGAATTTGCCGTATCCCGCAAGCCGGAGCGCCACTGCGCCCTTTCCTATTCTGACAGATCCGGGTCTGCCCGCGACATGAACCGTATAGGAGGATAACATGGAATTCACCCACTTTAACCATCAGGGCCGGGCCCGCATGGTAGACGTGTCCGAAAAGGCGGATACCCTCCGCACCGCCACAGCCAAAGCCCGCGTGCTTCTCAATGCCGATACCTACGCACTCGTAAAGTCCGGCGGCATAAAAAAGGGAGATGTGCTCACCACCGCACAGATAGCCGGCATAATGGGCGCAAAACGCACCCCTGACGTTATACCCATGTGCCATCCCATAGCCCTGACCGGCGCAGACATAAGCTTTGAGCTGGACGACGAAAACCACACAATAGACATATTCGCCACGACGAAATGCACAGGCCCCACAGGCGTTGAGATGGAGGCCATGACGGCAGCAAGCATAGCCGCCCTGACGGTTTACGATATGTGCAAGGCGGCGCAGCGGGATATAATTATTGAAAGCATTTGCCTATTGGGCAAGACGGGCGGAAAATCCGGCGAGTTCAGGAGGAAGGAATAATATGGAAAACCGTTACACCGCGGCAGTGATAACCGTAAGCGACAAGGGCTTTGCCGGGCTCAGGGAGGATACCTCCGGACCGGCCCTCGTCAAGCTGCTCAGAGAGGACGGCTACGAAGTCATAAGTACCTCTCTCGTACCGGACGACATGGAAAAGATAATGGCCGAGCTCGCCCTATGTGCCGACAGGCTAAGCCCCTGCCTTATCGTCACCACCGGCGGCACAGGCTTTTCCAAGCGAGACATCACCCCCGAGGCCACAAAGGCCGTCATACAGCGGGAGGTTCCCGGCATACCCGAGGCCATGCGGGCCGAATCTATGCGCATAACTCCCCGGGGCTGCCTTTCGCGGGAGGCTGCGGGAATTCGGGGCGATACGCTTATAATCAACTGCCCCGGCAGCGAAAAGGCGGCGAAGGAATGCCTTACTGCGGTGCTGCCCGCCCTGAAGCACGGCATACAGATACTGCGGGGCTGGGCAGGGGCGTCCCACACAAACCAAGAGCATAAGGAGCGCCATTACAATGGCTAAGATACTTGCAGTCTGCATATCCGAAAAGAAGGGCACACAGAAACACGAGGTGCCGGAAATACGGCTCAAAGTGGGCCACGGCATAGTGGGCGACGCCCATGCCGGCAACTGGCATCGTCAGGTGAGCCTGCTGGGCGCCGAGAGCGCAGCCAAGGTGCAGGAGAAGATAAGCTTCAAGCTTACCCCCGGCGCATTCGCAGAAAACATACTCACCGAAGGCATATGTCTCTATGAGCTGCCGGTGGGAACGAGGCTCAGGCTGGGCCCAGATGCCATATGCGAGGTTACCCAGATAGGCAAGGAGTGCCATTATGACTGCGCCATACGCAAGGCGGCAGGTGACTGCGTCATGCCGCGGGAGGGCATATTCGTAAAGGTGCTCAAGGAGGGCTCCGTAAGGCCCGGGGACGAGCTGGAGATAATAGATAAACAGTAAATTAAAAAGGGGCCATACGGCTCCTTTTTTGCTAAAACAGCTGATAATACAGCCCATGCTGCGTACAGTACCATATAGGCCTCCGCCTCCGCTGTAATTATGTTGCCGCAATCCGGGCAAACGTAAAACTTGAGCTTCTTCATATTCCCTCCGTTAGCATCCTTAGGAGCCATATCTCCAGCGATAAAGCTTTCCAGCTCCGCCCCCAGCAACGCCGAAAGTCGGGGCAGCAGTGACATATCCGAGCGGCCCGGTCCCCCGTGCACTTATGCGGGGGATACTTCTTGAAATCTGATTATTCTATTGGGAAAAGTTTTTATTCCTCAAAGCTGCGGACGGAAGTACTTCTGTTACTTCCGCCCGCTTTTCTTATTCATTCTATTTTTTTGAATACCAATCTGTTACAATCTGTCTCCCTCAGGACATCCGATACCGTATGATCTGAACTATCTGTTCCATTCGAACCGTAATGACCGTATCAACAGCACGGAAGGGTTCTCCGCTCTTCTCGATTGCGGCGGGCAGCTCCGGATATTCATAGACCGCTCCCTCGGATTCACCCTGCAGATCCGCCTGATCTTCAAAGGTACAGTCCTTCGACAGGGGCAGCGTTAGGCTTCCCAAATCATAGTACAGGGGCTGCCCATCGCTCCCATTGGTTCGATAAATGCCATCCTCCTCCACAAGATCTACGCCACCTGCTTCTGTGCCGCCGTTAATATGAACCGTTCCGTCTTCCGCGATAATACTTTCTACGGTAACAGGTTGTTTACAAATCTGTATCCGGTCACCTTGTTTTAAATTATCAATTTCTTCTATTTCGTAGCGGTCATAATCATAAATCTCCGCAGTCAGGGTATAACCATCCTCGGTTTTCTTCAGATCCGCTGCTGAAAATGCAACCGCGTATCCTCCGTCTGCCACGGCATCTTCGGCACTTTCCAAAGGGTACAACGGCATGGTGTATCCAAGGTTTTCCACAATAGTCTGTGCTGTATCCAAAAGCTGAAGGGCATTATTTCCCCCGGAAATGCACCACTGTACGCCGGCCCCGAATGCATACCAGCCAACCCAGGCCGCATCATCCGACTGCCGCAGCTGTACAGAAATATCTTCGCCGCTCCAGTCCTCGCTCTTCGCCCATTCATAATTAAGCCCGGAAATATCCTGAACCGTGTCTGATTTCAGTGCGCGGCAGGAATACTCTTTTCCGTTCTGTTCAAAATCCACTTCTGCCATTTTGGCGGAATCCTTCCCCATATCAATGATGTAGTAGGATGGATTCTCGGCGTCCTTCGGAAGCGGCACCGAATACCCCAAATGCTGAATTTCCTCCGCGCTGGCACTTGTTACGGGATTCGGCATTTGCAAGGATTCAGCCTTTTTCCTTTGCGTCAGTGTAACTGCCGTTATCACCAGCACCAAGCAGGCCGCCACCGCCCCAATGCGATAGATGAATGTGTATTTTCTGCGGTAGGGCTTCTGAGCCTCTTCCAAGAGTTCATTATCTACCGCCTGCATCCATAATTGAAAACGATTCTGTTTCATTGCGATATTCCTTCCTTTTCCAGTTCTTTACGAAGCTTGTTTCTGGTACGGAACAGAGAAGATTTCACCATCGATTCACTCATGTGGCATGCTTTTGCCAATTCACGAATGCTTTCCCCGTACCAGTAACGCCGTATAAATAACGTTCGTGCTTCTAACGTCTGTTTTCTCAGAAAGCTATTTAGTACCCGGTTGATTTCCGCACTGTCCAGTTCTGCTTCCGATTCCCCGGTCTTCACAGTCAGCCATGGCTCCAATTGCTCAAAAGCCTCGGTCAAGGCGGTATTTCTCTGATCCGCTGTATTATAGTCATAACGATCCAGGGCCAGATTTCTGGTAATCCGGGCCAGAAATGCTTTCAGAGAATCCGGTTTCTCGGGCGGAATGGCGTTCCATGCATGTAAATAGGTGTCATTTACACATTCTTCTGCATCTCTTGAATCTGATAAAATCCTCCGGGCAACGCTACTACAGAGTGATCCATATTTTTGTCTGGTATAAGTGATAGCCTTTTCCGACCGCTGAAAGAAAAGTCGGACGATCTGCCGATCTTCCGGCAGGTTCTGCTGCGGCATTGATCTTAAGTCTGTATATTCCATGTCAGGTTCCTCCGGTTATTGAAGCTGCTTCACCCTATATGACGGTTTTTCATATCCTTTCGTTGCATGATTTAAAATCTATCAGAAAAAGATTTGAAAAGCCCTGCTATTACAAAAGAGGCGGATATTTCCGCCCCTTCGATTTAAAACCTTATTATTTCCCGGCATTCCTGTTCATGATTGCCACCAGCGCCCATATGGCGCAGATCACGGCAAACACGCCGAGAATGCCCTTGCCCAGCACCGGCAGCACGTTTACCAAAGCCTGAGGGTCAAAATGCAGATCAAACATACTTCTTCCTCCTTTACATGCCCGCTATGACGTTCTCTATGAGGGTTATGACCAATCCGCCGGCTATTACCGATGCTATCTGGCCGCTGACATTTGCGCCTGCAGCGTGCATCAGCAGGAAGTTGCCCTGATCCTCCTCGCGCCCCATCTTATGCACTACCCTGCTGGACATGGGGAATGCCGATATGCCGGCTGCACCTATCATGGGGTTGATCTTGTTCTTGGAGAACAGGTTCAGCACCTTGGCGAACATCACGCCGCCCACCGTGTCGAATATAAACGCAACAAGACCCAGCGCCAGTATCACCAGCGTCTCAAGGGTGACAAACATCTCAGCCTTCATGCGGAAGGAAACGGACAGGCCCAGCACAAGTGTGATGAGATTTGCAAGATCCTTTTGCGCCGTCTCGGACAGGCTGCCAAGCACGCCGCATTCACGTATAAGGTTGCCAAACATCAGGAAGCCTATAAGCTCCGCGCTCTTGGGGGCTATGGTGCCTGCTATGACTGTAACGGATATAGGGAACAGTATGCGGGTGGTCTGAGACACCGCCTTGGGATTGTAGGGCATGCGTATGCGCCGCTCCTTTTGTGTGGTGCAGAGCTTTATCACAGGCGGCTGGACTATGGGCACCAGCGCCATGTAGCTGTATGCCGCCACCATTATGGCTCCCTGATAGTTGGACTTGAAGTAGTTCGCCACATATATGCTGGTGGGACCGTCCGCAGCACCTATTATGGCTATGCTTGCAGCGTCCTTCAGTTCAAAGCCCAGCAACACCGCCATTCCAAGAGTAAAGAATATACCAAACTGAGCCGCCGCGCCAAAGAGCATCATCTTTGGATTGGAAAGCAAAGGCCCAAAGTCTATCATAGCGCCTATGCCTATAAATAGCAGCAGCGGGAAAAGCTCGGTTGCTATACCCGCGTTGAACATCGTCTCTATGGCCTCGGTATTGACAAAGGGCAGGTTTACGAGTATTGCCCCGAAGCCCATAGGCAAAAGCAGCGCGGGCTCCATCTCCCGCTTTATAGCGCACCATATAAGGGCGCAGCCTATTACGATCATAACTCCCTGCTGCCAGGTAAAGTTCAGCACATTTCCGAAAAGCTCATTAAAAAGCTGCATCGGCATTCCTCCTTGGTCGTTTTGTTTTATAAGTAACACTTATAGTTACCGGAATTGTTATTACTTTTCGCAAAAATGGGCATAAGCCAATTTTCCCAGCATTCATCTATATAAAATGCCTATTTTGCGCGAAAGTCAACCATAACTTCTTCCTATATCACAACTTTTAGCATTATATTCTATGGAAGTTCTTTTGTAAACAGTAATTATGCATTTTCTTAAATATTATGCCGTTAAAAAACCGCCATAGTCCTGCAAAAGTTATAATGTATAACGTTATTGCATAATTATGCTGCATATTAGCTTAAAAAATGCATTTACAGATGTATTTATGCACATTTTATCAAAAAAAATTTATATTTTTGCATTTTAGGTATTTACAAACCGGATTTTATGTGTATAATAAATCATGTGCTCAGCAAGAGAGCGCACCGCTGAATAAGTAAAATAAATTTTTTAAAATTGGAGGATACATTCAATGAAGAAACTGTTTGCACTGGTCCTTGCGACCCTGATGGTACTGTCCATGGCAGCCTGCTCCGCACCCGCCGCCCAGGAAACCGCCGCCCCCGCTGCTGAGGAAGCAGCCGCTACCGAGGCTCCTGCCGCCGAAGCTGCCGAAGCCCCCGCCGAGGAAGGCCCCGTAATGAAGAAGATCAAGGAAAGCGGCAAGCTGGTTGTAGGCACCGAAGCCCAGTACGCCCCCTATGAGTTCAAGGATCTGGACGCCAACTTCGCAGGCTGCGATATGTGGCTGTCCCAGCAGATAGCCGATGCCCTGGGCGTAGAGCTCGAGGTAGTCGATATGAGCTTTGACGGCATAATCCCCGCCGTTCAGTCCAGCCAGGTGGATATAGGCATAGCCGCCTTCACTGTTACCGAGGAGAGGGCACAGGTCATCGACTTCTCCGAAGTATACGAGAAGAGCCCCCAGGCCGTTATAGTAAAGAAGGGCAACGAGGCCACCTACTCCACCAAGGAGAGCTTCGCAGGCCAGAAGGTCGGTGCGCAGAAGGGTACCGTGCAGTCCCTGCTCATCAAGAACGTGCTGACCGACAGCGAGCTGTTCGAGCTTGACAAGTACCCCGAGCTGGGCATGGAAGTTGCCGCCGGCAACATCGCCGCTCTGGTAGTTGACTCCGCAGTTGCAGACGCTCTCATCAAGAGCAATCCCGATCTGGCCCTGGCCACCTTCGAGTTTGACCCCAACGAGGTAAACTTCGGCAAGGCCGCCGTTATCGCAAAGGGCAACGAGGACTTCGTAGCCGCCGTAAACGAAGTGATCATCAAAGTCACCTCCGACGGCTCCTTCCAGAAGGCATATGACGATGCAGTAGCCCTCGCAGACTCCATGGGCCTTGCGATGGACTAAAGCCCAGAAAATCAGCATACCGGCCGTGCCCGAGGCCCAACCGCCCCGGGTTCGGCTTTTCCAGTTAAGCAAGCTAAAAAGAAAGGCGGCCCGCACAAATGGCATTCTTAGCACGAATGTGGACCTTGTTCACAAGATATAATTCCTTCTTTTCAGAGGGCATAAAGAACACACTCATCATCGCCTTCTTCTCCGTAGTGCTCGGCACCATATTCGGAACCCTCATGGCGATGCTGCGCATGAGCAAGGTAAAACCCCTGCGCTACCTTGCCACCGCATACATCGAGTTCATACGGGGTACCCCGCTCATGGTTCAGCTCATGTTCATATTCTACGGCCTGCCCATGACCGGCATTAAGATACCGGATATATCCTGGATACCCAACTTTTCCCGTTTCGCCGCCGGCATAGTGGCAATGAGCATGAACAGCTGCGCCTACGTTGCCGAAATAATACGTTCGGGCATACAGGCAGTGGATCACGGCCAGACTGAGGCGGCAAGGAGCCTGGGCTTCAGGCAGTCCCAGACCATGACTATGGTAGTGCTGCCCCAGGCTATAAAAAACATACTGCCGGCCCTGGGCAACGAATTCGTAACCGTAATAAAGGAGAGCTCCATTGTATCGGTCATAGGCATAGCGGATCTTATGTTCCGCAGCAAGGACGTGATCGCCGTCACATACATAAGCCTAGAAACACTGGCCATAGCTGCCATACTTTACTTCGTAATGACATTCATAAGCGGCAGGTTCGTATCCCTCATGGAAAGGAAGATGTCCAATGGAACAAAATAACCCCATGATACAGGTAAACCATCTCTGTAAATCCTTCGGCAGGCTGGAGGTATTGAAGGATATATCCACCACCTTCCAACGGGGTAGTGTAGTTGCCATAATAGGCCCCTCCGGCGGCGGCAAAAGCACCTTTCTCAGATGCCTTAACCTTCTGGAAAAGCCCACCAGCGGAGAGATAATATTCGACGGCGTAGACATCTGCGACAAAAAAACCGACATAAACCTGCACCGTCAGAAGATAGGCATGGTATTCCAGCAGTTTAACCTTTTCAACAACATGAACGTGCTAAGGAACCTCACCGCTGCCCCGGTAAAGATAAAGGGCATGGCCCCCGCCGAGGCCGAAGAAAAGGCGCTGAAGCTTCTGAACCGGGTAGGCCTTGGCGACAAGCTCACCGCCTACCCCGCCCAGCTTTCCGGCGGACAGAAGCAGCGGGTGGCCATAGTCCGCGCTCTCATGATGAACCCCGAGGTGATGCTCTTCGACGAGCCTACCTCGGCTCTGGACCCCGAGATGGTAGGCGAGGTTCTGGACGTTATGAAGGCCCTCGCCGACGACGGCATGTCCATGATAGTCGTTACACATGAGATGCGCTTCGCCCGCGAAGTCAGCGACCGCACCATATTTCTTTCAGACGGCATAATCGAAGAGGATAAGCCTTCCCATGAGCTCTTTGCCAACCCCGAGAGCCCGCGCCTTGTGAGCTTCCTTTCAAAGGTGCTGTAGCTTAAAAGCAGCAAATGCCCGAAAACCGCTTTTCGGGCATTTTCCATATAGGGTCTCATCTGGTATAATACGCAAAAGCACACCGCGGTGAGCTCTATGAAAAGATAAAACAGTGGACGGCCTCCCGCGAGACCTACACCGTCCGCTTCGGCATCGGCATGCTGATGGAGCATTTTCTGGATAAAGACTTCACCCCGAAGGCGCTGGAACTTGCGGCTGATATCCGCAGCAAGGAATACTATATCAACATGATGACGGCATGGTTTTTCGCTACAGCCCTCGCCAAGCAGTACGAGGCGGCCCTTCCCTATATAGAGGACCGCCGGCTGGACGCCTGGACCCACAACAAAGCCATACAAAAATCCATCGAAAGCAGAAGGATAACCGACGGACAAAAGGCTTATCTTCGCTCACTGAAGCTAAAATAAAGGAGCAGCATGAAAGACTACACCCTGAAATACGGCAAGGGCAGCGTCACCTTCGCCCTTGATGAAGCACACGTTACAGAGCTTTACGGCACCCCCGTTCCAAAGATCGACGATATAAGGGCCGCTCTTTACGCGACGCTTAGTTCGCCGGTCAGTCACGAGCCTCTGGAATCCTGGGTAACTCCAGGAGATAAGGTGGCGCTCATAGTCAGCGACATGTCCCGCTTCTGGATGAGGCAGGATCTTGTAGTGCCCCACATAATCAGCTATCTGACCGATAAGTGCGGTGTGAACCAAAACAACATCACCATAATAATCGCCAACGGCACTCACCCGGGCGGCGACGAAAATGAACTGCGCACTCTGGTGACGGACGGCGTTTACGACAGGATCAGGGTAGTGAACCACGACTGTCAGGCAAAGGACCTTGTCTATATAGGCACCACCTCCCTCGGTACGGAGGTGCGCATAAACCCCATCGCTGCAAATGCAGACAAGGTGATAATGCTGGGCGCCTGCACCTACCATGTAATGGCTGGGTATGGCGGCGGCCGCAAGAGCATATTGCCCGGCATAAGCGGCCTCGAAACCATACGGCAGAACCATCTGCACTCACTGGACCTGCTCGCCCCCCGCTCTAATCCACTCATAGGCAACGGAGTGACCGACGGCAATCCCCTCAACGAGGACATGTGCCAGGCATCGGCTATGGTAAAGAACCTTTTCGGCATAAACCTGGTCACGAACGCGGATATGCAGCTTGCCCATATAATCTCGGGCGATCCCATGAAGTCATGGCAGCTGGCATGCCATAGGGTGGACGAGATATACAGGGTGCCAATAGTCAAAAAGGCGGACGTGATAATCACCAGCTGCGGCGGCTATCCCAAGGATATGTCCCTTTATCAGGGTACAAAGATCATAGACAACGTGGAAAGCGGCCTGAACGCCGGCGGCACGCTGATAGTGCTGATGGAGGCCGTGGAGGGCGGAGGCCCCGCCCAGTATTTCGACTGGCTTAAGCCACTTAAAGAAGGCAGGCTTTATGAGGAGCTGAAGGCCGGCTTCACCATACCCGGCTATATATTCTTCATGAACTGCGAGCAGGCGGAAAAATACAGGATAATGCTGCTGACTACCGCCGACCCTTCATCGCTGGCTCCTATGGGCATAGAGGCATATACCGATATGGCCGCTCTGCTCGCTGCGGCGGATATAGCGGATAAGGACATATTGCTTATTCCCAACGGTTCCACCGTAGTACCCTACCCCAAGGCATAAGAGGATAAATAATATGAAAAACTACATTGCAAAGCGCTTTCAGAACATCTCAGGCGGCCTTTCTCTGGATACGGAGGCATTGAGCCGCTATAGCGACGTGATAGACATGAGCATAGGCGATACCGATTTCATCACGGACAGCCGTATAATAGACGCAGCCTTTTCGGACGCCCGGCTGGGATACACCAAATATGGCGACCCCAAGGGGGATCCGGAGCTGATAGACGCTGTCATAAAGGCGTACAAAGAGGACTTTTCCATCGATATTTCCCGGGAAAACCTGTTTGTCACAGCCTCCAGCTGCATGGGCATGGGGCTCACCATGATGGCGCTGCTGGACCCCGGCGATGAAGTGATTGTGTTTTCGCCATATTTCACCATGTACCGCAGCCAGATAGAGCTGGCAGGGGGCGTATGCGTAGAGGTGCCCACATATGGCTCGGAGGGTTATGCCATAAACGGGGACAGGCTCCGCGCCGCTATCACACCAAAGACCAAGGCCATCATATTCAATAACCCCTGCAATCCTACAGGGGCCGCCTACGGCATTGACACGCTGAAGCTATTGTACAATATCGCAGAGGAGCACGACCTTCTGATAGTGGCTGACGAGATATACACCCGCTACATGTTCAATGGCCCCTTCGTGCCTGTCTGCTCCTTCCCCGGCGCCATGAAACGCACCGTCACGCTGAACAGCTTCTCAAAGAACTTCATGATGACGGGCTGGCGCATAGGGTACATCATAGCGTCACCCGACATAGTCAACACAGTTATGCACGTGAATAACTCCCTGGTGTACTCTGCCCCCGCCCCCTCTCAGCGCGCCGCCATAAAGGCGCTGGAGCTTCGTAAGGACATACAGGATAAGTACATCAGCCGGTATAAGGAGCGGGTATTCTACGCCTATGAGCGCATAAAGAACATACCCTATCTTTCCATGGGGCAGCCCGGCGGAACCTTCTATGTCTTCCCCAATATTGAAAAGACAGGCCTCAGCTCCAAAGAGTTCTGCGGCGTATTGTTCGAAAAGTGCCACATACTCGCCACCCCCGGCTCTTCCTTCGGCGCTTCGGGAGAAGGGTACATACGTCTCGTCTGCGCATGCAGCCTGGATACCATAAAAGAGGTGTTCGACCGCATGGAAAAGCTGAAATTCTAATCAACAAAGTGGCTTAACGCCACTTTGTTGTTATTCTTCTTTTGGCATCTTTAATGTGAAGGTGCTGCCCTGCCGGGGCGCGCTTTGCAGGCTCATCTCTCCCCGGTGTATCTTGGCGATCTCGCGCACCATGGAAAGGCCAAGGCCGTTGCTGCCCTCCCGGTTGTCGCTCCTTGAAGGTTCCGCCTGCCAGAAGCGGTCCCATACCTTTTTCTGGTTCTCCGGGGATATACCTATGCCGTCGTCCCGGACGAACAGATATATCTGCCCATCTTCCTCGTAAAGGCCCACCTTGACGTGTTTGCCGCCGAATTTGCAGGCGTTTGTGATCAGGTTTTCCACAAGGCGGCTCATCAGGGTTATATCCACATTTGAGCATATGCCTGGGTCTATCGCGTACTGAAAGTCCACCTCGGGATTAAGCTCCGCCTGCTCCTCGCATACCGCTTCAACTATGTCGCTTATGTCCGCATGCTCCAGCTTTACCTTCTGGGTGCCCTGCTCCATTCGGGCAAAGCTAAGAAGCTGGGACACCATGGCATTCATGCGGCGTGCCTGCCGTTTGATTATTCCTATGGTATCCTGAAATTCCTCGGGGGTAGTGTCGTGCTCCTGAGCGTACTCGCACTGGGAGATTATCACCGCCGTGGGCGTCCTGAGCTCATGGGAAGCGTCCGACGTAAATTGTTTTTCCATATCAAAGCTTCGCTCCAGCCGTTCCAGCATCTTGTCGTAGCTTTGGCCAAGTATATATGCCTCCTTAGTGACATTTCGCATGTTCAGCCTTCGGGAAAGGTCCCGGCCCTCGGATATCTCGTCCGACATCTTGGTTATCTCGTCTATGGGCTTCAATGCTGCCCGGGTTATGAAGTAGCCGCCGATAGCGGAGGCCACTACTACGCCGGGCAGTACATAGGACGCTACCTTTGCCACGGTGCTGGCCACAGTCACGGTGGTTGTGGTAAGGGATACCCCCCTAATCCAGGCGTGCCTGCCGTTTTTGAAGGTAATGTAGCTGTCATAGATGTAATACTTCTTGTCTCCGCACTCGGTAGCGCGCAGTATTCCGTCCTCAAAGCCGGCGTTAGTGTAGAAGCCTTCGGGGTATTCCCCCGCCACCTTGTTGCAGTTCGCGTCATATATGAGGCAGTATACGCCGTTTACGTAATACTGGAAACCACCCTTGGCCTGTATGGTGTCGTTTTCACACTTCAGATCGTTGCTGTTGGCCTTGACTCCGGAAAGCACCCTGCGCTGCATGTCCTGCTCCATGGTGAGCCTGCTCACCGTCAGCATGAACACCATTACCAGTGCCGACACAATGACCATGAGCAGCGTGAACCAGAATATGATTATGAACTTTACGGATATGGCCTCCCAGAACTGCGGCCTGGTCTTGGGAGCCTTACTGCTGTTATTCTTTGCCATATTCTATTCTTCCTTTAATACATATCCTGAGCCCCGGACGGTATGTATGAGCTTCTTTTCAAAGGGCTCGTCTATCTTGCGGCGCAGGAATCTTATGTACACATTCACTACGTTTGAGCCGCCCTCGTAATCCACGTCGTATATGTGATCCTCTATGGCCTCGCGGCTCAATACCTTGCCCTTGTTTATTATCATGTACTCCAATAAAGCGAACTCTTTTGGCGAAAGCTCTATCTCCCTATCCCCGCGGTAAACGGTCCGGGCGGCGCTGTCCACCTTGAGATCGGCAAGGGTATGGACGCTTGCGTAGCCCTGATCCTTGTTGCGGGTGATGACGCGTATGCGTGCAAGCAGCTCCTCAAAGGAGAATGGCTTGATCAGATAATCGTTGCCGCCTATGTCCAGCCCGTGAACTATATCCTCCACGGTATCCCTGGCAGTAAGGAACAGCACCGGGGTGCGGTCCCCTTCGGCGCGTATCATCTTTACCACCTCAAAGCCGTTTATCTTTGGCAGCATTATGTCCATAAGCACTCCGTCGTACCTGCCCACGCGGATATAGTCCAGCGCGTCCTCGCCGTTCAGGCAGCTATCCACACTGTAGCCCGAAGCGCGCAGCTTATTGCATATAACGTTATTCAGGTCCTGTTCGTCTTCCACAACGAGTATGCGCACGGTATTTCTCCTTAAAAATAAAATCAATGCCCATATCCAATACTGGATATGGGCATTATATCATATGTTTAAAGTTTTTTTAAGCACTATGCCGCCTGAAAGCGGAAACGGAGTACCTCCATAGTCATTCTGTCCACAAAGCCCCAGTATCTGCGGCCGTTTGACAGGAATGCGAAGCTGTAACCCCTGCGCCCGCCTATGCGGCCTTCTCTGGCCCTGTATACCTCTGCGGCGTGGTTCACTCCGGCGGCTTTCAGCAGCGCAGAAAGGCATTCCTTCATGCTGCCCTGCTTTGCCCTGTCGTGGCCCATCAGTTCATTCATTGCCTCGGCGGCTTCGCTTGCTTCCATCGCGTTCTTTACCTTTTCAATAAGCTTAAGCATAATCTTGCGCTCCTTTCGCCTTTTATTATGCTCAGTTTATCCCAAAAAGATTAAACCTGCGTTAAAAACAAATATATTCCGCCGAAAGTTCATGATATGTACACAATAGACCAGCTATTTGCCCCGTTTTTCCCTGAAAAAGCCCCTTAGAAGCCGTTGACAGTCCTCTTCCAGCACACCGCCCATTGTTTTTGCCCTGCGCGGCAGCCGCCCGTCTGTAACGTCAGTCCGGGAGCCGCAGCTGCCCATCTCGGGATCCCATGCGCCGAATACTATCTCCTCTATGCGGCTGTTCAACGCCGCCCCCGCGCACATCGGGCACGGCTCCATTGTGACGTACAGCGCGCAGCCGGTGAGCCGTCTGTCCCCCGTCGCCTTTTCTGCCGCCTGTATTGCCAGAAGCTCCGCATGAGCGGTGGAATCGTTGAGCCGCTCAGTCATATTGTGTGCGGAGGCGATGATCCCACCGTCCCTCACGATTACTGCCCCCACCGGCGTTTCACCTTCGGCATAGGCTTTTTCCGCCTCCGCGATGGCGCTTTTCATGTATATGGAGTCCATAGCCCCTCCTTTTAAGAATGCCGCTCCAAATGAGCGGCATTCTCTCTGTCAAATCCTACGCGACTACTATGTTCACTATGTTCTTAACGACTATGACCTTGCGGACGGTCTTGCCTTCCAGGAAGGGCACTACATCCTTGTGCGCCTTGGCCGCAGCCTCGACCTCCTCCTTAGGCATATCGATGGGCAGCTCTATACGGGCCCTTATCTTGCCGTTCACCTGTACGCCGTACTCTATGGTGTTCTTCACCAGCGCGCTCTCGTCCCACTTGGGCCAGGGGGTGCAGTACAGGGGCTGCTCATAGCCCAGCCTCTGATTCAGCTCCTCTGTCATATGGGGCGCCACGGGGTTTAGCAGCGTGAGCAGTATATGGAATTCTTCCTTGGATACGCTGCCGTTGTTGTACAGCTCGTTCACCATGGTCATCATTGCGGCAATGGCGGTATTGTACTTCATGGCCTCGTAGTCCTCGGATACCTTCTTTATGGTACCGTGTACCAGCGCCTTCATCTCGGGCCGTATGCCGTCAAAATCGCTGAGCATGTCCTGCATGCGCCAGATCCTGTCCAGGAACCTGCGGCAGCCTCTTGCGCCCTGTGTGCTCCATGGTATGGGCTGATCGAATGCGCCCATGAACATCTCATAGAGCCTGAAGGCATCTGCGCCCATCTCCTCCACTATATCGTCGGGATTGACCACGTTGCCGCGGGACTTGGACATTTTTTCGCCGTTCTCGCCCAGAATCATACCGTGACTGGTGCGCTTCATGTAGGGCTCCTTGGTGGGCACTACGCCTATATCGTACAGGAACTTATGCCAGAAGCGGGAGTACAGCAGATGCAATGTGGTGTGCTCCATGCCTCCGTTGTACCAGTCTACGGGCAGCCAGTAATCAAGGGCCTCCTTGCTGGCCAGCTCCTTGTCGTTGTGGGGATCGCAGTAGCGTATGAAATACCAGCTGGAGCCCGCCCAGTTGGGCATGGTGTCGGTCTCGCGGTTAGCCGGGCCGCCGCACTTGGGGCAGGTGGTCTTTATCCAGTCGGTTGCGCGGGCCAGTGCGGAGGAGCCGTCGTCGGTGGGCTCAAAATCCGCTATCTCGGGAAGCTTCAGAGGCAGCTCACTGTAGGGCAGGGGTACCCAGCCGCACTTATCGCAGTGTACGAGAGGTATCGGCTCGCCCCAGTAGCGCTGACGGGTAAATACCCAGTCGCGCAGCTTGTAGTTTACCTTTCTGGCGCCTATGCCCTTCTCCTCCAGCCACTTTATCATGGTGGGGATAGCTTCCTTGACGGTAAGACCGTTGAGGAAGCCGGAGTTCACCATAGTGCCGCTCTCAACGTCGGAGTAGCATTCCTCCTGAACGTCCCGGCCGCCGGCGACCACTTCTATTATGGGCATGTTGAATTTCTTGGCGAATTCCCAGTCGCGCTCGTCATGGGCGGGGACGGCCATTATGGCGCCCGTACCGTAGCCCATTAGAACGTAGTCGGATATCCATACGGGAATGGGGTTTCCGGTAACGGGGTTAGTGGCCTTTAGGCCCTTGAGCATGACGCCGGTCTTTTCCTTATTAAGCTCTGCGCGCTCCAGATCGCTCTTGCGGGCAGCCGCCTTCTGGTATTCCCGCACCTCGTCCATGTTCTCGATGGTGTCCTTCATGGCGTCGATTATGGGGTGCTCCGGGGATACTACCATATAAGTCGCGCCAAAAAGGGTATCGCACCGGGTGGTGTATACCTTCAGGCCCTCGGGGTATCCCTCTATGGGGAATATCACCTCAGCACCCTCGCTGCGGCCTATCCAGTTCTTCTGCTGTATCTTTACGCGCTCGATATAGTCCAGATCGTCAAGATCGTCTATGAGCCGCTGTGCGTACTCCGTGATCTTGAGCATCCACTGGCTGCGCACCTTCTGAACGACTACGCCGCCGCAGCGCTCGCACACGCCGTCCACGACCTCCTCGTTGGCCAGGCCTACCTTGCAGGAAGTGCAGAAGTTTATGGGTATCTCAGCCTTGTACGCGAGACCCTTCTCGAAAAACTTCAGAAATATCCACTGGGTCCATTTGTAGTAGTCGGGATCCGTGGTGTTTATCTCGCGGCTCCAGTCAAAGCTGAAGCCCAGCCGCTTGAGCTGTGCGCGGAAGTGCTCTATGTTGTCGTGGGTGACCTTGGCAGGGTGTATGCCGGTCTTTATGGCATAGTTCTCGGTAGGCAGGCCGAATGCGTCCCAGCCTATGGGGTACAGTACGTTATACCCCTCCATGCGCCGCTTTCTTGCGATTATATCCAAAGCGGTGTTGGATCGGGGGTGTCCTACGTGGAGGCCTTGTCCCGAAGGATAAGGGAACTCTATTAGGGGATAGAACTTGGGCATTGAATAGTCGTCCTTTGCCTCAAAGCAATGGGCGTCTTCCCATATCCTTTGCCACTTCAGCTCTACTTGATCGTGATCGTAGCGCTCTGCCATTGATATTTCCTCCAATTCAGTATTTAAACAGGTTATTTTGAACAATAAAAAAAGCTCCGTCTCAGCCAAGAGACGAAAGCCATGCTTCCGCGGTACCACTCTCATTGGCGAAAATTCGCCCAACTCAACTCCCGTTAACGCCGGGCAGGACGCCGTCCGCTTTCACGGGCGGGGCTCCGCGACGAGCTTCGAAAATGCCTCTTGCACCGCCTTGCACCATATGCGGCTCGCTCTGCATGGCTGTTTCCTACTTTTTCGCTTCATTGCCGATATCGTATGTATTATATTTTATTCAAAGCTAAAAGTCAATGACTTGGGGGCGCTTATGATGTATAATACAGCTTATCCAAAACTTACACACGGAGAAACGCCATGCTTTTTGATTATCACGTACACACCCGCTACTCAGCCGATTCCAGAGCGCCTGTAATAGAGCAGCTTCGCGCCGCAGAGAAGGCCGGCGTGACCCATATATGCTTCACCGACCACGTGGATTTTGACGGAATAGGCCTGCGCCCTGCCGACATAGCCGCCCGCAACGCCGAGATAGATGCTCTGAAGGATCAGTTCCCGGATATTGACATATCCTTCGGCATGGAGTTCGGAATGAAGGACAAGACAGCATACGAGGATGCATACGGTCACGTGAAGGGCTGCCACATGGACTTCGTCATAGGCTCAGTACACATCGTAAACGGCCTGGATGCCTACTATCCGGAGTACTTTCAGGGCAAGAGCCGCGAAGAGGCTTACCTGGCCTACATAGAAAGAGGCCTGGAGTGCATCAGGGTATCGGATTTTTCCGTAATGGGCCACTATGATTTCTGCGCCAAGCACAGCCCTTATGCCGAACGCTCCATGAGTTACTCCATGGCGCCTCAGATATTCGATGAAATATTCCGGGAGCTGATAAGCCGCGGCAAGGCCTTTGAGGTCAACACCTCCGCCTGGCATAACGACCCCGCATGGGGCCTTGACATACTGCGCCGCTACCGTGAGCTGGGGGGCGAATACGTGACCACAGGCTCCGATGCCCACAAGCCGGAAAGGGTAGGAAACAGGCTGTCCGAGGCGCTGGACATGATACGCGCCGCCGGCATACCCTATGTGGCCACATTTAAAAATATGGAGCCCATAATGCACAGGATCTAATTGATTACTTCTATTACCCTGCCCTGTTTCAGCGCGGCTATCACCGTTCTTCCATGGAACGCCTTCGCGAAGGCCCTGCCGTTTTCCACGTCCTCCGGCCTGTCCGCCTTGTTGAAAAGCACCGTATCGCCATAGTCTACCATGGTTGCGGCGTCCTTAGGTGTTACCACATGGCCCACGTCCGCTCCCAGCCGCCGGGCGTACAGCTCCGGCCGGTGGGCTGACTCGGCTATGGGCTTGCCTATACCGTCCGCCCCTACTACGTATATCACTTTTGAGCCTGGGGGTATCACGGGCTCATTTTTGTCGTGGGCCTTTAAGGGCAGCCCCTTTGATCCGTCCGCCTCGGCTATCACATAAGGCGCCAGTCCGTTGAGCCGGGCTATCGGCAGCTTGGGGGCTATTAGCTTTTCTCCCTCCCTCTCGCCTACACATACGACGCTGTGCTCCATGAGGGCGGCGGCTATGTCCGCCTCCGCTGCGTTTTCCAGCACCGGTAAATCCGTCGGCCGCCATATGTGGGTGCTGGTGCATATTATCACCCTGCTGCCGGCAGCAGAAAGCTCCGCGGCAAGGCGGTTCATAAGGCTGGTCTTTCCTCCTCCCCCTATTATGGCGGTGATGCCCGGCACTATGCCAAGGGCTTCAGTAAAGCTTATGTCGTTCATATTACCTCTCCATGCTGGTTTACAATGAGTATAGCCCAATGAAAAACGCCCCGCAACACAAAGTCACGAGACGTTAATACAGCTTATTTTTTATCTATGCAGGTTCATCATATCGTCAAGAGACATCTGCTTGGCGAAGCTCATGGTGAGCATTCTCTGGCTGGGGTTGTCAAATAGGTTGCTCATGGACATACGGTCGTGTATGTGGCGGACAGCCTCTGCGAACATGGGAGCGGCGGACAATATCTTTATCTTGTCGTGGCCCTTTACGGCGGGACAATTTACGGTATCGGTGGATACCAGCAGCTTTATGGGGCTCTCCTCGATCTTCTTTACGCCCTTTTCCCGGAGCACTACATGGGACAGGAATGCGTAAATGTCGTTTGCGCCCTTGTCCTTGAGGCCGTGCGCAACGTCTACCAGAGTGCCGCCGGAGATGGTGAAATCGTCTACTACTATACAGTTTTTGCCCTTTACGTCGCCAATGATTTCAAGCACCTTGGCGTTCTCGTCGTGGCCTGCGCGCGTCTTGTCGCCTATGGCCACGGCGCAGCCAAGCTCGTTGGCCATCAGCCTTGCGCGCTTCGCGCTGCCCGCGTCAGGGGATACTACTACCAGATTTTCGTCCACTATGCCCAGATACCTTGCGTATGCGCAAAGCAGGTCCTGCGCATAGAGGTGGTCTACGGGTTTCTTGAAAAAGCCCTGCACCTGAGCGGCATGAAGATCCATGGTTACCACGCGGTCAGCGCCTGCCAGCTCTATGCACTCTGCGCACACTCTGCCGCGTATAGACACTCTGGGCTCGTCCTTCTTATCGCCCTTGGCATAGCTGAAATAGGGGATAATGGCGGTAACACTGTTTGCGCTGGCGCGCTTGAATGCGTCCAAGAAGAAAAGCAGCTCTGTAAATTCATTGTTGGGATCAAGTCCTATAGTCTGTACGAAGTATACGTCCTTGTCCCTTATGCTCTCATCGATGCGGACGAAGGTGTTGCCTTCGGAGAATACGTGAGTAGTGCATTTGCCCATAGGGCTTCCGAGATAATCGCACATCTGTGCTGCAAATTCTTTGCTGGCGCTGCCCGCAAAAATTTTAATGGTACCGTCGCCGGACATTTTTCGATTTACCCCCTTTTAATTTTCATCAGCATTATAACAAATATAATCCGTATAATCAACGCAATACGACAATTTAAATGAAGGAGCACTTGCATTTCATTATAATCATTGCTTATCCCAAGCCTGCAATCCATATTGCATTTTTTGTATGGCTCAGTCTGCATGCCACCTGTCAGATGGTCTTGTTCGTTATTTTTGCATCGATTCCTTCATACCAAAAAATTATACCGGCTTACCGCTCAAAGAACTCCCTCCATGCGCACTCCAGCGCCTGGTTTTTCTCATATGGGCCGCCTATGGGGTTTTCCCGGTTCTTTCCGTGAAAATCGCTGCCGCAGGTGGCATGCAGGCCAAGCTGAGCGCATAGGGACAAAAAGCCCCGCTTCTGCCCCTCGGTGGAGGCAGGATAGAAGACTTCAAGGCCCCATAGGCCGTAGTCCGCAAGCTCCCTTATGAGCTTATCCGCGTCCGCCTTTATCTTACAGGGGTGAGCCAGCACCGGCCTGCCGCCGGATTCCAGTATCAGCTCCATCGCCTCTTTTTCAGAGGGCCGCACACCGGGCACAAAGCCGGGGCAGCCCGGATTCAGGTATTTTTCGAATGCCTCAGGCATGGTATCCGCATACCCCGCGGCGATTATTGCCTTGGCGATGTGCAGCCGTGTATCGTTGCCGCGGCTGTGCTCCATGTATTCCTCAGCCGGTATGCCAAATGCGCTGAGCTTGTCCAGTATGGCCCTGTTGCGCTGACGCCTGCTCTCTCCCCGCCATGCTTCGAATTTCACCATGGCAGGGCAGTCAGGGTTTATGTTCAGCCCAAGCATGTGAAGTTCCGTCGGGAATTCCACATCCAGCTCTATGCCGGGTATTACCTTTACTCCTATGCTTTCCCCCGCGGCTATGGCCCGCTTGCAGCCTGCGGCCGTATCGTGATCCGTAAGGGCCATATAGCATACCCCCTGCGCCTTTGCCAGGCCGGGGATAGCCTCCGGGTCAAAGGTGCCATCTGACATGTTGGAATGTATGTGCAGGTCGAATCCTTCCATTTTTTGCTTTATCCTCAAAAAAATCGGGCGAAGCATCGTCTTCGCCCGAAAGCTTTTTTATTTGTCCTCGTCGTCGAATCCGCCGGGCCGGTAGAATTTCTGTTCCGCCTCTTTCTCAGGCTTATCCTCGGAGCTGTCCTCACCGCTGCCCTCATGGCGCTGCTCCGGCTCATCCCCTGTCCTGTCATCGGATTCGTCCTCCGGCTTTTCCTCCTCGTCCGGCTTTTCAAGAGCTTCCTTCCGCTCTTTATAGGATACCAGCTCCACAGGCTCGTTATGGAATATCTTCTCGAATTCCTCGCCGGTTATGCGCTCGTACTCTATAAGATACTTCACTACCCGGTCAAGCGCCTCCCGCTCCTGGAGCAGCACCTGCTTTGCCCGCTCGAATTGCTCCTCCAGTATCCTGCGGATCTCCTTGTCCACCTTGGCAGCCACCTCCTCAGAATAGCTGCGCTGATGGCCCCAGTCCTTTGCTATGAAAACCTCGGAGTCGCCTCCCAAGAACACGGGGCCTATCTCGTCGCTCATGCCGAACTCTATCACCATGCGGCGGGCCAGGTCGCTGGCGTGCTTCAGGTCGCCTATGGCGCCGGTGCATATGTCGTCAAGGGCGATGCTCTCGGCCACACGGCCGCCCATACTCATGGCTATCTGGTCAAGTATCTTGCCGCGGGAAATGTGGCTGTCGTCGTTGTCGGGCATGGTCATGGTGTAGCCTGCCGCCTGACCTCTGGGTATTATGGACACCTCGTGTACAGGATCGCAGTGCTCCATCTTCAGGGCTACTATGGCGTGTCCCGCCTCGTGATAGGCGGTGATGCGCTTATCCTCCTCGGTAACTACACGGCTGCGCTTTTCGGGGCCCACAACCGTGCGGGTTATGGCCTCCTCCAGCTCCGCCATGGTTATCTCTTTCTTCTTAAAGCGGGCCGCAAGTATGGCCGCCTCGTTAAGCACGTTTTCAAGATCAGCGCCGGTCATGCCGCTGGTGCGCTTTGCCAGCACTCCCAGATCCACGTCCTTGCCAAGGGGCTTGCCCTTTGCATGGACTGCGAGTATCGCCTCCCGGCCCTTAACATCTGGGTAGCCTACGGTTATCTGCCTGTCAAACCTGCCCGGACGCAGCAGTGCGGGATCAAGTATGTCTGGTCGGTTAGTGGCGGCAAGCACTATTATGCCTTCGTTTACCGCAAAGCCGTCCATCTCCACCAGTAGCTGGTTAAGGGTCTGCTCCCGCTCGTCGTGTCCGCCGCCAAGGCCCGCACCGCGCTGACGGCCAACGGCATCTATCTCGTCTATGAACACCACAGCGGGCGCGCACTTTTTAGCCGTATTGAACAGGTCGCGCACGCGGCTGGCGCCGACGCCCACGAACATCTCCACGAAATCCGAACCGGAGATGGAGAAGAAGGGCACGCCCGCCTCGCCGGCTACGGCCTTGGCCAGCAGAGTCTTACCTGTGCCCGGAGGGCCTACAAGCAGACAGCCCTTGGGTATGCGTGCGCCCATGGCGGTGAACCGCTTGGGGGAGCGCATGAACTCCACCACTTCTCTGAGCTCCTCTTTTTCCTCCTCGGCGCCTGCAACGTCAGCAAATGTGACTTTATTCTTGCCGTCCATGTTTGTACGGGCGCGGCTCTTGCCGAAGTTCATTACGTTATTGCCGCCGCCCTGGGCCCTGGTCATCAGAACATAGAACAGCGCCAGGCCGCCAAAGAGCAGTATGTACGGCAGCATGGTTTCCAGTATGGATGGGCCGGGAGTCGGGTTAAGCACAAGAGAGAATGGATAGTCCGCCTGAGTTATGTCCTTGGCTTCCCTGCCGGTAAGCTCGGCGGTAACCTTATCCATGTCATCCTTGAGAATATCCACGGAAGGGATATAGGTGTAGAAGTCCGCCTCCCGCGGGAAGACGTCCATGCTTATCTTGCTGTCGGAGTACAGGCCTATGAGCTTGAGGTCGGTAACTTCCGCCGCCTGTATCCTGCCCCCTCTGACGTCATCTATGAATTCCGAATAGCTTATCTTCTTGACCTTATCGCCGGAAAGATCAAAACCGGATACCAGCAATACGATTATTCCCAGCATTATAAGATACACTATCGGTGTTGTAAGGTTTCTTCTCTTCAAAATTTTACCTCCCCGGTATGCCCCCCACAAAGTCCTATGGCTAAGCATACCACCTACGAGTTTAAACTATCCATCTAATAGTAACACAAAAATTTACCTATTCATACCTCAAATAATCAAATTTAAGTGAAAAAAACGTGACGCATACCACTTTTGCCCCTGAATTAAGGGGTTTACAAAAAAGAAAGGGAATAATATAATAAGTAATTGTAAAGTTGTGACCGGGACACACGGTGAGACCGGAAGCCAAAGAGAGCGGCCCGTTTTTTACGGTGCGAGGGCTGCGGCGTCTCCACCCACACGCATCACCCGCGAGCGCCGGCGCGAACCCGTATTTCGTCATTAGTGCCGGACGGCAGCCCACCGTTACACGGGCACGCGGCTACGACATGCCGCGGCAGAGAGGGCGCGCTGCGCCAACTCGGGTGGTACCGCGCAATACTGCGTCCCGATATTTGGGGCGTTTTTATTTTGCCCGAAAACCTTTATTTTAAGAAGCTATAAAAGATTAAGGAGAAGCAGATGTACAAGAAAGTTCCGACCACGCTGAATTTCGTGGAGCGCGAGAAGGAGACGCTGAAATTCTGGAAGGATAACCAGATATTCGAAAAGAGCGTCCAACTCCGAAAGGGCGCCCCCGCCTACACCTTCTTTGACGGCCCGCCCACTGCCAACGGCAAGCCCCACATCGGCCACGTACTGACCCGCGCCATGAAGGATATAATCCCCCGCTACAAGACCATGCGGGGTTACGACGTGCTGCGTAAGGCCGGCTGGGATACCCACGGCCTTCCCGTTGAGCTGGAGGTCGAAAAAGAGCTGGGCCTTGACGGAAAGGAGCAGATAGAGCAGTACGGCGTTATTCCCTTCATTCAGAAGTGCAAGGAATCCGTATGGAAGTACAAGGGCGAGTGGGAGGTCATGTCCGACCGCATGGGCTTCTGGGCAGATATGGATAACCCCTACATAACCTATGATAACGACTATATCGAGTCCGAGTGGTGGGCGCTGAAGACCATCTACGAAAAGGGCCTTCTGTACAAGGGCCACAAGATAGTCCCCTACTGCCCCCGCTGCGGCACCGCCCTCTCCTCCCACGAGGTAGCTCAGGGCTATAAGGAGGTCAAGGAGACCTCCGCCACCGTCCGCTTCAGGGTTCCCGACGAGGAGAACACCTACTTCCTGGCCTGGACCACCACACCCTGGACGCTGCCCAGCAACGTGTCCCTCTGCGTCAATCCCGATGTGACCTACGCATACGTGAGGGTGGACGGCAAAGAGACCCTCATCATGGCCAAGGATCTTATAGGTACGGTTCTCGAGGGCCACGAGACAGAGATAGTAAAGGAAGTCCTAGGTAAAGAGCTTGAATACAAGCACTACGAGCCCCTGTTCGAATGCACCCGCAAGGCCGCCGGCGGCAAGGACGCCTTCTATGTGATGGTTGACGACTATGTCACCACTACCGACGGTACCGGCATAGTCCATAACGCTCCCGCCTTCGGCGAGGACGACTACAGGGTATGCAGGAGATACGACCTGCCCTTCGTCCAGATGGTGGACTCCAAGGGCGAAATGTGCGGCGGCACCCCCTGGGACGGCGTATTCGTAAAGAAGGCCGACCCCATGGTGCTCAGGGATCTGGAGGAGCGCGGCCTTCTCTTCGCCGCCCCCAAGTTTGAACACAGCTACCCCTTCTGCTGGCGCTGCGACACTCCGCTGATCTACTACGCCCGTTCCTCCTGGTTCATAGCGATGACCAAGGTAAAGGACAGGCTGATAGACTACAACCGCCGTATCAACTGGATCCCCGAAACCATCAAGGAAGGCCGCATGGGCAACTTCCTGGAGAACGTGATAGACTGGGGCATCTCCCGCGAGCGCTACTGGGGCACCCCCCTGCCCGTATGGGTATGCGACAAGTGCGGCAAGATACACGTTGTCGGCAGCCGCAAGGAGCTCTCCCAGCTTACCGGCTGCGATGAGAACGTTGAGCTGCATAAGCCCTATGTGGATCCTCTCACCTGGAAGTGCGAGTGCGGCGGCACCATGAGGCGCGAGCCCGTAGTTATAGACTGCTGGTTCGATTCCGGCTCCATGCCCTTCGCACAGTGGCACTATCCCTTTGAGAACAAGGATATGTTCCAGCGCCGCTACCCCGCAAACTTTATAAGCGAGGCCATAGACCAGACCCGCGGCTGGTTCTATACCCTTTCCGCCATAGCGGCCTGTCTGTTCGACTCACCCGCGTTCCTCAACTGCATCGTGCTGGGCCACGTTCAGGATAAGGAAGGCCGAAAGATGAGCAAGCACATAGGCAACGTAGTAGATCCCTGGGTGCTCCTGGACAATCAGGGCGCAGACGCTGTGCGCTGGTATTTCTACACCAGCTCCATGCCCTGGCTGCCCAACCGCTTCTCCGCAGAGGCCGTATCCGAGAGCCAGCGCAAGTATATGGGAACCTTCTGGAATACCTACGCCTTCTATATACTGTATGCGGACATAGATAACTTCGACCCCACCCGGCATAAGCTGGTGCGTGACAACCTGACGCCCATGGACAGGTGGATACTTTCCCGCCTGAACACCCTCATAGGCCACGTTGAGGCATACCTTGACGACCTGAAGATGACCGAGGCGGGCCGCGAGATGCAGGACTTCATGGACGACCTTTCCAACTGGTACGTCCGCCGCTGCCGCGAGCGTTACTGGGGCAAGGATATGACCGCCGACAAGGAGGCCGCCTACATGACCCTCTACACCGTGCTCAAGACCATGGCGCTGATATCCGCCCCCTTCACCCCCTTCATGTCCGAGACAATGTATCAGAATATGGTACGGACGGTGGATAAGAGCGCCCCTGAAAGCATACATCTTTGCGACTGGCCCCATAAGGACGAGAGCTTCATCGACCCCGAGCTGGAGGCCAACATGGCCGCCGTGCTGGATATCGTAGTACTCGGCCGCAGCGCCCGCAACGCAGCAAATATCAAGAACCGCCAGCCCGTTGCCTCCATGTACGTGCAGGGAAAGGCGCTGCCCGATATGTACGTATCCATTATAGCGGACGAGTTGAACGTAAAGGAAGTCAGGTTCGTTGACGACGCTTCCTCCTTCATCAGCTACCGCGTAAAGCCCCAGCTCAAGACCCTGGGCCCCCGCTATGGCAAGCTCCTGCCCAAGATCAATCAGTATCTGGCGGGCGAAGGCGTAGGAAATGCGGTGGTAACCGCCCACAACAGGGGCGAGAACTACAAGTTCGACATAGACGGCACCGAGATATCCCTGGCGGCCGAGGATGTGCTTGTCTCCACCGAGGAAAACGCCGGCTTCGTGACAGTCACCGAGCATGACCTCTCCGTGGTGCTTGACACCAACCTCACCCCTGAGCTTATCGAGGAGGGCTTCGTGCGCGAAATAGTTTCCAAGGTGCAGACCATGCGCAAGGAAGCGGGCTTTGAGGTCACCGACCACATAGTCCTCTCCCACCACGGCAATAGCCGCATCGAGAGCATTTTTGCAAAGCACGGCGCGGAAATCGCCGCCGATACCCTTGCCGACTCCATCAAGCCGGGCGCGTCCGGCTATGTGAAGGACTGGGAGATAAACGGCGAAAGCGTCACGCTGGGCGTTGAGAAGTCTTAAGCCAAAAACAAAAAAAGCGGGGGCAAAGCCCCCGTTTTTTTATTTTGTTCTTCTCAGCTCATTCACCAATTCGGCTACCAGTTCCCGCTGTCTTCCGTTCAGGCCGGAGGTATCTATTCCTTCCCTGCATTCCAGCCCGAGCAGGTAATCTGTAGACACGCCAAATAGTCGTGCTATCCTTATCAAAACCTTGTAACTTGGCATTCGCACAGACGTTTCATATGCCGATATTATACCTTTTGTAACGCCCAAAAGCTCTGCAAGTTGAACCTGCGACAGTCCCCTGCCTTCTCTGAGCGCCCTTACTTTCTCACCAAAGTCAACCATTATCATACCTCTTTCAACACTTAGTATACCCAATCGTATTTTTGCTATTGGTAAGATTTTCTTATTATCAGTTGACTTTTGGCTATTTTTTATATATTCTGTAATCGAGGTGATGATATGTGCCGTACAAAACGCCGGATACGAAGCGTAAGTACCCTGCCTAAACGTCTCTTTTACAAATATGATTTTGAACGCAGAAACCGTGCGATGCGCTATATCAAGGAGGAATACGACTATATCTCATCTATCCGCAGGAATAATGTTTTATTTGATATGGCCTTGTATAAGCTCGACCAGATGATAGCCGAAATGAAATTCAACCGCACCTATGACCCGTATACAGTTCTTACTGTACCGCGGATAAGAGCGCAGATACAACTTACCGACAAGTATGACCCACAGTTCCGTACAAAAAAATAAGGGGGGCTTCCGCCCCCCATAATTATTTGCCCTCGGCCGTATCGTTCTTCCCGTCCTTGAGCTTCACGAGCGCACCCTTCAGCGACTCCGGCATGGGCAGGCCGATACGGCCCGCGTTTTCCAGTATGGAAAGCCCCTCGTTGGCGATGTAGAACATACATACGGCGCTCCTCACCGCACCGTTTGTGGCGGGCACCAGCTTGTCAAGCATTGTGGAAAGCGCCACCAGTACGAATATGAATACCTTCTTCAGCAATCCCTTAAAGCCTATAACGCTGCTCAGCGTCTTTGATACCGCAGCATAAGCCACGCCCGTGATGTAATCCAGGGCCACTACTGCTATGAGCACCATTATCATGGCGTCCCAGGGGCCGAAAATGTAGCTGAGCACACCGCTCACTCCTGCCAGCACCCCTGTTATCAGATTATTGTTCATTGTTTTCTCCTTTCTGTAATTTCTGTATCAGCTGCCAGCAGGGACAGTCCTCCCCCTTGCAGCATTCGGGTACCTCTGCGGTTTCCCCGCTGTCCTTCAGTGCGGGCAGCCTGCCGTATCTGTTCCAGTAGCCCGCGCCGTTTGAATCCAGGCAGTTGAGCACCACCCCGTCGTCCCGGCCCATTGCCTCTATTACGAGGCCGCAGCCGATATATGCGCCAACGTGATGTATGCGCTTGCCGTTATGGCGGAAAAGCAGGTCGCCCGGCGCCAGCCGGCTCCTGTCGTTTAGCTCTTCGCAGGCGGAGTACAGCCCCCGGGAGGACATGTCGCGCTTTATAAGCTTATTGTCCAGCAGGAATTTCACTATCAGCCCGCTGCAATCGAAGGCGGCTATCGGGCTCCTGCCCTCCGCCTTACGCTTTTCCCATAGGGCTATGGCGCGTTTGGCGTTTTTCTCGCTGGTCTCCCGCCTGCGTATCCATTTCTCGGTTATATTTGTTTCGCCCTGGGCGCCCCATACGTATATGTCGCCCACATGGCCTTTAAGGTATTTTATGAACAGCTCTGTCATATATGCTCTCTCCTTTATTCATTAAGGGAAGCTATTGCGGCGGCTATGGCGGAATCCACATAGGCCTTTATGACCCTGTTCTGCACTGTGTTTGTGGAGGTATCCGACATCTCGCCGTCTATGGCGCCGGTATCCGGCGTGATGACGAGGTCGTCCCCGCCTATCAGGCCGCCGCTCCTTGCCGCCTCATACTCGTCCACGGTCTTGAATACGTGTACCTTCATAAGGCTGAGATCCTTTTCCGTGGCTGTCATTGCTTTGTCACCCCCAATATATAGTATTCAACGCCGGCACAGTTTGCCGCGCTGGCGTTATGCACAGTCAGCAGCAGCTTTGTGCCGTATTCGCCCAGCAGCCTGCAGGATACTGGCACGCTCCCGCCCACTACTGTGGAAAAGCTGTCCGTGGGCTTTTCCCTGTAGTACACTATAAGCTCGCTGGAGGAGCCCACCGTGGTCTTTATGACGAGCGCCAGCGGGTCTATTGTCTTGTTCACGGTCAGCACCCTCGAGCTGTCTATGCCGTCAAAGCTGCCGGAGGCTATTCCCATACTGTAGTTCACGCCGCATACGAGATTGAAAAGCATACTATCCTACCCCCATATCAGCACGTTTACCTGGAGGTCCGTGGCCGGCTTTTTGTCGGCTAAGAAGGTGAGCGAATTGTATCCCTGTACGGCGCAGTGTACGTTAGCCCCCACGTATTCGTCCCAATCCTTTGGTACGGGGCCTACTATGGCGTACTTGCCGCTTCTCATTCCGTCCACGCTTATGGCCTGTGTGCAGCTGTATGTGCCCACCACCCAGCCGTCCAGCGGCAGCTCAACTACCATGCTTACCGGCTTTAATGCGTATTCCGTGTGTGTATGGACCTCCTCCGCCGCCCCTATGTCCGCTGGGGCCAGCTCATCGCTGCCGCCCTTTGCGTGGGTGGAGGCGTGGCCGTTCGCAAGGCTTGTGCCGCCCACGCCGTTGGCCAGCACCAGCTCATTTCCAAGGTATACTGCCATAGGCAATCCCTCCTTTTTGGTTTAAGAGTATCTGAGATTTTCCATGTGGTGACGTTTCCCTCCATTGCTGCCCTGCAGTCCGCTGCGGCTGAGTTTGCCGCCCCCGCCGCAGCGGCAGTCTCCGCGTTCAGCACCTCCACCCTCTCCATAAGGGAAGTAAGCTGTGGGTACTGCGGCGCGGAGGTCAGCGTTTCGCCGGAAAAAATAGCCTTGCGGCAGGCAAAGTTGAACTTTGCCGTGGTGACGAGGGTGGAAAGGCTGGGATCCGAGTATATCTGGAGCTCGCACTCCACCGTTCCGGGGGCCACGGAACCCGCAAAAAGCTCTATATCCACCTGGTTGTTCAGCGTGCCGCAAAGGGTTATGCCGCCGTCAGCATCGTAGCTGTCCTGACAGGCGGTGCCGTCGCTCTTTGAGAACACCGCTATGATCCGGCACCCGGTAAGGTCTACCGGGTAGCCCCCGTCTGTGAGGAGTATGGCAAGCACGTTGCCGTTGTCCCCGTCCACCACCGTGAATTCCCGGTTCGCCCCAGCGTCCGCTATGTCCAGCGCAATATCGAAGGTCTTTTTTACCGCAGCCATAGGCACCCCCTTAACCGCTGTATTTCTTCTTAAGGCTATCGTAAAGGGTTTTGCCCAGGGCGGAGTATATCTCCTCGCGCCTGCTGCTCCAATAGCTGTTTTCGCTGCTGAAGAGCTGCCTGCGCTGCTCGGCGGTGAGGTTGCGTACGTATTCGGTGTAGTCCTCTCTGGAAAGGCTGCTCTTTTTCGAGCCGGAGCCGCCCTTTGACGACTTCCCGGAGCTTCCCTTTGCCGCGGCGGCGATGGCGGCGTTCTGCTGGCTGAGGTACTGATTGTACCAGTCCGACGCCATGCTGAGCGCTGTCTTCTGCGCCGCCGCGCGTGCCTCCGCGTTGTACTGCTGCGCGTTTAAGCTCATCTGATCGTACTTGTACAGCGTATCGTATATCTTCTCTGCCAGCGCCGCGCCGTACTGCGCCTCAATGTCGCTTATGTCGTCCTGGGCCTCCTCCATCTGCCGGGCCTTTACCGATGTTACATAGCTGCTCTGGCCCATGCCACGGGAAACGGCGTCCGCGTCTGTCTCGGCCATCTCGCGCTCGGCCGCCCTGTTGCGCCGCTCTATGGCGGCGTCGGCGCTGGGGCGAAGCACCCCGCTCCACATGTCCTTCACCTCGCCGGCGCTGGGCGCCCTTACCGTCACGGTCGGGACGGACAGGCTGTTCCTTATGGCGTTGTAGTAGCCGTCAAATGCCTCGTTCCTGCCGGAATCCCCCCAGTCAAAGCCGCTTCTGCTCTGGGCCTGCCGCTGGGCGCTGCGGTTAAGGCTGGCCCTGTATGCCGCGTCGGTGTCCGGGCCCCATATGCCGTCCGCCTTTACGCCAAGCTGCCGCTGGTATTCCTTTACCTTTGATGCGGAGTTCACCCCCTCTGGAGGGGTGTAGCCGTCCATATAATATCTTGCCATGGTGTTTTCCTCCTTTTTGTCCTGCCTTGCCTATTCGAGGGCGGAAAGCCGCGTTTCCAGCTCCTCTATCTTCTGGGCAATGGCCGTAAAGTTCTGATTAAGGTTGTTTTCGTTGGCCTTTACCGTCTCGCTGTAAAGCTCCGCGTCTTTTATATCCGGCAGCGTCACATAGTAAAGCGCCCGCATATCAAGAGCCATTTATTCCACCCTCCTCCAGGTTTCAAATGAAAGCTCTATGCCGCCCCGCAGAGTGAAGCGGCCTCCCGCCTCGTTGGCGATCCTGAGCGAAAATGTCCTGCCCTCGTTTTTAAGCGGCACCTCCACTACCTCGCTCTCCTCCGTAGGCAGCAGTACCCTTGTGGCCGTCCTGGCGCTGCCTACGCTTACCTCCGCGTTCATGGCGGTGGCGGCGCCCTGGGCGTGGCCCCTGAAGCAGAGGGACCGCATGGCCTTTACGCCGCTCTTGTCGAAAAGATCCGTCTCAGGGGTGCGCCACCAGGCCTCGATGTTCTTGCCGTCGTAGCTTTTGCCGTCGTCGAAGAGGCACACGTAGCGGCCCGAATTGACTATGTACAGCCTTCCGTCCCACGAGGCTATGTCGCCTACGTCAAAGCCGCGGCGCAGCATGTAGGTGTGCCGTACAAGGTCGTATTCAATGATGCCGCCGCCCTTGGCGTCGTCGAACGAGTAGTAAAGCTTGCTGCGGGCCGCCGCCCCCTTGGAAAGGGATACGTCGGCGCCCGAAAGCAGCTTCTTTATCCGCCGGGCGTCAGGCATGAGCGCCGCGGATACGCCGTTGAACCTGCATAGGCCTCCCTTGGTCATGAAGTACAGCATGTCCCCGCTCATTACGAGGGAGGTATACGCCGCCGTCTCCACGTCGGAATCTATGCGTTCCACCGTAAAGTTCGATGGCTTGTCGCCTATGAGCCGGTAAAGGCTGCGCTTTTTGAATATGAGCAGCTGGTTGGAAAGCGCCGCAAGGCCTACTATGGGGTCGCCGGCGCTGGCGCCTATCTCGGTATGTCCTCCGGAGACGTTGACCGAGCCGGATTCCTCGCCCCAGGATTCTATGGTGCGGCTGCCGCCCGGGAGCTTGGACCAGTAAAGCCTGTTGGGACAGCTGCTGTCCCCGGCCGCGAAAAGCCTGCTCCTGTAGGTTGCAAGGTAGCTTACCGGCTTATCCGAAAGCCCGTCGCTGCTGCCGAAAAGCTCTGATTGGGTACCGTTGTACTTGACTATCTGCTGCTCGCCGCTGGCGATAAGGAGATAGTCCGTGGCATCTATCCGGGCCTCGGTAAAATCCACCCTTCCGCCGGTGAGTCCCCCGGTAAAGGTGTATATGAGCACCCAGACGCCTTCCCTGTAGGCGTACACGCTGCTGCCCGTTACCACTATCACCTGGTCGCCGCTGCCGGAATGGAAAAGGAACATGCGGCGTATGGCCTCCGTGCCGGGAACGGCTGAGGTTATGTACCTGGTGTAGCCCTTGGCTACGGTAAGCTCGCCGTCTGCCGTGTCCATGTTGCAGGCGTCAGGGCTGTAGGAGGCCGCCATTCCGTTTTCTCCCATGGACTGATCCAGCCCCATGAACTCGTCTATCCTGTATATCTTGCGGGCCATGGGCTTCACCACCTGTTCACTATGCGCTGGCTGGTTCCTCCGCCCAGATGGGGCCGTATGGCGGCCTTGCCCGCCTCGTACATCTGAAAGTAGATGTTGCCGCCCCGCTGCTGGGAAACGTCGCCCGCAGCCCTCTCGCGGCCCACGACGTAGCTTACCAGCAATCCGTGCATGTATGCGGGTATGTCGGGCTCGTCCGTGCTCGCAAACATCTCCCTGGGCACCGAGCGGTACGTCACCTCGATTTTTCCGGGACCGCCGGAGGTGACTATCACCTCGGAAGCGTCGCCGTCATAAAAGTCCTCCTCCCGGCCGTCGCGCTTTACGCTTAGCACCTTGCGGCAGCCCCTCGACAGCATTGCGGTGGTAAACGTGCCGTCCCTGGTGTCGATAGTCTCTGTGCGCCGTGGCTTGTATGTGGCGCAAATATCCGTCACGCCGTCGTTTGCAAAGCGGGTGAACTTGTCCCGCCATACGTCCAGGCTCTGTGCGTCGTGGCCGCGGTCCAGCTGGGCAAGTGCGGATACGATGATATCGTTCAGCGTCATACCTGCGCCACCCTTCTGCCAACGCCCCTGTAGGCCTTTACCTCCCGCTCGCCCATCACCGCCACCTGCTCGCTTCTTTGTATAAGCTCCGCAATGGACTTGGGCAGCTCTGTCTCCTCTCCCCGGCGTACCCTGAAGAACCAGCCGTTTATGCCGCCCTCCCAGTAGCCGCTGCCCTCTATGCGCATGCGCACTCGGGGCTGCTTTCTCAGCGTCTCGCCCATGTCGCCCTGTATGGCGTCTATTTCCTTATCGGTTATGTAATACATTGTCTTTCCTCCTTGACTCTCTCAGCTTTTCTCTGCTCAAATAAAAAAGGGCCGAAGGTTTTCCCTCGGCCCCCTTGAAAGGGATATGAAACAGTACCTTCGTACTTATTTCCTGATGTTATTTATGCGCTTACGCCGTGCTCAATGCGGATTATCCACAGCTCGTTGAGGATTTTTGCCGCGTATGCCGCTACCTTTGCGCCTACGGTGGCGCGCTGATCCAGAGGATCCGAGGTTCCTGCGCTGCCGTGGGGCTTTATGATGATCTGAAGGGCGCCGCTGCCGCCCACGTCCACTATGCCGTAGGCGTCCTTGCCGAAAATAAGTGTGGAATGCACGTCGGCGCCCGCCTTGGTAGTGCCGTCTATGCTGCCCGCGTCCTCGCTGTAAACTATGGCATCGGCGGTAAGGGTGGCATTGTCGGACAGGGTGACGGTATTGGTAGCCGCGTCAAAGGAGGCTACGGTATGCTCATCGGTGCCGATCTTTATCTTGTTTCCCGCAGTGGAGAGATACGCCGCCTCCGCGTCCTTGGGGCTGTTCTTGAGCACGAAGGTATTGGACGCGGTGGTAGCGGTCTTCACCTTGTTCAGCACGCTCTGGGAGAACACCTTTGCCTCGGTGGATTCCACGAATACCACGCCGAACAGGCGGCCGATCTCGCCGGAATATATCTGCTCCGCGCAGGAGTACTTGGATACGTCCTGCCAGAGGGAATCGCTCTGAAGGTCATAGGTGGCCTCGGGGGAACAGATGCAGATGAAGTGGGGCTTTCTGCCCTCGTCGCCGAAGGGGCGCGCCTTGGCCTTTTTGAGGGTGCGCACCGCCTTGCGTATCTCAGCCACGGTCAGCTTGTCGGCGGCGGTTATCTCGCCGCGGCCGGACTTGCCGTTTGCGTATTGTACGTTGGTGCCGGCGTTCATGGCATCGCGGGTGACCCACTCCACCACGGTGCCCAGCTGCTCTCCCAGCAGCTCCGCGCTCTCGGAGATTACCTGGTCATAGCCGGTCATGTCCAGCAGGTCGGATACCTCCACGTATGCGCCGTACTGGGCCACCTCCACCTCTACGTTGCTCTGGGACAGAGCCTGGCTGGCAGGGGTAACGCCCTCCTGAAGTGCCTCCATGGCGTCGTTTGCGTCAAAGAGGTTCCACTTGCGGAATTCCACCCGCTTGCCGCTGTTCTTGGGAATAGGGCGCTTCTGGCCGTACTTGGCGTGTACAAAGCGGGTCTTGGCGCTTTCCAGCAGCTGGCGGTCGTAAAAGGTCTTGTTGAGCTTGGTGGTGCTTGCGGTGTTTGCGGTAGTGTTGATACTCATTATTTTTCTCCTTCCTTTTTATGTCTTTACAGCGAAACGCGCCTGCCCTCGCTGGCGGCGCGCATCAGCCTTTCCTTTATGAGGTTGAACTCCCTGGTGGGCATGTTGGCGTAGTCCGTATCCGCGGCGGCGGGGGTATTGCCCTTTATGGGCGAGGGCAGCGCCCTGCGGGCCGCCAGCTTTTCCATCACGTCCATAGCGCCCTTTTCACGCTCCGCCCTGGCAGCGGCGTCCGCGTTGCACTCGGCGGCATAAAGCCTGAGCGCCGCCTTTACCGGCATCTCGAGCAGCATCTTCACGAACCTCTCGTCCTCCAGATAGCTGTCAATGTCGCCCTCTATGCCCCCCTCCTCGTAGAGGCGCATGAGGTCGTTTGCAGCTCTGGCGCTGATGGCGGCTATGCCCTTGGGCATTCCGCCCCCGTCCAGCAGCATGCTGAAGGCAGCCCCCTCGTCGAGGCCGGTATCGTCGCACACGCTTTTGATGAGCATGGAGCCTATTATGTAGGCCGGGTCGTTTTCCGCAATGTCCCGGGCCATGTCCAGAATCTCCTCCTCGGTGAGTACGCCGTGCTCCTTTTCCTTTCTGAATATCATTTTTTCCTCCTGAAACAAAAAAGCGGCGGTATACCGTCGCTTCTGTCTGCCCCTTTCGGCGGGCCGCCGTATTTTTCATCGCGATGATGCCTGGTGCAAGCAAAAAATAAAAGGAGGTGCCGAAGCCTCTCCTTTTTGTCCCTTGCCTGTTTTTCCATCGTGTTCATTATACACCCCGCCAATATTCGCTGTAAAGGACAGCTTCGGGGCATATTTAATGCACCAAAAGTGCAGGCGCTACTCTATGCCCACTACCTTATAGCCCGCATCGGTCACGGCCTTGGCCAGCACCTCGTCGGATACGTGGCCGTTCAGGGTCACTGCTGCCATGCCCGTCTCGTGGCTCACCTCCGCGGTCTCAACTCCCGCCATGGCCTCCAGCGCCTTCTTTACCCTGCCGGAGCAGTGGCCGCACATCATGCCTTCTATCTTTATCGTCTTTTTCACTTTGCTTCCTCCTTTTCTCTATGGAGTTTGGATTGCTTGACGGCATGATTATACCTCAAATGACCCGTAAAACAAATATTTCTTTAAAATTTAATTAACATTTCAGCGGATCGTAATACTTTTGTGATGATTTCCCGCTCCCTAAGGGTTATAATAAGCTTGCAAGTGAGAGAAACCCTTTCAAAACCAACAACAAACTGCCAATTGCTTTGGACCCCCTTCCAAAGCAATTTTTTTGTGCGTTTTATTGACTAATTGCCCCTGCCTTGTTAAAATAACCTTGCCGCGCTAAGCGGGGAGCTAGCGGTGCCCTGTACCTGCAATCCGCTACAGCAGGGCTGAATCCCCGTTTTAAGGCTCACCCCTGTGGGGCCGCCGCCGTCGTGGGGCGTGGATCCCCGGGTCCCGTGCAACTTGCCACTGTGAACCATGTCAGGGCCGGAAGGCAGCAGCATTAAGCGGAAGCGCAGGTGTGCCGCGGGCATGCCCGGGAGTAGCAACCTGATGGCGAAAACGCTCATGGGACGTGAAGTCGAGATTCGGGTGCGCGGTATTGCAAAGCCTTCGGGTCAAGGACTCGAAGGCTTTTAGGGTGTCAAAAAAGTGGCTGAACGCCACTTTTTTGAAAACCTCTGGGTTTTCATCCGTTCTGACGCACATGTCGTCAGAGCCGGATTGAACATAAGGGGCTGCGGCCCCTTATCAACCCCGGGGTTTTTCGACAGTATCGCTTTTTATAGGGTTTTGTCGTTATTTCCCGTGCGTCTCTATTTCCCGCGCAATATTTGCAAATTGTGCCACCGTAAGCTTTTCTGCGCGTATATTTCCCTCTATGCCGCAAGCTCCAAGCAGCGATTTCAGCCGTTCGTCCGATATTCCCGCGGCCCTGAGGTTGTTTGATAGAGTCTTTCTGCGCATTGCAAATGCCCTGTTCAGCAGCCACTCCAGCTCAAAGAGCTTTTCCGCGCCCTTGGCCGTAAGCTTCAGCACTACTGAGTCCACATCAGGCTGGGGGTAATACATATCCCGGGACAGCTCCATGAGCTTAGTAACCTCATAATAATACCCCGCAAGCACCGTCAGCGGCCCGTATACCCGGTCCCCCGGCTTTGCCGTGAACCGCTCCGCCGCTTCCTTCTGCATCATAAGCGTCATGGCGGGTATGCTGCCGTCCGCCCCCAAGGATAAAAACCTCATACAAAGCGGCGTGGTTATGTAATATGGCAGGTTTGCCGCTATATTGGCCCTGCCGCCGAGAGCCGCTATAAGCCCCGGTATATCCGCCTTTAGCGCGTCTTCGTTTATAAGCTGTACCTCGGGCAGCCTGTCCGCGATTATCTCCGCCATGCGTCTGTCTATCTCTATGGCCGCTACCCTTTGGGCGCATTTTACCAGTTCGGCAGTCAGCGCCCCCATACCCGGGCCTATCTCTATAACCGGGCAGCGGTTTTCACAAGCAGCCTCGGCAATAGCCCTTGCCGCAGTGTCGCTGGCCAAAAAATTTTGCCCCAGCGCCCTGTTTGGCGTGAGGCCGTATTTTTCAAGTTCACATTTTACTGAAGCTGTGCTCATTATTTATACCAAATAGTCACGTTGTACTTTGTTCCCCAGCGCCTTGCCTCCGCCTCTGAGTTAAACCATAGATCCAGCTGATTCATAGGCTTTCCGGCAGAATTGGTATATTTTCTGAATGCGCCGGTATCCCTTGCCGTGCCGTAGCCGTAGCCCCGCACGTATATCTGAGTGCCGTATTTGAAGTAATATGTGTTCACAGCTATTGTACCGAGCTTGGGCGTTGTACCGGTAGCTGTGCGGGTACCTGTGCAATAGGCGGTTATCTTGTCCACCTTCATGCTCTTCCAGCCGTTCACGCCGTCCTTCGGGGCTTCCTTCCAGCGCCTGGTCTCTCCCTTGAAGTTGGTCTGGTAACGTATTTTGGTGCCGACGCGTATTATCTCATCCACGGCCTTTTCGGTGATTATCTGGTCTACGACCTCCCGGGATACCTCGACGCCGTCCTTTACGGTTATGCGCTGAGTTATCTGCTTTTTGCCGTCCTTGCCCTCTACCTCCACCTTCTTGAAGCTCTCGTATTCATTGTCGTCTTTTTTGATTATCTCGTCGTAGTCAAGGGTCTTGTAGGATACCTTGTATGTAACGTCCACGGCGGTATGGCTTATCTTCATGCCGGGCTCCAGATCCCGGAAGGTGAGCTCCGATATCTCGTCTCCTGATTTTACCGTGACTCCTGCCTTGTCCAGCGCGTCGCCCACTGTGCCGGAGCTTAGATACATCACCTCTGAGTTGCCGCCGGACTGCACCGCCACGGGGTATGCCCGGGTTATCTCTATGGTTTCGCCGTCGGTAAGCTCTGCGTCCTTCTCCACCGACAGGGTGTCGTTCTCGCCCGGATCCTCGCCTATTGCCGCAAGAAACTCCCCGGCATTGGTCTCCCATGTAAGGTACTGGCGCGTGCGGCCGCCGTCCTGCAAATAGACAGTAAGCCGTCCGTCCGAAAACATAAGCGCCCATGCGAAAAAGGCCCCTGCGGCCAATACCGCGGCGATGAGACCGATATTCTCCCAGCCGAAGCCCGGTAACCTGCGGCACGCGCTTCTCGCCCTGCGCGGCTGCGTACTTTTCTTGCGCCCTGAGAGTAGCGCCGATATGGGATTTTTCTTTTTCCGTCGAACCATGGCGTTCCCTTTCACTTAGTTTATTTTATCAATACATCTCAATGCTGTCAAATTTCCCTGTGTAAACTTTTATTGTCAGCCGTTTACATATGATTATCCCCAAGCTATAATTTTGTTATAATCAATTATTTATTCAACATGGGAGCGAAAGGGAAGCAGGGTTGAAAAGAGCTTTAAGCATAATTCTGATATGGGCCAGCTGCCTTTGCCTGCTGCCGGGCTGTACCGGCTCAAGCGGCAAGCAGGTGTGTCTTGATTTTTTATCTAAAATATCCTCCGGCGACTATGAGGGGGCATACGGCCTTCTGGACGGCGCCGTAACCTTCACTCCTGACGAGACTTCCGGCGTGGACCCTTCCAAGCCCATAGACCCCAATGAAAAGCCTGACTATGTGGCTTTGGCCAAGCTTGAGCCCAACCGCGAATCGGAAGGGCTCATAAGCAAAAATCAGTTTATCGCCAAATACATGAACATATTCGATGCGCTGGAGATAACCTCCGTACTGTACGATAATATCCAGGTCAACGAGGGCGAGGTATTCACCATAGTTAACTTCACCGCCACATATTCCTCTCCCCTTTTGGGCGACGTATCTGGCGAGCATCGCATGGTAGCCATAAAGTCCCGCAACAGGTGGTTCATAGAGTGGTCGCCAAATCTCATATTTCCCGAGATGGAATGGGGCGATACAGTCCGCGTGGCCCGCATAAGCGCAAAGCGGGGCGAGATAATGGCCGACGGGCATGTATTGGCCACCACTGAAGGAAAAATATCCGTCTATGCCATGCCGGACAGGCTGAACGACACCAATCGCGACTACTTCTACAACAAGTGCTCCTCCCTCCTCGGCATGACCAGGGAGGCCATAGACAAAAAGCTGAGTAAGGCCTACGACGGCGTCGCCGTGCTCAAGCAGTTCTATCAGGGCGAGTTTCCGGAATACCTTGAAACTCAGCTTCTCGAAATAGACGGCATAGGCATAGATTACGGCAACTACGACTCGGTACGCTCTTATCCCGAGGAGGACATGCTATCCCATACCTTAGGCTATGTAGGCATAGTCAGCGCCGGCAGCGATGAAGAGCTGGAGGCCAGGCTCAAGGATCTGAACGAGGGCAGGGATGCCGAGAACGGCCTGTATACCTCGGATTCCTACGTTGGCCGCAACGGTTTGGAGGCCAAATACGAAAAAGAGCTGAGAGGCAATGACGGCTACCATATATACATTTGCACCTCTCAGGGCACCAACCGCCGCACACTGTACACCAAGCCCGCCGAGGACGGACTGGACCTTCAGCTCACGATTGACTACAAGCTGCAAAAACGGCTGGACTTCGTGCTGGACAGCGTGCTTTTCGGTGAGACTACCGCAGGCGCGGTAGTGGTCATGAACCCCAAGACCGGCGCCATAGAGGCAATGTCCTCCTGGCCGGGCTACGACCTGAACGCCTTTGCCAAGGGCATAAGCTCCGCAGACTACGCGGAGCTGTTGAGCAAGGCCAACAAGCCTCTTTATAACCGTCTTACTCAGGGCCTTTACCCTCCCGGCTCGGTATTGAAGGCGTTTACCGCCGTAGCGGCGCTGCAAAGCGGCACGTTGGATGAAAACTACGTCTTCACCGGCGAGATCGTGGATGACTACTGGCTGCCTACCGACTATGGCACCTGGCTCGGCAGCAAAATAAAGCGCACTCAGGTCAAGTATGGCCGTCTAAGTCCCCTCAACATGCGCAGCGCCATAGTGCATTCCGATAACATTTACTTTGCCAACGCCGCGCTGCTCATGGGCTGGGACAACTATACCAGCTACATGAAGAGCATAGGCTTTGGCGATACCATGCCCTTTGACCTGAACGTGGCCCAATCGCAGCTGTACAACGACGATACCGAGCTTACCCTCATGCTTCTTGCGGACAGCGGCTACGGCCAGGGCGAAATACTGACTACCCCCCTGCAGATGGCCACAATGTTCTGCGCCTTTGCCAACGGCGGCAATATAATGCAGCCCTATATAGTGGACGGCCTGTATGAAACTGAGGGTATAAAATACAACAACGTCTCCAGGGCCAGCTCCAAAGTATGGAAGAGCGGCGTAATAGAGCAGCATTCGTTGGATATTATTGTTCCGTATCTTAAGGACGTGGTTGACCACAGCCTCAACGGCACCGGTCGTTCCCTGAAGGTGACCTCCGTCACCGTGGCCGCAAAGACCGGTACTGCCGAAATAGGCAACGACAAGAGCCGCCAGATATCCTGGTTTGCCGGCTTCCGCTGCGGCGTAGAGGATAAGGACGCACGCCTCGTGCTCGTCATGCTGGAGGTGCCTACCACCGACGAATACGCCTCTTTAAAGTTCGATATTGCCCGCGAGATGCTCAAAATGAGCGCTTCGTGATAAGGAGGAGCGCCTAATGACTCATCAGCAGCTCTGGAGCGAATACGTAAAATCTGCGGGCATAGACCCGGCCACGCCCTACGACCCATGGCAATATGGGGGCAGCGATCCGGACGGACTGCTCCGTCTCACCTTAGATGGCGTAAAGACCGCAACAGCGTCGGTTTGCGACATATACGCAATAGACAACAGCCCGCTGCCACAGAATGGCTGCTACAGCGTTATTCTGGACTCTGAGGACAATGCCCGCTGCGTGATACGAACCGTAAGCGTCACCGTCTGCCCCTTCAACGAAGTCACCGACCGTCAGGCCTATCTGGAGGGCGAAGGCGACCGCAGCCTTGCATACTGGCGCGCAGCCCATCAGGAGTGTTTTACCCGGGAACTCAGCGAAGATTACAGAATGGAGTTCAAGTCGGATATGCTTATCGTTTGCGAGGAATTTGAGGTAACCTATAGAGTATAAGTTAATCCAAATAAAAAGGGCGCTTAGGGGCGGTGTTCATAAGACAGTTAACAGTCACAGTAGTTTGCACTGCTGTGGCTGTTATTGTGTTTCATACTGTTATGTGATAGTATGAAGTCAAACAGGCCTACAAACCGGAGTTTGAGGAGGAACGGAAATGCCTTCATTATTGCAATCTACACTAAATACACGACCGTTACCGACCGGAGATAGGCGTTTTATTAGAAGTGATTGCCCTGAAAAACTGACGGACGAAGAGGTTGAATGGCTGCTGCAAAACCAAGTTACAACGATTGTAGACTTACGGGAAAAGAAAGAATATGAGCGAACACCCTGTCGCCTCGAAACAGAAGATGGATTTACATTTTATCATATGCCGGTAACCGGCGGAGGTGACACACCCAAATCACCCGAGGAAGTAGCATCTGTTTACCTGGGGATGCTTGATAAACAGATGGATGAGATTATTCGAACGATTATGGGTGCAAAAAGCAATGTTCTGTTTTTTTGTGGAGCGGGAAAAGACAGAACAGGTGTTGTGTCAGCAATCATACTGAAGAAGTTTATTGATGATTATATGAAAACGAAAGAGAATTTGCTTGACTTTCTGACAGATTATGTCAAAGAGCATCCGCAAGTGGATATAAACACCGTTATTCCAAATGAGAATAATATCAGAAAGGTTTTGGATACACTTTAGCGAGTTTGAGAAAAGGGCGCACTTCTATACAGGGGCAAACCCCGTATGTGCTCCCCGCGAGACAGACAGCCCCGCTAGCCTCGCCCTTTTTTTATGAGTATTTTGCCATAAGCGTCTCAATGACGTTTATCCATTCGGATTCGCTCAGCGTACCCGCATACTTTGCTATCATCTTGCCCGAGCTGTCGAAAATATGCGTGCTGGGCATATACGAAACATGGCGCAGCAGCATCTCTGTCGCCACTATCTGCGGGTAGCTTGCGCCGGTAGAGGATATATATCTCTTGGCGTCATCATAGGTTTGCCCCTTAAGGCTATATACGTCAGCGCATATACCTAAGAACTGCACTCCCGTATTCTTGTATTCCTTATATAGATTTGCGAGACGGCCCATCTCGTCCACGCAGATCCCTCAGGTAGTGGACCATACGTTTACGAGCGTTATGGTCCCTCCGGAAAAATAGCTCTGGCTCAGCTTTCCGCCGTCTATCCGATCGGTCTCAAAAGGCCCTACCTTTGAGCCGCTGCCCGTTTTAATATCAACCTCGGTATAATCCTTTGCATGAGGGGTCTTGCCGGAGGCCTTCTTTTCCTCCTTCTGGTCTGCGGTACTCTTGGGCTTGTCTTTTACTTCGTCTTCTTTCTTATTATTCTCAGGCGCCTTTGTGGCCCTTGGCGTTCTTTTCGGCGCCGGCGTAATCTCCGGCGTAGGAGCGGGCGTAACTACAGGTTCAACAGTGGGTGCGGTAAGTATAATAAATGTAGTGTCTGCCTCTGTCTTTTTTGCACACCCCGATGTAATTATTCCTATCATCGCCAGCATCAGCGCCGCCGCTCGTCTGCAAAACGTATTTATCATAGCAAAAGTATAGTTTGGCACAATGGCGCCTGTCAATAAAATAAACTGTAAAACAGCGAATTCTCCCCGCCCGGGAGAATAATCATTGAGGCCTTCCCCTTATTTCTCTTTTCTTTTCGGGCGAAAAGAAAAGACGAAATAAGCAAAGAGAAAAGAAAAGCCTGACAAAAGCATATATTTAAAGGTTGCAGGCGCACAAGCCGCGAAGATGGTAAATCTCAAAAAGTGCCTGATATACTAAGAAAAACGCCCGTTCCCTGCCTTACTGGATCTCCTGTTCGCTTCATCGTCCACCGGACGCGCTCACAGTCGATCCCATCACCAGCCCTTGGCTGTTTGACCTGGCCCGGAAATATCTACTCGTCAAAGATCAAAGAAAAACACCATGCGCTGCATGGTGTTCTTCTTTGGTATCCGGCGGCTACCTATTTTCCCGGGCCGTCACCAGCCAAGTATCTTCGGCGTATAAGGGCTTAACTTCTGTGTTCGGTATGGGAACAGGTGGATCCCCTTAGCTTAACCACCGGAATGGTAAGGTATTCTTTTCCCTCGAGTACCTTGAAAACTGCATAATTCGTAAACTCACTTTGATCAAGCCCTCGACCTATTAGTATCGGTCAGCTGCATGCATTGCTGCACTTCCACCTCCGACCTATCAACCTGGTAGTCTTCCAGGGGTCTTACCCATTTCTGGTGGGAGATCTTATCTTGAGGTCGGCTTCACGCTTAGATGCCTTCAGCGTTTATCCGATCCGCACTTGGCTACCCAGCTATGCTCTTGGCAGAACAACTGATTCACCCTTGGTGCGTCCATCCTGGTCCTCTCGTACTAGGGACAGCTCCTCTCAAATCTCCTGCGCCCACGATGGATAGGGACCGAACTGTCTCACGACGTTCTGAACCCAGCTCGCGTGCCGGAGGTGCCAAACCTCCCCGTCGATGTGAACTCTTGGGGGAGATCAGCCTGTTATCCCCGAGGTAGCTTTTATCCGTTGAGCGACGGCAATTCCACTCTCTTACCGCCGGATCACTAAGCCCTACTTTCGTACCTGCTCGACTTGTTGGTCTCGCAGTCAAGCACCCTTCTGACTTTGCTCTCTTCGAATGGTTTCCATCCATTCTGAGGGTACCTTTGGGCGCCTCCGTTACGCTTTCGGAGGCGACCGCCCCAGTCAAACTGTCCGCCTGACACTGTCTCTTGGCCGGCTTACGGCTCAAGGTTAGAATCTCAATAACAGAAGAGTTCTTAGCGTCCCACCTATCCTGTGCATCCGTTATCAAGATCCAATGTCAGGTTACAGTAAAGCTCTACGGGGTCTTTCCGTCCAGTCGCGGGTAATGTGCATCTTCACACATACTTCAATTTCACCGGGCCTCCTGTTGAGACAGCTCACAAGTCGTTACGCCATTCGTGCGGGTCGGAACTTACCCGACAAGGAATTTCGCTACCTTAGGACCGTTATAGTTACGGCCGCCGTTTACTGGGGCTTCGGTTCTCTGCTTCGGGTTTCCCCTAACACTTCCCCTTAACCTTCCAGCACCGGGCAGGCGTCAGCACCTATACGTCAGCTCTCGCTTTCGCAGATACCTGTGTTTTTGCTAAACAGTCGCTTGTGACTATTCTCTGCGGCCTCTTTCGAGGCACCCCTTCTCCCGAAGTTACGGGGTCATTTTGCCGAGTTCCTTAACAAGAGTTCTCCCGTCCGTCTCAGGATTCTCTCCTCGCCCACCTGTGTCGGTTTCCGGTACGGGCACTTACGCTCTCCTTAGCAGCTTTTCTCGCCAGCGTGAAATCAGACGCTTCCCTACTAATCTTCGGTCCCGTGAACGCTGACCCTTCATGAGAGGTGTACTTGACTGCCTCTCGGGCTCTCGTCCCCAACGCGGTTGACCATCACCGCGCTCATCCTATCCTTCTGTGTCACTGCATCGTCAAACAACCGTAAGTGGTGCAGGAATCTCTACCTGCTGTCCATCGCCTACGACCTCAGTCCTCGGCTTAGGTCCCGACTTACCCTGGGTGGATGAACCTTCCCCAGGAAACCTTGGGCCTTCGACGCCCATGTTTCTCGCATGGGTCTCGCTACTCATACCGGCATTCTCTCTTCTGTGCAGTCCACCAGTCCTTCCGGTCTGGCTTCGCCCCGCACACAATGCTCCTCTACCGATGATTTCTCATCCCGCCGCTTCGGTGTCGCGTTTTAGCCCCGTTACATTTTCGGCGCTGGATCACTCGACCAGTGAGCTATTACGCACTCTTTGAATGTGTGGCTGCTTCTAAGCCAACATCCTGGTTGTCTGTGCAATCCAACATCCTTT
>SFEL01000069.1 GCA_004557245.1 Clostridiales bacterium | reverse complement strand
TATTGGCAATCCCATTTTTACAGTTTCGGGCGTCTGCCCTGACGCCAGAAAGGAGTTTTGACTATGGCAAGTAAACTTGACCGCATCGAAAAGGACATCCAGAAAACCAAGTCCAAGATCGCGGAGTATCAGAAGCAGCTTCGGGAGCTGGAAGCGCAGAAAACCGAACAGGAGAATTTGCAGATCATCCAGCTTGTGCGCGGCATGAACATGAAGCCGGAGGAATTTGCTGCGTTCCTGCGTTCCGGCGCAATGCAAGCCGCCCCTGCTGTCACAGCGTACCATGAACAGGAGGACAATGCCCATGAAGAATAAAACCAAACGAATTTCCCGGATTCTGCCCGCAATTCTGGCAGTGATGCTCTGCGTCACGGCCTTTCCTGTTACCGCCTTTGCAGGCGGCACCGAACCAGCCCCGGAGCCTTTGCCGGAAGCTGCCGCCGAGGCAACGGGCGGCGTGGAGCCTGACACGGAGAAGCCCGACAAGACGAATACCGCAGCCGCAGGCAAAACGGAGGACAATAAAACCAAGAGCTTGACCGGCAAGGAGGCCTCCGACTTGCTTTCCTCTCTGTTCGGTTCCAAGGTAAGCATCACCGCTACGGACGACGGCATCCAGATCACCGCCAGCGGCGGCACAGAGGAAACCACCCAGACCGGCACCGTGACTACAAACGGCGGAAAGCTGAACGTCCGCACCGGCGCGGGGCTTGATAAGACCGCGTTCACCCAACTTCCCAACGGAACGCAGGTGGAAGTGATCGGCACAGATGGCGATTGGGTGAAAATTCTTCTGCCGGAGCGCATTGGCTATGTCCATTCCGACTATCTGACCGTCAGCGACACTAAGACAGAAAGTACCGGCGAGGGCAGCTTCACCCTCTCCCTTGATGAAGAAGAACTTGCTGCCCTGCTGGGGCTGTTCACCGGCAGCCAGACCAGCGGCGGCAGCGCCGCCTTAACCCCGGACGGGAATCTGACGCTGATTGACGACATCGGCAGCACAAGACCGGCAATGTCTTTTACCTGATTATTGACCGGGACGACGAGGGAAAAGAAACCGTCCATTTCTTAAATCAGGTGGATGAAGCCGACCTGCTGGCGCTGATGGAGGACGGCCAGACGGGGACGGCTGCTGTTGTCTGCACCTGTACCACCAAATGCAAGGCTGGGGCCGTCAATATGAATTGCCCGGTTTGTAAAAATAACATGAGCGAATGTACCGGGCCGGAGCCGCAGGAAACCCAGCCGCAGGAAACCGAGGCCCCGCAGAAGGAATCGAAAAACAGCGGTTCCGGCGCTGGCGGCCTGATCGTGTTTCTTGTGGTAGCACTGGCTGGCGGCGGCGCAGCCCTGTATTACTTTAAGTTCAAAAAGCCCAGGGCAAATACCAAGGGCAGCGACGATTTAGACGAGTATGATTTTGGCGACGACGAGGATTTGGAGGACGAAGCGCCGGAAACCGAAAATGAACAGGAGGACGAGGAATGAGTTATCAGTTGGTAATTGCAGAAAAACCGAGTGTCGCCCGCAGTATTGCGGGCGTGATCGGGGCTACGGAAAAGCACGACGGATATTTGCAAGGAAACGGATATCTGGTGAGCTGGTGCATCGGGCATCTGGTGTCCTTTGCCGATGCTGGCAGGTATGACGAGCGTTTCAAGAAATGGCGCTATGAGGACTTACCCATTCTCCCGGAAACGTGGCAGTACATCATCACAGACGAGAAAAAGCAGCAGTTTGACATTTTGCGCTCCCTGATGGAGCGTCCCGACGTGACCGGCCTTCCACCTGAAACCGGGAACGGACTATGACCCGCTGTATCAATCGGCCCTGTGCCGTGCCAAGGCGGATTGGCTGGTGGGCATCAACGCCACCCGGCTTTTTTCTGTGCTGTACCATAAGACCCTGACCGTGGGCCGTGTCCAGACCCCAACCCTGAATCTGCTGGTGGAGCGCGATGCTAAGATCACGAATTTCAAGAAAGAGAAATATCACATCGTCCATATTGGTGTGGCCGGTGCGGACGCAGTAAGCAGCCGTTTTTCCGACGCTGGCGAAGCAAACACTGTCAAGGCGGCCTGTGTAGGAGCGCAGGCCGTTTGTGTTTCTGTAACGCGGGAGAAAAAGACGGAGCAGCCGCCCAAGCTCTATGATTTGACCACCTTGCAGCGGGAGGCCAACCGGCTCTTTGGCTTTACCGCCAAACAGACCCTTGATTACGCACAAACACTGTATGAAAAGAAACTGCTGACCTATCCCAGAACGGACAGCCAATATCTCACCGATGATATGCTGCCTGTGGCCGAAAGCCTTGTGTCCGGCCTTTGGGGGCTGGTGCCTTTCGCCAAAGGCATGAACATTTCCCCGCAGTATGACCGCATCCTGAACAGCAAAAAGGTGTCCGACCACCACGCCATCATCCCCACTGCTGCATTTGTGAAACAGGGTTTTGACGGATTGGCCGAGAGTGAACGAAAGCTGCTGTCCTTAATCTGCTGCAAGGTACTGTGTGCTGTGGCCGGGCCTTATGTGTATGAGGCTGTCACCGCCACATTCACCTGTGCTGGGAAAGAGTTTACCGCCAAGGGCAAGACCGTTCTTTCCCCCGGCTGGAAAGAGATTGACCGCTGTTTCCGTTCCTCCCTGAAAACCGATTCTGACGAG
>SFEL01000068.1 GCA_004557245.1 Clostridiales bacterium | reverse complement strand
TCATTACACCATTCGTGCAGGTCGGAACTTACCCGACAAGGAATTTCGCTACCTTAGGACCGTTATAGTTACGGCCGCCGTTTACCGGGGCTTCAATTCTCCGCTTCTCTTGCGATGACGAATCCTCTTAACCTTCCGGCACCGGGCAGGTGTCAGGCTGTATACTTCAACTTTCATTTTTGCACAGCCCTGTGTTTTTGTTAAACAGTTGCCTGGACCTATTCTCTGCGCCTGGACTTCCGCCCAGGACCCCTTTTCCCGAAGTTACGGGGTCAGTTTGCCTAGTTCCTTAACCGTGAATCTCTCGAGCGCCTTGGTATATTCTACCCGACCACGTGTGTCCGTTTAGGGTACGGGTGTCTCAAGGATTTGCTTAGAGGTTTTTCTCGGGAGCCTGATTACCCCGACTTTCCGCTTGCCCGGAGGCTCGCGGTACTTTCAAGTTCGGCTCTTAAGGCGGATTTGCCTACCTTAATCTGCGCCTACACTCTTTAACGCGCCATTCCGTCGGCGCGCGCGGGTGTCACTTCTCCGTCACCCCTTCGCTCCTTGAGCCAGTAACAGAATTTTTACTGTTTCTTCCATCTGGGTCCTCCGTTCGGATGGCCATTAGGTCCCGACTTACCCTGATCCGATTAGCGTTGATCAGGAACCCTTGGTCTTACGGCGAGGAGGTTTCTCGCCTCCTTTATCGTTACTTATACCTACATTTGCTTTTCCGACCGCTCCAGCAGCGCTCAAGCGCCACATTCGTCGCTGTCGGAATGCTCCCCTACCAATGCCGATTTTATCGACATTCCATGTCTTCGGCACCGTGCTTATGCCCGATTATTATCCACGCGGGACCACTCGACTAGTGAGCTGTTACGCACTCTTTAAATGAATGGCTGCTTCCAAGCCAACATCCTAGCTGTCGCTGCGATCCCACCTCGTTATTGGCTTCAACTCGGCACGGATTTAGGGGCCTTAGACGATGGTCTGAGTTGTTCCTCTCTCGGACGCGGACCTTAGCACCCGCGCCCTTACTCCCGGGGTTCGTCCGATGGCATTTTCGGGGAGTACGAGCTATCTCCAAGTTTGATTGGCCTTTCACTCCTACCCTCAGGTCATCCGAAAGCTTTTCAACGCTTACCGGTGCGGTCCTCCAGCCGGTGTTACCCGGCCTTCAACCTGCCCAAGGGTAGATCACTTGGTTTCGCGTCTACCGCCGCTGACTATAACCGCCCTGTTCGGACTCGCTTTCGCTTCGGCTCCATGTCTCTAACACTTAGCCTCGCCGGCGACGGTAACTCGTAGGTTCATTATGCAAAAGGCACGCTGTCACCAAATTGCTTGTCTGTTCGAGGTTCTTTTCACCTTTCCCTCACGGTACTGGTTCGCTATCGGTCTCTCGGTAGTATTTAGCCTTACGGGATGGTCCCCGCTGATTCGCACCGGATTTCTCGTGTCCTGCGTTACTCAGGTGCCGCCTCGCTTCAAGACCGGCTTCGCATACGGGACTGTCACCCTCTGTGGTCACGGTTTCCACCGTGTTCCGCTGCCGTTCTCTTCAACTTATTGGCGGTCCTACAACCCCGGCAGGGCGTTGCCACTCTGCCGGTTTAGGCTCCTCCGCGTTCGCTCGCCACTACTTGCGGAATCATTATTATTTTCTTTTCCTGCGGGTAATGAGATGTTTCAGTTCCCCGCGTTCGCCTCCTTTACGGATACCGACCTGTGTCGGTGGGTTGCCCCATTCGGATATCCGCGGATCAATGGGTATTTGCCCCTCCCCGCGGCTTTTCGCAGCTTATCACGTCCTTCTTCGCCTCCGAGAGCCACAGGCATCCCCCATGCGCCCTTCTTCGTTTTCCTTTTATTTTCGCCTTTGCGCTCGTCGAAGCTTGCGCTTCGATCTTCGCTCGTTACTCTTGCTTCTGACTCAATCTGTTGCCAGATTGTTTCACTTGCGTTTCCATCATGTCAATGTCCTCTGTGTGGAGAATAACGGATTCGAACCGTTGACCCCCTGCTTGCAAAGCAGGTGCTCTAGCCAGCTGAGCTAATCCCCCGTGCGCCTGTTTTCACAGGCTTATAAGGTTACAATAGAATCTGTAGTCGCTCGACTTCGCCGTCTCTCTGTCTTTCCACTCGCAACTTCAGAGCTCCTCGCGGCCGGCGCGAGCCGGCTCCAGAAAGGAGGTGTTCCAGCCGCACCTTCCGGTACGGCTACCTTGTTACGACTTAGCC
>SFEL01000067.1 GCA_004557245.1 Clostridiales bacterium | reverse complement strand
GTTTCATCTGGATATGAGCGACTATTTGTACCCGGAGGACAAAATGCGGCTTGCCGAGATACAGGCCGCAGACCCCAAGGCCGTTGTGGTGAACGGCTACTATTCCGGCTATCTGGGCGAGGAAATGAGCGTGGACGAGCTGGCCGCCGGAGTGCGCCACCACTACGAAAACGGCCTAAGTAATATCGCCCCGTTTATGGAGGCCCACGACGATGTGCTGCCCCCGGAGGTGTTGGAGGAAGCGCGGGCCAAGGCCCATGAAGCGGGGCTGCCTTTTTATGAGCGCCCCTATAATGGGGAGGACATTGACCCGTATGTATATGACGGCAACATGAGCATCGAGGACTATGAGCTGATGCACCATCTGATGAAACAGGACAAAGAAAGGAGTGAGCGCGTGAACGAAGTATTTTCTATTCAGCTCCACAACCGCCAGCTCTACGAACAGGGCAAGGATGGTGTCTGGCTGGATATGCCTACTACAACGGAACAGCTACAAGCAGCCCTGCGGCAGATTGGCATTACCGCTGACAATCCGCAGGATTTTTTTATCAACGGATTTTCCTACCCGGAGGGCCAGCGCCTTGCGCTGCCTTACGATATGGTGCTGGCCGCCGACGTGGACGAGCTGAATTTCCTTGCTGCCCGGCTGGGCCAGCTTGACGCCGCCGAGATCGCAGAGCTGAACGCCGCCCTGCAAAACCCCAAGGGCGGCTTTGCGAGTATCGGCCAGATCATTGATTTTACTGAAAACGCGGACTACTATGTGCATCTGCCGGATGTGCATACCGCCGCCGCTTTGGGTGACTACTACCTGAACCGTTCCGGCATGGTGGATATGCCGCAGGAATGGAAAGCCGGGATTGATACGGCACAGTTTGGCCGCCACATTGCCCAGCAGGAACAGGGAGCTTTTACCAAGTATGGTTATATCGTAAAAAGCGGCGACGAATGGCAGCGCGTCCATGAGGGCCAGCCGGTGCCTGAGGAATACCGGGTAATGGCCTTTCCCCAACCGGAGGTTATGCGGGACGAGATCAAGACCCGGCAGGCGTCGGTATTGACTGCCGAGGCCCCGCAGCCCCAGCCGGTTATCCCCATCGACTTAAACGGAAAGAACAATGCCGAGCGCATGAAAGAGATCACTGACCGTCTGGAAGCCGGAATACAGGCCCTTTTTGAAAGTGAACAGTACAAAGCCTATCTCACAAAGGCGAAAAAGGAATCAAGATACTGGCCCCGTCCCCTTATAGAGTGAAAAAGCAGATGGAGAAAATCGACCCGGCTACCCAAAAGCCGGTGATCGGCGCAGACGGCAAGCCCGTTACCGAGGAACGGGAAATTGAAATCCCGGCATTTCGCGTCGTCACAGTCTTTGACGTGAGCCAGACCGAGGGCAAGGAAATCCCGGACATTGCCGTGTCCGAGCTGACCGGCAGCGTGGAACAGTATCAGGATTTTTTCGCCGCGCTGGAAAAGGCGTCGCCGGTGCCGATTGCCTTTGAGAACATCAAGGGCGGCGCACACGGCTACTACCATCTGGAAGAAAAGCGGATTGCCATTGACGAGGGCATGAGTGAATTGCAAACCCTGAAAACTGCCATCCATGAGATCGCCCATGCCAAGCTCCACGCCATCGACAAGGACGCCCCGGTCACCGAGCAGGCTGACCGGCCAGACCGCCGCACCCGTGAGGTGCAGGCCGAAAGCGTGGCGTATGCCGTCTGCCAGCACTACGGGCTGGACACGTCGGACTATTCCTTTGGCTATGTGGCCGGTTGGAGTTCCGGGCGGGAGCTGTCCGAGCTGAAAGCCTCCCTTGAAACCATCCGAAAGGCGGCTAATGAGCTGATAACCGATATTGACGGCCATCTGGCCCAGCTTCGGCAAGAGCGCGAGGCAAAACAGGAGGCCGAACAGCCGCAGGAGCAGGAAGCAGCTTACCGGCTGGAAAACGGTAATACCCTGTATGTGCAGACATCCGAAACCGGCTATGACTATACCCTGTATGGCCCGGATAACAAGGAGCTGGATGGAGGCCAGCTTGACAATCCTGATCTTTCCATGCTGGCGGCCCGTGATGAAATCCTTTCCGTTCTGGAACAGGAGGTCGCTGTAACGGAAGCTCTCACCGGCGATAAGCTGGAAGCCTTTCAGGAGGCGGCAGAACAGGCTAACGCTATTCCCACACCGACGCAGGAAACCGAAACCCCAACCCTCGACCCGGCAGCGGAGCCGGTTGTTACGGTGCTTTGGAGCGAAAGCCCCCATCTGAAAGAGGGTCAGACCATGCCGCTGCATGAGGCAGACGCCCTGTTTGCCAAGCTGGATGCAGAATATCCGGCAGG
>SFEL01000066.1 GCA_004557245.1 Clostridiales bacterium | reverse complement strand
TGTCCTTGGCTGCGGCAAGGATGGCCTGTGCCCGCTGAAGCTCTTTTCCTGTGAGATTGGGATTGACCTTCAGGTTGTTGATGTTCCAGTTGGGGAGCAGGTAGCACCACAGCGCCATCTTGGTCGCATAGTAGGCGTGGTACTTGTTCTCCAGCTTCAGTTCCGATAAGCCGCGGGTAGGATAGCCGTTGGCGATGATACCCATGACCTTTGGATCGCTGCCCTTTTCCTTGGCGATGTATTTGATACTCTCGCCGGGGCCAACAGATCTCCTTTGTCCTGCCGTTGCTGTCCACATAATTAAAATAGGTATAGATCAGCTCACGGATGCGGCCATTGATGGAGAGATAGGAGAGCTTCTGTTCTCCGTTGTAGATATTGACTTCGCCCAGGGCTTCCTCCTCACTGCTGGCGGCAAGGGCCGTGGCCGGGAGCATCCCCAGCACCATTACCAGTGCAAGGAGCATGGAAACCAATCGTTTTTTCATGTGCATTTTCTCCTTTTATTGATTTTGGGAAACAGAGTAAGTCCCCGGCGGGCAGGAATTGAATAGCCCTGTGATCTGCTCCGAGCGCCACGGCCAAAAGCTCTGCGGCGTGACATCTGCGGGAATGGTCAGGTTGATCTTCACCTTGTCATTCCCGCTGGGGAATTTCACCGGCTGGCCGTTCTGCCATGTTTCCGGGTTGCCCCCGATGGCATTATACAAGGTATAGAGCATCCGGCGTGTTTCGTAGAGATTGCGCTGGAATAGGTAGTCCTGCCCGCCGCTGGTGAAGTGACGCGCCTCCGCTCTCGGCATTTCCGGTTGGGGCAGCTTGCTCCAGTCACAGGTGGCGGCAGGCAGTTCTCCCAGCGGTGCGCTGGAAAAGGCGTTGTTGTTCCAGCGGGACACATCTTTAATAGTGTAGTCCGTGCCATCGTCGCAGCGGATCACATCACCCACCTTGGGAACATACCGGGAACCGTCTGTGGGTGCTGCGGCAGTCTGCTGGGGTGCGGTTCCGGTGTAGGGCTTTCCGCTTTCCACCTGCACACAGCCGTTAACGCTGTCCCAATAAACATTGAAACCGACCTGTTCGCCAATGTCCCGCAGCTTCACATAGTTGTTGCCGTTGATGACATAGGCTTCCATCTGTACTTCCCGTCCATCGACAAATACGCGATGGGTACTGCGCTCGGCCATGATCCCGGCAGCATACGCCGTGGTAGTGACGCCAGCCAACAGCAGGCAGGTAAGAAAACCGGCTGCAAAACTTCCTCGCTTCATGGTGTGTACCTCCATATCCTTTGATGGCTTCATGGTATCGCGGATACCGCCGTGTGTCAAAAAATCCGCCCTGATTTTTCAGAGCGGATTTTTAGTTACACTTCGCTGAGCAGGAAGTCCAGCGCCTTTACGATTTTGATACCGTCCACGTCGCTGATAAGGTCGCAGTCCATGGCAATCACGATCTTCTCGTAATTGTCCTGCACAGCTTGCAGCGGCGCAAGCTCCCGTGCGCGGGTTTCGGGGGCGTTCATGTTGTCAGTGACTTGGATATACTTTTTCTCATTCATCTTTGTTGCGATGAAGTCGATCTCCTTTTCACCAACCTTGCCGATGGCCACCTCATAACCACGCCGCAGCAGTTCAAAATAAACGATGTTTTCCAGAATGTGTCCCACATCGCCGCCCCGGTTTCCTAACAGGTAGGTGCGGAGGCCGGGATCGACGATATAGTATTTGCCCAACGTCCGCAGGTAGTCCTTTCCCTTGATGTCAAACCGCTTGACCTCATAAAAGATATAGGACTCCAACAGTGCGTCGATATAGGCGGAGATAGTCTGCACCGCAGGCTTGGTCTTTCTGCCATCGTCCAACAGGCCCTCGCTGACAAGGGTGCGCCCGATGGACGCAGCCGAGGTGTTGTTGCCGATGTTGTCAGCCAGAAACAGAATGATCTTGCGAAGCAGCAGCGCGTCGGTGACGGCCCGCTGTTCTTTCCGTTTGCCGCGCTCCAGAATGTCCCGCACGACCACAGCGGAATAAATGCC
>SFEL01000065.1 GCA_004557245.1 Clostridiales bacterium | reverse complement strand
GGAACGGCCAGAGTGGAGAGGGACGGCCACGGAACTTGTCGCCGCCCTGGGGCTGGATATGAAACCCAATGCCCTGGCTATGCGGCTGAATGTCCGGGCGTGGCGGCTGTCCTATGAGTACCACATCCACTATGAAAGCGCCCGAACCCATGCCGGGCGGAGTATCAAGCTCACGTTGGAGGAACCCCAGGCGTGACGACCGTGACAGCTGTGACAGCTTTTCGGAGTGCGGAGGCGGTGTGTAAAACATCGTCACGGTCGTCACGGCTGTCACGGGGAGCGGGGGCGAAAGTCAAGGGGGGCATACCTGCGGGTGGAGATTGCCGCAAGTCAATACAACCCGTACCCCTTGACTTTCGGCCCACGGAAAACACTTGCCGGGCGGTGGAAAGGCCCCTGGCCTTTCCACCCTGCCCAACGGCGAGTGACAAAGTTTAGGCGGGGTGCAGGGTGCCCTTTTCAAAGGGCGGCCCTGAAAGCCCCCACACCACCCCGTAGGGCGCAAATGCGCTTTTGATGGCCGTCAGGCTGTCAAAAGTGCTTTTGCGTTACTTTCGCAGAAAGTAACAAAGGCTCGCCGCTTGCGCGGCGGAAAAGGGAGGAGGGATTGATTTGAAAAGGACAATCAGCGCCATGGTGGGCCAAGGATCGGTGAACCATAACAGTAGAAAATTCCACGCCAAGAACACTGACCCGGAACGCTCCCACTTGAATATAACCTACTGCCAGGAGAATATCAAGGCGGTGTACCATGAACTCTTTGACGAGGCTCTGGAACGGTACAACGCTAAACAAACCAGGGCCGACAGAAGGATAGAGGATTACTATGAGAAGATCCGCTCCGGCAAGCAGGAAAAGCCGTTCCATGAAATCATCCTGCAAGTGGGCAATCGAGATGATATGAGCGCCGACAGCGAGGAGGGACAGCTTGCGGCAGCGGTTTTGGACGAGTACATGAAGGGCTTTCAAGAGCGCAACCCCCAACTCCGGGTGTTCTCTGCCCACCTCCACATGGACGAGGCTACGCCCCATCTGCACATTGACTTTGTACCATTCACCACCGGGAGCAAGCGAGGGCTGGACACGAGGGTATCTTTGAAACAGGCGTTAGCGGCCCAGGGTTTCCAGGGCGGCACCAGAGGGGACACAGAGTGGAGCCAGTGGGTGCGCTCGGAAAAGGAGCAGCTTTCCCTGGTCATGGAGCGCCACGGGATTGAGTGGGAGGACAAAGGCACCCACGACAAGCACTTGTCTGTGCTGGACTACAAGAAAGAGCAGCGGGCAAAGGAGATCGCCGTTCTGGAGACGGTCAAGGCGGAGAAAGAAAACCAGGTGGAGAGCCAGGAACGGCGGCTCAAAGAACTTGCCCCGGCGGTGAAAAATATGGAGCGGTTGGCAGCGGATTTCTCCGCCAATCCGGAGGAGATTTTGCCGGAGCCGGGAACGCTGGAAACAGGCCGGGCCTACCGAGAGAAAAAGGCAAAGCCCCTGCTGGCCCAAATCGTCAAGGTGCTGCGCTCCCTGTATCTGGCCTATGTGGAGCTGCGGGGGAAATTTGAGCGTCTGCAAGGGGACTATGGCCGGGTGAGGGAGAGCAACATCCGCCTGTCTGATCGATTGCAGGAGGTCAAGTTGGAAAACAAGGCCATGCGGCAAGTCTCCGCTGACTATGAGCGGGTCAAAAGGGCCTTTGGCCCAGAACAAGTGGACAGAATATTAGAGGCCGCTTACCAGCAGGAACAGGCTGAAAAGGAACGGAAACGGGACGCAAGGCAAAAAGCAAGATTAGGCGCACGATAATCACCAAAAACGGAGGGTGTTCCAGTGATAGGCGCACGATAATCACCAAAACCGGAGGGTGTTCCAGTGAATGCCCTCCTGATTTATTTGGGGAATCGGGTAAAATAATTTCTTGTTTTTTAGAGCGTACTATGATATACTGCTATTATCCTGATTTGAGGAGTCTACCAAATATGCGGCAAGGTATTCTTAAATAAAATTTGATAATGGGCACAAAAATGATTGCCCCTTGCAGGGGCTTGGTTTTTGCACCCAATTTAAGAATACTTTTGCCTTTTTAGTAAATATCGTGACGGACAGCGGCTTATGTAAGCCGTGTATACTTCTGTGTGTCCGAAGTCATGATCCCCAGCGGTAAAAGTATTAGCCGCTGGGGATTTTTATGCCCTTTGGGGCTGTAAAGGGAGGACAATCACATGAAAATAATCAATATTGGAATTCTTGCCCATGTAGACGCTGGAAAGACGA
>SFEL01000064.1 GCA_004557245.1 Clostridiales bacterium | reverse complement strand
TGCTTGTGCGGGCCCCCGTCAATTCCTTTGAGTTTCAACCTTGCGGCCGTACTCCCCAGGCGGAATACTTATTGCGTTTGCTGCGGCACAGAGGGAGTTTATACCCCCTACACCTAGTATTCATCGTTTACAGCGTGGACTACCAGGGTATCTAATCCTGTTTGCTCCCCACGCTTTCGAGCCTCAGCGTCAGTTGCAGTCCAGAAAGCCGCCTTCGCCACCGATGTTCCTCCTAATATCTATGCATTTCACCGCTACACTAGGAATTCCGCTTTCCTCTCCTGTACTCTAGTCCAACAGTATTGGATGCACCCCCCAAGTTAAGCCCGGGTATTTCACATCCAACTTATCAGACCGCCTACGCTCCCTTTACGCCCAGTAATTCCGGACAACGCTCGCCCCCTACGTATTACCGCGGCTGCTGGCACGTAGTTAGCCGGGGCTTCCTCACAGTTCTTCCCTCACGCGGCGTTGCTGGGTCAGGCTTGCGCCCATTGCCCAATATTCCCCACTGCTGCCTCCCGTAGGAGTCTGGACCGTGTCTCAGTTCCAATGTGGCCGATCACCCTCTCAGGTCGGCTACCCATCGTCGCCTTGGTGGGCCGTTACCTCGCCAACTAGCTAATGGGACGCGAGCTCACCCCAAACCGATTTGCATCTTTTACCTCAGTATCATGCGGTACCGTGGTCTTATGCGGTATTAGCACCTGTTTCCAAGTGTTATCCCCCTGTCTGGGACAGATTGCTCACGCGTTACTCACCCGTCCGCCGCTAAAACAACCAACCGAAGTCAATTGTCTCCGCTCGACTTGCATGTGTTAAGCACGCCGCCAGCGTTCGTCCTGAGCCAGGATCAAACTCTGATGTTCAATCCTCATCCTCAACTCCGTCGTCCGCTCAGACTCGCCAAAGCCCTCGCTTCTTACCTCGTCAAGGTGTTTCACTCATTCGAAATCTGACTGTTCTTTCCTTGTCTTCTTTTTCTCTCTGTATCGTTTTCAAGAATCGCCGTCGTCGTCGAAGCGTCGCTCGCGACAACGTTGATTATTATAGCAAAACCATATTTGTTTGTCAACCCCTTTTTTCAACTTTTTTTGCGTTTAACAAAAACCGGATTTTCCATCAAAATCCGACGGTGTTCAGCCCGATTCGAGCAGAATCGGCTGGATCTGGCGCCTCTGGAGGGCCAGATTCGCGCTTTCGGGCAGCAGATCGAAGCGCGCGACCGCGGAGGCCGGCTTGCCCGCGGGATCGTCCTGACGGAAAGGTACAAAGTAAATGTTTTTGGTATTTATCAGTTTTCCGATGTTTTGCGCGCTGCCGGAGAGCGCGTCGTTGGTGGAGATCGCCAGCAGCACCGGGCGCGCGTTGCGCAGATGGGACTTCACCGCCAGCGCAACCGGGGTATCGGTGATGCCTGCGGCGATTTTGGCCAGGGTATTTCCGGTGCAGGGCGCAACAATTAACAGATCGAGCAGCTTTTTCGGGCCGATGGGCTCGACGGCGGGGATGGAATCCAGAATTTCGCGCCCGCAGATCTCTGTAAAAATTCGTCGCGACTCCGCCGCCGGATAGAAGCGCGTGTCTAGGTTGCTTGCATTGAAGGACAGGATGGGAATCAGCTCCGCGCCGGTCTCCTTGAGCGCCCGCCAGGCTTCGAACACCTGACGGAAGGTGCAGAAGGAGCCGGTCATGGCGCAGCCGATGCGCACGCCTTCCAGATGAATGCTATCCATTTTCCTCCTCCTCCTCCTCCCATCGAATCACCGCGCCGTAGAGCACCCGCGCCGCGCTCAGCGGACAGTAGCGTCCCGGCAGACCCGGCTCCCGCCAGGCGTTCAGGCCCAGCGCCTTTGCGGCCTCCATGTCGAAGCCGTAGGGCGGGCTGGCCAGGTCGATCAGCTCCGCGCCCGCATCCACCGCCTCGAGGGCAGCTTTATCCAGCACCTGTGCCGGCGGCGTGGAGAAGATCACCTCCATGCCCGGCAGAACCTGCGCCGCGTCGATCAGATCCACTGCCTGTGCGCCGGATTCCTGTGCGGCCCTGCGCTT
>SFEL01000063.1 GCA_004557245.1 Clostridiales bacterium | reverse complement strand
CATAGCTGCCTGTGACAACGTAGGTCGTGCCGTGGATGACCTCGGTGACGGTCAATTCGGGAATCCAGAAAGCGGAGAGATTCTTCACATGGATATGGCTGTCCTCGCCCCAGAAGAATCTGCGCTCGGTTCTTTCAGACGGCAGAGACTCCGGCTCGGAGAAATAATATCCCTCCGGGTCGAGTTGATGTTCAAATTGCGATTTCTGTTCTATAAGTTCCTCCTGATTTTGTGTAAGAATTAGTGTTCGATTTCCGACTTTTTCTGCCGCACAGCGGCGTTCTGGCGCTCTTTCTCATGTTGCACCTCATAGATGCTGTAATGGATGGCCCAGAGCTTTTTCGTGTCGGCATACAGGGGTGTAAGCTCCTGCTGCAAATCCCTGTACTCCGTTTCCAGACGGGCCTTTTCCGCACGCCATGCGGCAGCGGGCAGCTCGCTGTCCACTACTTGCCCTTTCAGCTTGCGCTCGGCCATGTAGAACAGCCGCAGTTCCTCATCATGTTCTGCCTTGTACTTCTGGCGGGATTTCTCAAAGCGGATGGTTTTCAGCTTGTCGGCAACAGGCTTTCCGGCCTTGTAGTAGTCCGCCATGCGAAGCAGCTCGTCCAGTTCCTTGATGCGGGCCTGTTTCCCGGAATTGGTCTTTTCAGCGCGCCGATTTTGCCCTGCATGGTATGCAGGTCCGTGTCCAGATCATCAGTGGTGTAGAGATGTTTGGTTTCCAAAAAGCTGACCACCTCGGACATCTTTTTCAGATTGGCGATCCTGGCCTTGCTGCTGTATGCGCCCTTGCTGCGGCTGTCATAGTAGGCGGATAGCAGCTCCACCAGCGTAGGCGGCTGGGACTTGGACAGCTTTGCCTCCCGGAGCATAGCGTTGGTTTTTCTGATCCAGCGGTTGAGATCGCCCTTGTCGGTGCGGATGCCCTTGGCTTCCATCGCCCGGACGGTTGGTTCCTCATGCTGGGTGGGGATCTGCTCTACACCCTGACGCTCAAAGCTGCGGTGGTCGATACGGCAATCCAAACCCTTCTCGGCAAACTTGGCGTTGCAAAGTTCAGCCCATGCCTGTCGCCACGCTTCCAGCGTTTCCGGGCTGCCCCAATCGGTGGTGGGGACGGCGTTGAATACAAAGTTGCCAGCCTCGTCCTGGATACGCTCGCCATGCTCGTCCAGCACATATTCCCGCCGCTGTTTGTTGCCCCATTTGCCGTCCGGCTCAATAGGCCGGATAGGACACATGACATGAAAATGTGGGTTCCGGATGCCGCCGTCCTCCTTGTCCGGTTGGTGTACCGCAAAGTCAACGGTCATGCCCCTGCTCACAAACTGTTCCAATAAAAACTGCCTTGCAAGGTCGATGTTCTCTTGCATAGAGAACTCGTTCTGCAAGGCAATGTCAAAACTGTATGCAAGCTGTGCTTTCTTTCCACGCTCCACTTTCTCTACGGCGTTCCAGAGGTTTTCCCGGTCTGCGTACTCTGGCGGAGCATAGGATGGCAGTAGGATTTCCGAACGGATCACGCCGCCCTTGCGGGTGTAGTCGCTGTCCTCTCCATAATACTCGCTGTGCAGCTTTTCGCCGGAGCGATAGGCGGCAGCTGCCACCGCAGACTGTCCAGCACTTCTCTTGATCTGGGTCACATGAAAATGATACAGTGCGATAGTCAATCACCCCCAAACTCATTTTTGTTGCGTTCGTTGACGGCCTCCATAAGCAGGCCTTTGACCTCCGGCAAGGCGAAGGCTTTTTCCGCAAAAGCATAAAACTCGGTTTCGCTCAACACCTTTGCCAACGGTGCTACACTCTCCACAGCAGCTCCACGGGTAATGAGCCTGTGAGCCCGTTTCCGGCGGTCACCCTTTTCATAGTAGACGGCACGGTTTTCAAGCTGCTGTTTGTGCCGGAGCTGGGCGAGCTGACGCTCATAGCGAGCGATCGCGGCTTTTAGCTCAGGCATGGTTTTCTGTTTCGGCATGATTAGTCCTCCTTGATTTAGATGTGGTGATATAAAAAGACCGCCTACCGAAAATCGGTAAACGGTCATGGAAACATATTCAAAACTTTGTGAGTGGCGCTGTTTGCGTCAGCAAATTGCGCCAATCGCAAAGTGCGCTGGGATAGCTGCATAATCAGCGCAAGGGAGGCACTCCCTTGTTCGGAACGCAGTGACGCAAAACAGCCCGGACTTCAATCGTCCGGGCTGTCTGCCTCGCAGAGCGCACAATACAGGGTTTACCCTGTATAGAAGTGCGCCATTAGCAATAGAGAAATCGACCGCTACTTATCGTCATCTGCACCGATGCGGGCTTAATATCCGAAGTGACAAGAATTGTCCATCTGTCCCACTGCTCGTGTGTATTTGATTCATGGTTATTCTTCTATGTCATTTACGGTGTTAGATTTGAAAAAACTGTTTGCGTTCGATCACAGGAGAATCACTTGACCGCTTATTTCGCAGGATCTATCGTGACATAGACAGTCAGCTTATTCTGCCCCACATCGATCCAATCCATGGGCTGGGTACAATCATAATCGTAGTACAGC
>SFEL01000062.1 GCA_004557245.1 Clostridiales bacterium | reverse complement strand
GGCACCTTGAACCAGCACTCGCCGGTCGCCATGCCCACGGCCATATCCGTGGAGCCCACGCCCGTGGAGAACGCGCCGACCGCGCCATAGGTGCAGGTGTGGCTGTCCGCGCCGATGATGATCTCGCCCGGGGCGACGATGCCCTGCTCCGGCAGCAGCGCGTGCTCGATGCCCACGCGGCCGACCTCGTAGTAGTGGACAATCTTCTGCGCTTTTGCGAAATCGCGCATCTGCTTGGCCATCGTCGCGCTCTTGATGTCCTTGTTGGGGACGAAGTGATCCGGGATCAGCGCGATCTTTGCGGGGTCGAACACCTTCGTCGCGCCCATCTTCTCAAACTCGTTGATAGCCACCGGTGCGGTGATGTCGTTGCCCAGCACCAGGTCAAGCCGGCACATCAGCAGCTCGCCTGCGCGGCAGCTTTCAACGCCCGCGGCGCGCGCGAGGATTTTCTGCGTCATGGTCATGCCCATTGTTTTGACCTCCTCATGATTCATTTCCTCTTGGGAACAGACAGGGAACTTTGCAAACCTCCGTGCAGCGACCGACGAGATTCTTTGTCCTGTCAGGCTGTTCGGAAGCGGGTGTGGGCACTGCCCACAAAAAGAAGCCTCGCACACCTGCTTTTCGCAGGGGCGAGGCGTAAATTGCCACACGGTACCACCCTGATTCAACCCGACTGCGCACGCAGCAACAGAGGGGTCCTCATTAGCCTTAACGCGGCGGCGTACGTCCCGCGCTCATCACGCGGGCGGCTCCGGAGTGAGTTATCCCGCTTGCCCGCCGCCGGCTTGCACCAGATGCCGGCTCTCTTTGGGTCAGGCAATGCGTCTTTTTTCCTTCATGGCCTTTACAAAAGCTATGCACGATTTGCATATTATTGTACCTGCCGGGTGACGCTTTGTCAAGCCGTAAATGGCGTTCATTTCACCGGAGGGCTGAGTGAGTTTCACTCAATCGGGAAGTCGTAATAGACCTTCGGCGCGTCGGACGGCAGCGTATAGTGCCACCATTCCTCACTGTAATCCTCAAAGCCCGCAGCGAGCATGGTTTCGCGCAGCAGACGGCGGTTGGCCTTCTGCGCGGGCGTGAGGTCCTCATAATCGTGCGAGGAGATCTTGGCAAACCAGTCAAACTCTCCGCCCATGTCCAGCGGCGTGCCATCCCTGTCCGTGAGCGTGAGATCGACCGTCATGCCGCGGGAATGGCCGGAATACACGGCGATATAGCCCCTGGGGAACAGGACGAAGTGATCGACCGCGCGCTGGGGACGGTACGCGTCATAGATGAGCAGGAAAAGGCCCTGCTTTTGGAACGCGTCCGCCGCGGTTTTGAGCGCCATCGCCGCCTCGGTGCGCAGCACGCCGCGCGGGGCGAGGTAGCCGTCCACCGGGCAGCCGACAAAGTTGTGGCTGCCCGCGTAGCGGATATCCTCGTATGCGGTTGGGATGACGTCCCTGATATAGACAAAGCCTTCCGGCAACACACTCAACACCCCTGTTCGCTCAATTCATTTCTGAAAACTCATCTGGCTTGAGATGATCCGTATACATCATATCCAATCCTGTCGAAAACAACCGCTCTGCTTCCTCCCGGTCATTTCCCGTATGTGCCGCTGTAAGGATTCCTCTGCTTTCCAAAAGCGCCAGAAAGCTCTCGTTGGCAGCGTAAATTGGCATTGTGATAAATCCAACACCTGTTCGTTCACAAAAATCCACAACGGACTCCGGTGTCCACGCAGTCGCATAGAGTGTAAAAATCACCGACTCAAATGGATATACCGACATGATCTGGCCAAGCATCTCCTCATGATAAATCTGGGGAATGATGCGCTTGAGCACATTTTCGTCTCTTTCCTGCGCGTATTTGACCAACTGGGAGAATTGCAGAAAAATGGTCATCTGATCCTGATATTTGGTATCCGTTACGATATAGATATCCGGATACTCGATCATCATTTCAATGACGTCCCGGTAATCCATAGGCATGTACTGCCCGGATACCCTAGAGTTGATGAAGTTCTCATAGGTAAACGGGGTTGTCGCGTCATTTCCCGTCTTCTCCCGCCATACCTCTGCGTCATGCGAAGCGACAAGGGTGTTTTCCGGAACAGTCACATCGAAATCCACTTCAAACACACGATGGCCCTGGCTGTAATTATGCAAAAACGCATCATAAGTATTCGTGTAGGTTTGCCCGTCGATTTCTCCGAAAGCATGCGCAATCAAATGCTGGTTCTCGGCCCAAGCATAATCAAATTCATATTTTGAATAGATATTGTTCACATTCTGCCGAATACTCTTGACATTCTTATCCACCGTATACGCCATATCGCAGACATAGTCCATCTTTCTGCAAAGATTGAGATATAGCGAATAGGCTTTGCGAACAGCCAGTGCCCCAGCCAGCAGAATCAAAAGCAGAAAAATACCCCATGCAATTCTCTTTGCATAGACACACGCGGACTTTTTGTGCTTCCAATCTAACATTTTCCGTTCCTTATTCCCTCCGAAACCCCTGCTGCATCATACATCCATTCTGGACTGAGCCATTTTTTGCATACCTCTGTAAAGGCCGTCCGGCGTTGCAAGTATAGCAGTATTTGTAAAATCGCTTAGAACAGGCCCACGATCCTGCCGTCGTCGGTCACGTCGATGTTCTCCGCCGCCGGCACCTTCGGCAGGCCCGGCATGGTCATGATGTCGCCGGTGAGCGCGACAATGAAGCCCGCGCCCGCAGAAACCTTGAGGTTGCGCACGGTGACGGTGAAGCCCTCCGGCGCGCCCAGCAGCTTCTGGTCGTCAGAGAAGGAATACTGCGTCTTGGCCATGCAGATCGGGTACTCGCCGAAGCCCAGCTCGGTGAGCTGCTGCGCCTGCTTCTTCGCTGCCGGGGTGAGCGTCACGCCCGCGCCGCGGTAGACGTTCCTCACGATGGCGTCCAGCTTCTGCTCGATGGTGGTGTCCAGCTCGTAGGCATAGCGGAAGTGGTTTTCGCCCTCCTCGCACAGGCGCACGACCTCGCGGGCCAGCTCCTCGCCGCCTTCGCCGCCCTTGGCCCAGACCTCGGAGAGCGCG
>SFEL01000061.1 GCA_004557245.1 Clostridiales bacterium | reverse complement strand
CGGAATCCGGGGGGACCACCCTCCAAGGCTGAATACTCGGCAGCTACCGATAGCGCATAGTACCGTGAGGGAAAGGTGAAAAGCACCCCGGGAGGGGAGTGAAAGAGAACCTGAAACCATGGACCCGCAAGCGGTCGCAGCCCGGAAGGGTGGCGGCGTGCCTTTTGTAGAATGAGCCTGCGAGTCATGACGTGCAGCGAGGTTAAGGGATGGGAGTCCCGGAGCCGAAGGGAAACCGAGTCTGAACAGGGCGTTGAGTTGCACGGCATGGACCCGAAGCCAAGTGATCTATCCATGGCCAGGCTATCCGCTGAAAAGGGTTGGGATGAGCTGTGGATCGGAGCGAAAGACTAAACAAACTTGGAGATAGCTGGTACTCCCCGAAATAGCTTTAGGGCTAGCGTCATGCGGACTGTCGCGGAGGTAAAGCACTGGATAGATGCGGGCCCGTCGCTGGGTACCAAGTTTAACCAAACTCAGAATGCCGCGATATAGTGCATGGCAGTCAGGCTGCGACTGATAAGGGCCGTGGCCGAGAGGGAAACAGCCCGGAACGACAGCTAAGGTCCCCAATGCGCGCCAAGTGGGAAAGGAAGTCCGAATGCATAGACAGCCAGGAGGTTGGCTCAGAAGCAGCCACACCTTCAAAGAGTGCGTAACAGCTCACTGGTCGAGTACTCGGGCACCGACAATTCAACGGGGCTAAGCGCGCAACCGAAGCTTCGTCACAGTCCTTGAGGACGTGTGGGTAGGGGAGCATTCCATGTGGCGACGAAGCGGGGGCGGGAGCCTCCGTGGAGCGGATGGAAGAGAGAATGCAGGCATGAGTAACGGAAAGACGGGTGGGATCCCCGTCCGCCGAAAGCCTAAGGTTTCCAGGGTAAAGGTAATCTACCCGGGGGTCAGCCGGCCCCTAAGGCGAGGACGAAGGTCGTAGAAACGGGTCAACATTCCCGTGCCTCGCAGCGGAACGATGGAGGGAAGCATAGGGTGAAAGGTCGCCGGGCGTCGGTAGTCCCGGTCGAATGGGCGAGCCAGTGAGGGCGCGAGTCAAACGCCGCGCCTGAGGTGAGCCCGGAGGGAGCCCCTTCACGGAGGGGTGAAGGACGCGTAGCCGTCGTGCCAGGAAACACCTTCTAAGTATATGCGCTGCGGGACCGTACTACAAACCGACACAGGTGGGCAAGCTGAGAAAGCAGAGGCGCTCGGAAGAACTCGCGTTAAGGAACTCGGCAAAATGCATACGTAACTTCGGGAGAAGTATGGCCCACGGGGAGGCCCGTGGGCTGCAGAGAAATGGCCCAAGCAACTGTTTACCAAAAACACAGGTCCATGCGAACCAGCAATGGGAAGTATATGGGCTGACACCTGCCCGGTGCTGGAAGGTCAAGGGGAGCCGTCAGAGCGATCGAAGCGGCGAACTCAAGCCCCAGTAAACGGCGGCCGTAACTATAACGGTCCTAAGGTAGCGAAATTCCTTGTCGGGTAAGTTCCGACCCGCACGAATGGTGTAATGATTTGGGCACTGTCTCAACGCGAGATCCGGTGAAATTGAAGTCCAGGTGAAGATGCCTGGTGACTGCAGTTAGACGGAAAGACCCCGTGAACCTTTACTCCAACTTGGTGCTGAGGATTGGACCGGCATGTGTAGGATAGGTGGGAGGCTGTGATGCGTGCCCGTCAGGGTGCGCGGAGCCGTCGGTGAAATACCACCCTTGCCGATTCAATTCTCTAACGGCCGCCGTGATCCGGCGTCCGGACAGCGCCAGGCGGGGAGTTTGACTGGGGCGGTCGCCTCCCAAAGTGTAACGGAGGCGCGCGAAGGTCACCTTAGGGCGGTTGGGAATCGCCCGTCAAGTGTAAAGGCACAAGGTGGCTTGACTGCGAGGCGGACAGGCCGAGCAGGTACGAAAGTAGGTCTTAGTGATCTGGCGGTGTGCGTGTGGAAGCGCCGTCACTTAACGGATAAAAGGTACTCCGGGGATAACAGGCTGATCTTGCCCAAGAGTTCACATCGACGGCAAGGTTTGGCACCTCGATGTCGGCTCATCGCATCCTGGGGCTGGAGCAGGTCCCAAGGGTTTGGCTGTTCGCCAATCAAAGCGGTACGCGAGCTGGGTTCAGAACGTCGTGAGACAGTTCGGTCCCTATCTGCTGCAGTCGTTGGACGCTTGAGGGGTCCTGCCTTTAGTACGAGAGGACCGAGGTGGACGGACCTCTGGTGTACCTGTTGTCGCGCCAGCGGCATTCGCAGGGTAGCCACGTCCGGAAGGGATAACCGCTGAAAGCATCTAAGCGGGAAGCCCGCCCCAAGATTAGGCGTCCCATGGAGCTCGACTCCACTGAAGGAACCAGCCAGAACAGCTGGTCGATAGGACGGCGGTGCAAGCGCGGCGACGCGTTCAGCCGACCGTTACTAATCATCCGTGAGGCTTGGCCATATTGTCCTTCCCTCTTCCTCCCGACCATAGGATGCACCAAAGGTGCCTCTTATTGGTCTGCTGGTGGCCATGGCAGAGTGGAAATACCCGTTCCCATCCCGAACACGGAAGTAAAACGCTCTCGCGCCGATGGTACTGCGGCTCGTCCGCGGGAGAGTAGGTCGCTGCCAGCTTTTTTTATTGACTTTCCATCCACTCTTTGAGTGGATTTTTTAGTATTGACCCTTATTAATACAATTGTAACAATCTTCATATGAGTTTTTCTTCTTCTATTGCGTTAATTATTACAGTTATTCTTGTTTATTATATTCTTGTTCAGGTATATTCCATTTTGCTTCGAATAACCGGCATGACTAAAGAGAAGGCTACCTTCCAGTCTATATCTCTTTTTACAAATGCTGGTTTTACCACAAGTGAATCTGAGATTATTACAGGAGACAAGAATCGAAGAAC
>SFEL01000012.1 GCA_004557245.1 Clostridiales bacterium | reverse complement strand
CCTCACTTTACAACGGACATTTTTAAGTCAAAACGCAGGTATCGAAATGAGAAATTTTCAAAAAATATGCGCTCCTGCTTTTGCGAAAGCGGGAGCGCGTTGTATCTGCGGATATGAGATTTGGGAGAGTAGCAAGCACATCCGGTGTCCGTACACACCGGAAAAAGGAGCGGTTCATCCCTGCGTCCGAACTGCTCATTTTGTTGTTGGGGAATCCCCACACACCTTTCGTGTCGAATTTGAAAATACTTCCTGAACTTTTCGGGAAAGTTCTTGCTTTTATTCGCTTTGACGATTATAATTATACTGTGATTTTATAAGCAGACGCAGAAATGAGCTGCGACAGGAGTACCGATTATGAAATACTTATCCATCACGCAAACCGCCGAACGCTGGGGTATCTCCACCCGCCGTATTCAGATTTTGTGCGGCGAGGGGCGCGTCCCCGGTGCGATCCGCATTGGCTCGGTCTGGGGGATTCCAGAGGACACAGAGAAGCCAGCGGACGCGCGAATCAAGAACGGCAGGTATATCAAGAAGCCCGTCGAAAATGAAAAATGAGCCGCATCATATCAGCGACTCTAACTCGAAATAATGGGGTCTATTCCACCTCGCGGGTGCGAATGGGCGCACTGACCCCTTGTCACGAATCTACCTAAATCGTCGATTCGACAAACGATGACAGCGTTGGACAAGGATTTAGTCCTTCCAAGACAGGATAGGTCTTTCACCACAATAACCGCTATACAGACATAGCTAGAAGTGACCCTCATTACTGCTGAGGGTCAGGGAAGAAATACCCTCATTTGAAATGAGGATAACACGATTACGGAGGAAATCAGCCATGCCGACACTTGAATGGATTGGAAAAAGCAAGGTGATCAATCACCATCAGGACGTGCCGTTTCGGGTGTTGGAGCGCAAGTACAGCTTTGATGAAAACGGACAGCACAATGAAGATAACGGCAGCGAAAATATGATTATCCGGGGCGATAATCTGGAAGCCCTAAAAGCGCTGCTGCCCCGGTATGAGGGGCGCGTCAAGTGCATTTATATCGATCCGCCCTACAACACAGGCAACGAGGGCTGGGTCTACAACGATAATGTCAATGACCCGAAGATCAAAAAGTGGCTGGGCGAGGTTGTCGGCAAAGAGGGCGAGGATCTGACCCGCCATGACAAATGGCTGTGCATGATGTACCCGCGGTTGAAGCTGCTGCAAAAGCTGCTGGCGGACGATGGTGTTATTTTCATCAGCATTGATGATAATGAAATAAAGTATTTGCGTCTGATTTTAGATGAGATATTTGGCGCTAACTGCTTTGTCCATGAAATTATTTGGAAGAATAAATACGGTCCGGGAGCATTTACCCGTGGTGTAGGAAACGTTCACGAGTATATTGTCTGCTATTCAAAGCAACCTCTACTTTCTGTTGCTGCACCGCTGTCCGAGGAAGAAATCAAGAAATACAAAATGAAGGACGATAAGTTTGAGGTGCGTGGTGGCTTCATCACGCAGCCGCTTGCAACACGAAGCAAAGATGATCGCCCTAATTTGGTATACCCGGTCTATCACAATGGAGTGGAAATATACCCCGATAAACAGTGGATATGGGAAAAATCTCGCTTGCATCAAGCTATTGAAAATGATGAAGTTGTATTTAGCGAAAACAGTGGAAAATGGAGCGTTCGATTCAAGCAGTACTTAAAAGACGAGAATGGTGTTATGCGTTTGGGAAAACCAATATCCATTTTAACAGGACCCTATAACCAAGATGGAACGAAAGAAATTGAAACGATTTTTGGCAAAAAGGTCTTCAACAACCCCAAACCGAAAGAATTGATAAAGTACTTACTTTCATTTGTGTTTGATGGAAAGGATGATAAAGACGGGATATATTTGGATTCCTTTGGAGGTTCGGGAACGACTGCTCATGCTGTATTAGACCTCAATAGGGATGGAGGAAATAGAAAGTTCATTCTTGTTGAAATGGGTGACTACGCCGACAGCATCACCGCCGAGCGCGTCAAGCGCGTGATCCGTGGCTACGGCGAGGGCAAGAACGCCGTAGAGGGTACGGGCGGCAATTTCAGCTTCTACGATCTGGGCGAACCGCTGCTTGTGGGCGATTGCCTGAATGAAGCCGTTGCCCCGGAGAAAATCCGAGAATACATCTGGTTCATGGAAACCAAGCAGCCCTACGCCCCGCCCAGCGGCGGCAATCCCTATTACCTCGGCAAGCACAACAGCACGGGCTATTACTTCTACTACGAGCCGCAGCGCGTGACGGTGCTGGATTATGCGTTCCTCTCCACCATTACGGAAAAAGCCGACGGAACGGTGATCTATGCCGACCGCTGCTCCATCAGCGAGGACAAGCTGGCAAAAATGGGCGTCACATTCAAGAAAATACCGAGAGACATTAGCAGACTGTAAGGGGGTGTTCGCTGTATGGAACTGAAATCATATCAGAAAAAGGTGATAGCGGACCTGACCCGCTATCTGGAACTGCTGAACGAAACAAAGAGTGACGCAGCGGCGTTTCGCCTGTTTTGGCAGGAGAAATCAGCCCCGGCTAGGCGGCGGCAAGACCTTTATTGCCTGCAACGCCGTTCGCCCTATCTTTGACGCACTCCCCGCTACCAAGACAAAGGCGGTTGTGTGGCTTGTTCCGTCGGACGCGATTCTGACGCAGACGGCGAAAGCCCTGAAAGACACATCCCACCCCTACCGTCAGAAAATCGACGTGGATTTCGGCGGGCGCGTGGAGGTCTACACCAAGCAGGAGCTTTTGAATGGTCAGAACTTCAACCCCACCGCCGTAACGGAGCAGTTGTCGGTTATGGTGCTGTCCTACGATTCGTTCCGTGGGCGCGGCAAGGAGGTCTTGAAAGCCTATCAGGAGAACAGCAACCTTGCCGAGTTTGCAAAGGTGCTGGGCAAGCCCGACAGCCCCATTGAAAAAGCAGACGAAACCGCTCTGTTCCAGATTATCAACCAGCTTAACCCGCTTGTCATCGTGGACGAGAGCCACCATGCCCGGTCGGAATTGAGCCTTGAAATGCTGGAAAACTTCAACCCCTGCTTTGTGCTGGATTTGACCGCCACGCCGAAAAAGGAGAGCAATATCATTTCCTATGTGGACGCGGTGCAGCTGAAAAACGAACACATGGTAAAGCTGCCCGTGATCGTCTATAACCGGGACAGCCAATCCGAGGTGCTGATTGACGCGATCGACCTGCGGAACAAACTGGAAGAAATCGCAAGCGCGGAGTACACCAAGACGGGCAAATATATCCGTCCTATCGCGCTGTTTCAGGCACAGCCGAAGGGCAAGGAGGACGCGACAACCTTTGAAAAACTGCGGGACAAGCTGGTGGACAAGGGAATCCCCGCCGAGCAAATTGCCATTCGAACCGCCGATGTGAACGAGCTGAAAAACACCGATTTGATGTCCCCAAGCTGTCCGATTCGCTATATTATCACGGTCAATGCGCTGAAAGAGGGCTGGGATTGCCCCTTTGCCTATATCCTTGCGTCCCTTGCCAATAAGACCAGTCAGGTTGACGTGGAGCAGATTTTGGGACGGATTCTCCGTCTGCCCCATACGAGCCAACACACGCAAAGCGCACTCAATATGTCCTATGTGCTGACTTCTTCCAACGACTTCAACAATACCGTGGCGCATATCGTCAAGGGCTTGAACAGCGCAGGATTCAGCGATAAGGACTATCGGATCGGTGAGGCTACAAAACCGAAAGCACCCGAACAGACAGCGGAGCAAATCACGCTGCCTGACCCGCAAGGAGCTTCCGAACCGGAAAACGCAGAGGACGATTTTGCATGGCTGGACGATAAATCTATTGACACGGAGTTGGAACGGCGCAGAGAACAGGCAAAAACGCCTGAAATCACCCCGAAAGCCGACACCATGCTGGACGCTGCCGCAGAGGTCGAAAAGGCATACACAGACGCTATCCAGCAGACCGGCAATGATCCGGTGATGGACAATCTTCCGTGGGAGGTACGGGATAAAGTGAAATCATTTCAGGTGAATCCGCAGTTCCGGGAGGATATTGAAACGCTGCAAATCCCGCAGTTTTTCCTGAAAGTTGAGCAATCTTTGTTTACGGACGGTTCTTTTGAATTGCTGGACAAGGAAATGCTGGCGGAGGGCTTTACCCTCAAGGGCAAGGCATACGATATTGACTTTGCCGCCGCAGACGATGAAATCCGCGAAATTGACGTGCGGGAGCAGGACGGCGGTTTGCCGAAGGTGTTCAAGATGGAGAGCGCCGAGCAGCGGTACTTCAAGGAGTGGTTCAACAATCTGCCGCCGGAAAGCCGGGTACGTCAATGCAAGGATATGATGTTCAATCAGCTTAACAAGCTGAACATGGTAGACGCTGCCGAACTGAAAGCCTACATAAACCGCATTGTGGACGATATGGATAAGGCGCAGCTTGCCGCTATGGAGAAAGCCCCGCTGGGCTACGCGGCGAAGATCCGCGCCAAGATCGAAACACTGTTGGAAACCCACTATCGGGAAACCTTTGATAAGTGGCTGGAAACGGAGCGTGTTGTCTGTATGCCCTCGTTCCGTCTGCCCACATCTATTCATCCCGCCAGCAATACCGCCATATACGCCCGCTCGCTGTATACGGCTGAGGATGGCGACATGAACAAGCTGGAACAGAAGCTGATTGTGGAGTTGACCGCCCTGCCGAATGTCCGCTGGTGGCACAGGAATATTGCCCGTCAGGGTTTTGCAATCAACGGCTTTATCAAGCACTACCCCGATATTCTGATTATGACCCAAAGCGGCAAGCTCATCTGTGCGGAAACCAAGGGTCAAGCATGGCGCACAGCAGCGGGCAAGGATTTCCGCTATTACATGGTATTTGAGAATGAGGAAAACCTCTTGCCGGGTGCGGTGAGCATGAGCCAGTTTATCGACACGGTTAAGGCGCTGTAAGGGAGGTGCGTGTTTTGAAACTGCCGTATGAAAACGAACTGTATGAGCTGCGAAAGTGGATAGACTTTACAAACGCAAACTTGCAGATGCAGTTTCTCCACACACCTCAGGAAATTCAGCGCGTCCACCAATGGATCAATGCAATTACGAGAGGAATACAAGCGGACTATCCTTTTTATGCGACTACGCTCCCCTGTGTTGCAAATATACTCTTTCAGCAAAACGAGATGGGTGCTATTTTCCTGAATCCTGCGGCATTTGGCGAGTTGGTAGTAATTGTTCGCCATATCGAAGCAGAACCCGTTGTTGTCCAGTTCTGGTCCGATATTCACCCGCGAATTGTGAATGTCTCCCATGAGTTATATGTAGATGGTCACTACTCAACCGCAGCAGAAAAGGCGGTCAAAGAAGTAGAATCTCGTCTGCGTGAAAAGTTTTTGGAGTTAAAAACTGGCGCAGCAGTTCCCGCGAAGATTGGTGATGTGATTGGCGCACTTATGAGCGAGAACGGCGCTTTCAAATTCTGTGACACAACTACTACCAGCGGCAAGGACTACCGACGCGGAATCCACTCTCTGTTTGAAGGAATCATGGCAGCCTATCGCAACCCTGCGGCTCATGCTAATCTTCAATATGAAAAACGTGAGGCTATGGAGCAAATCATGCTGGCAAGCCAGCTGATGTATGTGTTAGACAAGCCACAATTATAAAGAGACTGATTCAAAGGAGAAGCAGATATGGATAAGATGACTCAGATTTTAGACATTCCCTCCATTAAAAATGATACAAACTTCTGGATGGTAAGAGCTAAGCGAGGCTTTTTCTTTGACGAGTTCATAAGGAATGAGTTTATTGCGATAGGTTGGAACTCAGTGACAAAGGCTATGATTAGTCAAAATCTTACTCGAAGTCAGTCAGACAGATTAAAAGCCTCGATAAAAGCTACATATGATGAAAGTAAGCCCGGAACGTCACTCAATAAGTGTATTCGTTTTTGCTATGAACTCAAAGCGGGAGACATTGCAGTTATTGTAGATAACAACAGGGTTGCTTTTGCATACATTGGAGAGTATTACGAAGAACAATCTCCAACCCTCACAGTCGAATTAGAAAAAGAGGTTCATCAGCAGATCGAAAAGGCAAATCCAAATACTGATACATTTACCTGCCCGTATATTAAACGAAGGAAAATCACACTGATTAAGGTGCTGACTGCTGATGATACAATAAGTCCGTATTTACAGAGTGCTATTGCGAGAAACTGGCATAGTTTAAGTGATTTGAACGAATACGCAGAACTGGTGTTGAGCGGATGCTTCGATACAGTTCTATTTAAGGATAAGCTTACTGTTACTTTTCGTGTAAAGCGAAAAGAAGAAATTAACGTTCTTGACCTCGCTAATTTTGTTCTGTGTGCTGCGCGATTATTATCGGACGATAAGCCGGAAACAGTTCAGGTCAAAACCACTCTTCATTCCCCTGGTGACGTAATTCTTCAAATATGGAATTTTGCACAGGAAAATGCGTTTCCTCTTTTAATATGCTATATGGCTATTTTTGGTGGAAAAGTGGGAGATTATGAATTTCATTCTATAATCGGCGTCATCAAAGGAATTATCAATCATAAATATGACGAAGACAAGAAGAAAATCGAACTGAGAAAGCTGTCCGCAGAGGCTGATTTGGCAGAGCAACAGGCATTGAAGCAGAAACTCGAAAATATCGAAACTATGCGAAGACTTCAACTTTCCTCTGTGGACGCTTACGCGGAGCCTCTTGCTACTGCTGCAAAAAATCTTGCAGTTCAGCCAAGTTCTGCGACTATTATAGATATAACAAAAATTCTTAAGTCTCAGCAGGAGGAGCAGCCGCCGCAGTAATCTATATAATAGCCGTTCAGTCAATGCTTACACAAACTCTTCAAAATCCGGGTTGACATCTGCTCGGATTTTGATTATACTATACTTAACCCGAATTGGAGGTTGAACAGCATGAAACAACTGGGTATGCGCCTTCGCGCATTGCGGGAAGGCATTGGTTTATCCCAATCAAAATTCGCCGATGTGATCGGCTCTACACAGTCCAGCATTAACCGCTATGAGAATGGCCAGGCAACGCCGACTGTCAATCTTCTACGCAAGTATGCGGACTACTTTGACGTTTCAATGGACTATATCTTTGCCCGCTGCGATGACCCGCACGGCAAGCTGTATGAGGCAAAACCTCCGGTTGACGCGAACAATCCTGAACTGAGGAAGTTCGTTGAGATGTGCTTCGATCCGGAATCACCGATGAACGAAAAACTGAAAGAAGCGATGCTGAAAATGCTGGGGGAGGCGAAGACATGAGCAGTGAATTAACCCATAATCTGGGACAGTTTGACGAGGTCATCCATATCATCGATAATGCCCGCAGCCGCGCCATGAAAGCGGTCAATGCAGAGCTTATTCAGATGTATTGGAGCGTCGGTGCGTATTTGTCAGAGCTTTGTTCTGCATCAAGCTTTGGCGATAAGATCATTGACGAAGTTGCCGCATACATCGCGCAAGAGAACCCCAACATCAAAGGTTTCAATCGTCGCGGTCTCTATCGTATGAAGCAATTCTACGAGACTTACAAGGACGATGAATTTGTGACACCACTGGTGACACAAATCAGCTGGACAAACCATCTGCTTATTATGTCCGGCTCTAAGACAGCAGAGGAACGGCATTTTTACATGGCACTCTGCGCAAAGGAACATTATTCCAAGCGCGAGTTGGAGCGTCAGATCGGCACATCGTACTACGAGCGTTCGATGATTTCCGCCAAGAAGCCAATGCCTGAATCCGTTTCGCATAATGTGCGTGAAAGCATCCTCGATACCTATGTGCTTGAGTTTCTGGACTTGCCGGAGCAATTTTCTGAAAAGAATCTCCGCAAAGCGATCATCGAAAATTTGAAGCAGTTTATACTCGAATTTGGTCGGGACTTTACCTTTATCGGTGAGGAGTACCGTGTTCAGGTTGGCAATACAGATTTCTTCATCGACTTGCTGTTTTATAACCGTGCGCTTTCCTGCCTTGTCCCGATTGAACTGAAAATCGGAAAATTCAAGCCGGAACACATCGGGCAGATCAATTTTTATCTCGAAGCACTCGACCGCGACAGCAAGGATGACGCGGTTGTCGAATATGCTTTAAGCCGCAGTATGTCGCCCACACTTGTTGCAGATTATCGGCTTTGTCTTCCCGACAAGACGCTTCTGCAAAACAAGCTGCGTGAATTGACAGAGCTTGCGTTAGAAAGCGGCGAAGGCAACGAGGGTGATGAAGAATGAACGCTGTCATCTATGCCCGCTATTCCTCTGATAGCCAGCGCGAGGAATCCATTGAAGGTCAGCTCCGCGAGTGCAGGGAATATGCTGAACGCAACAACATGACCATTGTTGGAACGTATATTGACAGGGCTTTATCTGCAAAAACAGCAGATCGACCGGAGTTCCAACACATGATCAAGGACAGTGCAAAAGAGCTGTTCGAGGTTGTGCTTGTCTGGAAGCTCGACCGCTTTTCCCGTGACCGTTATGACAGCGCACACTACAAGCACATTCTGAAAAAGAATGGTGTAAAGGTTGTTTCTGCGAAAGAGCATATCTCCGAAGGCCCGGAGGGTATTATTCTGGAAGCAATGTTGGAGGGCTATGCTGAGTTCTATTCTGCTGAGTTATCAGAGAAGATCCATCGCGGACAGAAAGAGAACGCGCTGAAAGGGAAAAACAACGGCGGTGGTGTTCCGCTCGGCTATCTGTTGGACAAGAAAGCGCAGAAGCTTGCGATTGATCCTACGACTGCGCCATTAGTGGTTGAGGTATTTGAGAAGTATGCTGACGGCAAATCGGTTCGTTCTATTGTGGAAGATTTCAATGTCCGTGGACTCAGAACGAAAAAGGGACAGCCGTTCAATATCAATAGTTTCAGCTCTCTGCTGAAAAACCGCAAATACATTGGCGAGTACCGTTATCAGGACGTTGTGATTGAGGGCGGCGTTCCTGCTATCGTTCCGGAAGAACTGTTCAACCGTGTGCAGGAACGCATGGAGAAGAACCGCCATGCGCCAGCGATGGCAAAAGCCAAAGAGGACTATCTGCTGACAACAAAGCTGTTCTGCGGTAAGTGTGAGCGCATGATGGTTGGTGAAAGCGGTAAGAGCCATACCGGCGCTATGCACTATTATTACAAATGCAGCGGTGCGAAGCGCCTGAAGGATTGCGACAAGAAGGCTGTTCGCAAAGACTGGATTGAGCGTGTTGTTGCTCGCCTGACCATGCAGCGCGTCATGGATGAAGAAAAGATCAACAGGCTCATTGACGCAATTCTTGTTATGCAGGAGCAGGAAGACACGACAACCCCTGCGCTTCGCTCACAGCTTGCAGAAACCGAGTCCTCCATTGGAAACATTCTGAAAGCAATCGAGCAGGGCATTTTCACGCCGTCCACCAAACAGCGGCTTGATGAGCTGGAAGCACGAAAAGAAGAAATCCTTGTGAATATCCAGACTGCTGAACTGCAAAAGCCAAAGCTGACCCGCGAACAGATGACGGCATGGTTTGAGCAGTTCCGTCGTGGCGATCCCGCAAACCGTGATTTTCAGAAGCGTTTGATTGATACATTTGTAAACGCCGTGTATGTGTTCGAGGATAAACTGGTCTTGACCTACAACTATCAACATGGGACGCAGACAATCTCACTTGACGAGATCGCGTCGGCACTGAGTTCGGATTTTGATGGGGATACTCCACCAAGCATAAAAGGATAGCTGATGGCTGTCCTTTTGTGTTTCAAGCAAAGAGCATGGGGGATTCGAAGGGAACGTCCCGGCAGGGTAAAAAGGCATAAGGAGTTTGTAAAACATGTCCGAAAAGATCGTACAGCTGAACAAGGAAGTAATCAAGGGGCAAATCAAGGAACTGGTTGGTGGCCGCGTGGAAGAAACACTGAAAGAACTGCTGGAGCAAGAGGCGGAAAAATCAACTACATAAAAATAATCCGAAAACCCGTTATTCGATTAACTGCCCTACAAATTTATAGTTTACAGTAATATGCTGCCTGACAACGCCATTTTCCTTTGTGGATTCATGGACTTCCACGCTGTCTATCAGCGTCGTCATGATCCTGCGATCCAGCTTGTCAGTGTTCGTGTACTGCTTCTGCCATGCGGAAATGTCGATAGCAGCGTTCTCCATTTCCATAAGCACATTGCGCTTTTCCGCAATGATCTGGTTGAGGTTTGTCTGCTCAACATCATAATTCTGTGTGAGCTTTTTGAACATACTGTCCGGCACGTTTCCCATGTAGCATTCCGCAAATAGCTTTTGTGCAATGTCTTCAATAAATTTCAAGGCGCTTTATCCATTCATTTAGCTTTGCCCTCGATTCCAGTTAATCGCAAAAATAGAAAAATAATTTTATCGATATGGACAAATTTTTTCGAATGAAGTAAAATATACAAGTTAAGACACAGTGTATATAACAAATAATTAACGAACGGCAAGTATCATCTATATCAAACAAAAGAGAGAAAATCTATATGAAAAAGCATTTCTTTACTTCATTGTTTTGTATGCTTCTGTGTGTAGGATGCCTACTGGGGTGCAGCGCTGATCATGTCACACAGAGGGAAGCACAGAAGGATGACCAGACAATCAGCATCTATCTATGGGATCTCTCGCTCTGTGGCAGGCTGCCCAAACTGCTGCGGGAGGCGTTTCCTGAACTGGATTTTGATTTTGTTGTGGGTCACAACAACATTGATTTCTATGCCTATCTCAATGAGCGGGGTGCGCTGCCTGATATCATAACTTGCCGGCGATTCTCGCTCAATGATGCGGCGGCGATTAACAACGAGATACTTGACCTGAGTGAGACAGATCTCGCCGGCTCCTTCTATACCGTTTACCTCGAAAACAACCGTTTTACCGACGGCACAGTCAGATGGCTGCCTATGTGCGGCGAACTGGACGGTATCATCGCTAATACGGCGATCTTCCAGGAATGTGGGCTGGAGTTGCCTGCCAACTATACTGAGTTCGTCCAGTGCTGCGACGTACTGGAAGCGAACGGCTACCGGTGTTTTGTCACCGACTATGACTATGATTATACCAATCTCGAAATCATGCAGGGCTGCGCCATCCCCGATCTGATGCGCCTGGAGGGTACGCTTTGGCGCAGACAATATGAGAGCGCCGGCGTAGGTGAGGTGACATTTCTGGACAACCAGGTTTGGCCAGAAGTCTTTACGCAGTTTGAACGGTTTCTGAAAGACACCCATGCAGAACCGGAGGACGCCCATATGTCTTTCTCAGAGGCCACGGGGCTGTTCCGGGAAGGGAAAGCCGCCATGTTTAGGGGTACCGGCGGCGATCTCATCTACGGCTCGGAGAGTCTTGGTATGCAGCTTGCTTTTCTTCCATATTTTGGAGATACTGAATCGAACAACTGGATCCTGACCTATCCGAATTTCCAGCTGGCCGTAAACAAGCATGTTGCGGAGAACGAAGAAAAGTATAAGAATGTTATGGCGGTATTGGATAAAATCTTCAGCCAGGAGGGTCAATCCGCCATTTCGGGAAGCGGCGTGGTCGTGTCCTATCGCAAGGGCGTGGACTTTGTGCTGCCAGAGGCATTCGACAACATTCGCCCATGTATCCAGCGCAACCATCTTTATCAGCGCCTGGCGTCCAACGAGTTTTTCTCCATCTCTCAAATGGTCGGCCAGAAGATGGTCGCCGGCGAGTATACGGCAGAAGACGCTTATGCAGCGTTCAATGCACAGCTTGGCGCTCCTGCGGGCGAGGTGGATACGGACGTCGTCGCCAGTATCGATACCACCTATGCATACCGGTTCGATGCGGAATGGGGCGGCAGCCGTGCCGTATCCGCCGTAGCCAACACCCTGTGCCGGGAAGCGCAAGCAGATGCTCTTATCGGGTTTGGCTTGCTGCTCTCCTCCGATGTTTTCGCAGACGAGTACACTTGGCAGCAGCTCTGCTGGCTGATATCCAGCAAAGGTGTGTCCGCCTATGAGCTGGAGGCTACCGGCGCCGAGATTCGGGAAATTCTCAAATGGGCTATGGAACCGGCGGAGGATGGCTCCAACCAAATCTCCGATCTGAGTCTGGTGCCTGTGATGAGCCATATGGAATATACCATGAATGACAACGGGGACGGCTCTTTCTCCCTTGGTAAAGTAACGGTCAACGGAGAGCCGCTTGCAGACGACTCCGTATACCATGTGATGGTATGGGGCTCTCTCGGCTTCAAGGTAAACCGGGACTTTCCCGAGGCGCCCGGTTCCCGCCTTATACCTCTGGAAGAATCTGTTCCCCAAATTCTTCAGGAAGCCCTCTCTCACGGCGGACTTTCTGAACCCACACCGTATGCGGTGCTGGGATGACCGACAATGCGGCACGCACAACCTGCCGGCGGGGCATCGTCGGCAGAATGGAAAAGAAAAGGTACCGCACCTATAAAAAAACGATTTGTTGCCGCTGCGGTCATTTTGGGCTGCCTGATAGCGGTGGTCGGGGTGGGGTTGCCATATCTGCGCTTTGTAGCCAAGATGATACGTGAAGAAAGTACCAGTCATCTGAGTGAGATATATACCCAGGTCAACAGCGCCTTTTCCGATCTGATCCAGACCAATTTTAACATCATGAATAGCTGGCGCCCTTATCTGGAGAATAGAATGCAGGAGGGCTGCACGGAGGAAATATGTGCCTACCTGCAGGAGGAAAAAGCGACATGGGGGTTTACTGAGTGCTTCTTTATTTCCAGGGATGGTAATTATAAGACGCCAAGCGGGGAAGTCGGCTACATTGACTTTCAGGATAAACTCTCCGACCTGATTCTACATGATAAAAGCGTAGTTGTGGATGCCACCTTGCCCGGAAGTGCCAACTTAACCGTGTTTGCCGTGCCCGCGGAGCCAAATGTCTACGATGGCTTTTCCTATGTTGCGCTTGCCATGAGCTTTAATAACAGAGATATGCTCTCTACGCTGGACACCGATTCCTTTGATGGCCAATCCAACAGCTATGTGGTCTATTCTGACGGCCGTGTCCTGATTAATAACACCGCCGGCGCCGAGCAAGTCTCCTACAACTTCTTTCACTGGCTGAGAAAAAATTCCACCATGAGCGATCAGGAGCTTGATGCTTTGAAGGCAGCATTTGCCCGAGGGGAATCCGGTACAATTGCCTGCAAGACGGAAAACGGGGGGTATTATCTCAACTATCAACCAGTTGGCACGCAGGGCTGGATGGTACTCGGACTCGTGCCGCAGAATGTGGTCAATGCAAGTATGAACCGACTCCAACGGCTTACCTTAGGCACTGTGGTGGTGCTGGCAGGGCTGATCCTTTGGAGCATAATTTATTTTCTGGTCGCGCGCAACCGTCAAAGCCTGTATAAAAAGGATATGGAGATCCAGTATCGTGAGCAGTTGTTCAGCATCCTATCCAGCAACGTAAACGATATTTTTATCATGCTCAATCCCGAGGGTATGCAGATCGAATACATAAGCCCAAACATTGAGCCGCTGGCGGGGATCTCTCCGGAAGCGGCCAAACGGGATATCGGGGTATTTGAATCGTTCGGGATACAGAGTTCCGGCCGTCTCGACATATTCCTTTCCGGAATCCCAATGGGAGAGTGCCTGGAGATGGAGCGGGAATATGTCCACGGCAAAACGGGAGCCCGGCGCTGGTTCCGTATACGCATCTATCATACATCCATTCAAGAGTCGGAAAAATTTGTTTTCGAGCTTTCTGACCGCACACAAGAGAAGCAAATGACGCAAAGCCTCCAGCAGGCATTGGAGGATTCTCGTACCGCCAATCGTGAAAAGAGCGTTTTTCTCTCCAACATGAGCCATGACATTCGTACACCGATCAACGCTATCACCGGTCTCTCCACTCTACTGACGCGCGATGCCGACAAGCCGGACAAAGTACGGGAACATACCCGCAAGATCGCTTCCTCCGGACAGCATCTTCTCAGTCTGATTAGCGACGTGCTCGATATGTCCAAGATAGAAAGCGGCAAGACCATCCTAAACATTAGCGCATTCATCTTTCCTGAGCTGATACATCGCGTGCTGGACATCATTCAGCCGCAGCTTCACGCCAAGGGGCACAAGCTGACTATGCGCATAGCCGATGATGTGCCGGAACGGCTACAGGGCGATAAGGAACGGATCAGCCAGATTCTACTGAATCTGCTGACCAACGCCATAAAATATACGCCGCCAAACGGATGTATTGTTTTTTCTGTGCGGCAGCTTCCTTCCGACACCAGGAATACTGTGCGTTTGGAATTTGTTGTCAGCGACAACGGTATCGGCATGGCCCCCGATTTCGCGGAGCATGTATTTGATATGTTCGCCCGGGAACTGAGCGTATCTGCCAGCCAAACGCAGGGCACCGGACTTGGAATGACCATTACAAAAAGTCTCGTGAGCCTGATGGGCGGAACCATTTCCGTAGACAGCGTTCAGGGCACAGGTACCACATTTTATGTTGAACTTCCATTGACCATAGCGGATGAAGCCCACGACACCCGCTTCTGGCAGGCGCATGGTATCACCCGCTTGCTGGCAGTGAGCGGCAGCGCGGCCACCTGTCTGCAAATCCAGAGTGCAATGACCGACGTTGGCGTCGAGGTGACCTATGCTGCCAATGGAGCGCGGGCTGTAGATATCGCGATGTACGCACATGCCTGCCAGCAGGATTTCCAAGTGGTACTGCTGGATATGGAAACGTGTGAGGCAGATACCGCTCTACGCATACGGCAGGCAGTGGGACCTGAGTCCCCTCTTATGATGCTGACCGACTGCAGCATTAATGAACCGCCGTGCATAGCCAAAGAAATCGGCCTACATGCATTTCTTCCGAAGCCCTTTTTTGTTTCAACGTTTCAGCAGAGGCTTGAGCGACTGCTGCACACAGATGTACTTGATATAAGGCGTCATGGGCAAACGCCGCTCGATGGCCTGCACTTCCTAATCGCAGAAGATAACGACTTAAACGCTGAGATTCTCATCGAGCTGCTGCAGGACAGCGAGGGCGTCCTCTGCCGTCGGGCAAACGATGGCAGAGAAGCCGTCTCTATGTTTGAGCGCTCGGAACCGGACGAATATGACGTGATCCTCATGGACGTTCAGATGCCAGACATGAACGGCTATGCGGCGACGCGGGCCATCCGTGCCAGCAGTCATCCCGCTGCGGACATAATCCCTGTTATCGCCATGACTGCCAGCGTTTTCTCTGAGGACATTCAGGAAGCGCTGGATTCCGGTATGAATGCATACATCTCCAAGCCGGTTGACATGGCCGTCCTTCAACAAACTATCTGTTCTCTTTTAAAGCGCTAACCCTCTGGCTGAAATCCCTGCTACCCTGCCCGTGCTGCGGAGAAAGAAAACCACGATTGAAATCTGTAACCGTGGGCGCTTCAGGGTAGCGCTATGGTAGCGTTTCACGTGATATAATGTAAAAAAAGAAATAATAAAAACAAATTCCGAAGATTAAGAGGCTTTTCGTGGTAAAAAACACCGCTTGTAAATGATAACCGACTATAGACGTCCTTTACCAAACGATTTGCTTTTTGGAGCGTTAATCAGGCAGTTACAATGCCGATGATTTGCTTACGCTGCCGCGGAAGGAAGCCACGTTTGCCAGAGATGGCCGGCTTTGTCTTAGGGTAGCTTTATGGTAGTACTTCCCATGATACAATGTAAAAGAATAATTATTATAAATTCTAAAAACTATGAGGCTTGGCTCAATGAAAACGCTGCTCGTAGACGATAACCAGCTGTCGCTGGATATTCTACATGAAATCTGTGAGGCATCCCCCTTTGCTGAGATTGTCGGAGAGTTTACCGATCCGATGGAAGCGCTGGATTTCGTCGGAAAAAACCCCGTCGATTTTGCCCTACTGGACGTAGAAATGCCAAAAATGAGCGGCATTGATTTGGGTAAAAAGTTTCGTGCGCTCTATCCGAAAATAGTTCTGATCTATGTTACCGGGCATGAGGATGCATATATCGACGCCATGCGAATGAAAGCGGATTTCTATGTCTGCAAACCTTTCGACCGGGAGGATATTCTGGAGGCAATCGACCGGGCGCAATTGCTTTCGGCCCGTCAATTCAAACAGACTATGATCCGTACCTTCGGCCGTTTTGACGTGTTTGTTGCGGCGACGCTCATTCATTTCTCCAACGCGAAATCGAAGGAACTCCTCGCGCTTTGTGTGGATAGGCGCGGCAGCGGTGTTACCATGGAGGAAGCAATCGAATTGCTCTGGCCAGATACGCCCTATGACGAAAAGGCAAAGAGGAGGTACCGCAAGGCCATTATGATGTTGCACCATACGTTGAACATGCACGGCATACCGGATATTTTCGTTAGTAAGCGTGGACAGTGCTACATCCGGCCGGAAAAGATCCTATGCGATTATTACGACTATCTGAAGAATCCCGGTGAACAACCGCCGGAGGAATATATGTTCCAATATTCCTGGGCGGAGGAAACCCTGGCGTATCTCTCCTTTTCTCACGCACGCTGGGACGACCTTTCCACAGAATAAAGATCTCCGACCGACATTACGTGCCTAAACCGGAGAAAGATGGACTTTGTACCCTGGACGGCCATAAACCTCAAGCATTCGTCTTATTATGTATAAATGAAGCAAAAACATCTCAGGGGGATACATATGAATTTAAACAACAATGCCGTCATTCTTGATCAACAGTTTATCATTGAACAGACCCTTTGGGAACTCGGCGTACCGCCTCACTTAAAGGGGTTTTACTATCTGCATGATGCGATCAACATCGTGCTCGAGACAGAAGGAAAGGTAAGCAATAAATCCATCTATACTGCGCTTGCGGAACAATATCATGTCAATAGGACCATGATTGAGCGTTCCGTTCGCCACGCTATCCGCGTCACGTTCGAACGCAGCCTTTCCAGCCTAAAAGCAGAGTGGTTCGGCAATTTTGTAGATTTGCGATATGATCGTCCCACAAACGCGGTCTTTATTGCCGTTGTTGCGGCGCAGACCCGCCGCAGACTAACGAAGGCCGGTAGGCAGAACGGCATCTCCGGTGGGCAGCCTCCATTTGGAAGGGTATCGTGATTCTGCCGCACAGCGACCAACCACAGCAGATATGGGTGTAAAGCAGCGAGCCACAGACCATAGCCTCCCGTAGTTACCTGTTGGGTTAGGGTTGTCCTTCACCGGAGACCTGTAGGGAATGAATGGCGGAAACTGTTCGTACATACTCCGTCTGCGTCTGCAAAAGCAGAAAAGGTAATTCCGTAGACTGAGCATTGCGTAGTGCGCATTCTAATCTCTCGCTCGCCGTACCAAGATTCACAAGTCCCAATAGCCTGCTAGTTCCCTTGAGCGAATGGGCTGCGCGCTGAGCGCCTTCCATATCCTGCCGATTCAGGGCGGCACAGAGGTCTGAAAAGCTGGTATCCGCTAAAAATTTCAACAGATACTTCTCTAGCCGCACTTCTGTTCCAAACCGCTTTAGCGCGTCAGCATAGTCTCCGTGAAGCAGCGCATAGAATTCTTTTAACACTATCCTTCACTTCCTTTTTTAATCAGACAGCCCGGCGTAATTTGTCCGTAAGCTACCTCAACTCCTGGCAATATGTTTTTGATGCTGAGTGATGGAAGAGAGAAAATACCAGCCAACCGGTTGTTAGTGATATCCCGTTCTTCACATAGAATCAGTATCCTGTTTCTTACAGCGGTGATGGTATCCACTGAAATATCTTTTATTTAGAATAAAACATAATATCTTAAAAATCAAGCTAAGGGTGATGCTTTTGGGCTGTGTTGAACTTGTTTGCGTCAAAATCTCTTCCCTCTGTTATCCTGTACCGCAAAGTTCCCCCAGGTATCTGTCGGGGTTTATGATCCGGACGAAATCAGCCCATTAATCAGGGAATTTTATGGAAGGATACAAGCATCCACTTTTCCAAATGGAATATCGAAGCATAGCTTCGGCAGGATTTAACCAATCTATGAGCTCCCTATGGCGTATAAAGTTACAAAGCACAATATTTCACAAGTATACGCCTGCTACTAACAAACTCTCTACCAAATGAGGGCATACCGTGGATTAGTACACAATCATACCTGCTTTTGACCTCCTTGAGATGGCTTCTCACCATGATCTCTCGGCTTATCGATAGGATTCTTTATGATAATCTTGCTCATGATGGTGGCAAGGGAAAAGAAAACCTGCCCGGACTATCTCAGCAAAGGGAATCTGTCAGGTTTCCCTGAGCGTCCGCGTCGATTAGCAATATCTTCTTACCCTGTCGCGCAAGCCCGGTACCGAGATTGCCGGCCGTTATCCTTTTGCCCATGCCGCCCTTTTGGTTGACAAAGGTGATTACTTTGGTCATGGTGCTATCCTCCTTGTTATTTTTGAATATAAAAAGAGCTGCTTGAATTATCGAAAACGCCATCATCGAGTGGTATCGCCGCCGAGAGAGCAGCGTGGAGGAAGCCTCCATTGATATATACTTTGTCGGCGTCTCTGTACGCTGGGTGGAGGATATTGCGGAAACCCGTGGGCAGCAATGCACCTCTCGCCACTATCAGCGAGATGAACAAGAATGCGTATATCCGAATTGAGGATTGGCGGAACCGTTCTTTGCAGGGTGGTCAATATCTGTATGTTTATGTGGACGGCATCTATCTGCGGCGCAATTGGGGAGGAGAGTACGAAAATATGGTGATTCTGGTGGCAATTTGCGGTGAATAAGGACGGATACCGTGAGGTCTTAAGCGCTGCAGAGGCTAAAGCTGAACATGGCCAGAGGCAAGCCCAGCAAGGCGCAACTGGACATGGTATCCGATATGTTGAGCATACTGACGGACCCAAAGGACTGCGTATCCGATGGAACCGACGCCCGCAACTATGGGGAGCTTTCCGGCCTGTCCGCAGCCAAGCGGCTATTTACGGACATACTGGGCTGTAAGCCGGAGGAATGCTTCATAGGCGGCAACGCCAGCCTTACCCTGATGTACGATACCGTATCCAAGGCGTACACCCACGGCATGCTCCATTCCGAAAAAACCCTGGTGTAAACTGGACAGGGTAAAGTGGCTCTGCCCCTCCCCCGGCTATGACAGGCACTCTAAGATAACAGAGTCCTTCGGCTTTGACATGGTGATCGTGCCCGCGACGGAAAACGGCCCGGATATGGACGTGGTAGAGGAGCTGGTGAAGGACCCAGAGGTGAAGGGAATGTGGTGCGTGTCCAAGTACTCCAACCCCGACGGCATAGTGTACTCCAAGGAGACGGTGCATCGCATAGCCGCTCTCAAGCCTGCTGCGCCGGAACGGACTGTGTTTTCAGGTGCGCGCTTCTCATAGCCGCCGCCTGCCCAGTTGGCACCAACGTGGCGGTATCCGCCCAGCTCTACGGCGGGGACTATACCTACGCCGTGCGGATAGTTGTCATGTCCACGCTGCTGTGCGTGCTGACGGTGCCGTTTTTGACGTATTTTGCGAGCCTGGTCTGGGCATAAAAATAAAGGGGCGGCTTTGGGGCCGCCCTTTTTGCATACGGAACAGAACCCCCCCAATAGTGGCGGGGCTTTTTAAAGCTCTATCACGCCGTTTTTGTACTCCGGAACTATATCCGTAAGATCCCGGGTGAGGCAGAAATTTATGTCGCTCTCCAGACCCAGGGATACCAGCCGCTTATAGTGCTTTGTCTTTGAAAGCTCGGTCCGGTCCTCCTTCCAGCGATCGTATACCAGACAGGAGACGCGGGTAAGGTCACAGAGCTCCGCGTCGGTCAGTGTCTGTATGGCGGAGGCAATGGCGCCGGCTGCGTATATGTCGTCTGCGGAGAACTCCCCGCCTGTACCTGCACACATGAGTATGACGTCGTTTCCCAATTCTACCGCGCGCTTTGCTACGGCGGTGCAGTTTAGCATGGAGCCTATGAGCACATTGGAGGCGGACTCGGATTTGCAGATGGCTCCGGTGCCGTTGGTGGTTGATATGACGACGGCCTTGCCGCTCACTCTTGCCTCGGTGTACTCCGCAGGGGAATTGCCTATGTCAAAGCCGGGAATGAGCACTGCACCCCGCTCGCCCGCCAATACGCAGTCTCCCATGCGGCTTGCTATGGATACGGCGCTGCCCAGGTCGTCTACAGGGATTATCTTGCTTGCGCCGTTCACAAGGCCCCATACTATACAGCTGGACGAGCGCAGCACGTCTATGGAAATTACGGTATGCCCCGCAAGATGGTTTATCGGCAGCTTTACAAAGGAGCCGTAGGTTTTAATGTTAATACTCAAAATGTTTTCCTCCGGTATGGGCGGCATTATAAGCTGCCCTTACACAACTGATATATTATACACCCGCCATGCGGGCGAGCACAAGGGCGGATGCAGCCCCGACTATGGCTGCGCCCAGGGAAGCGGCTATGCAGTATCTGGGCTTTGTCACACCGATTGAGCCCAGATATACGGACATGGTATAGAATATGGTCTCTGTTGAGCCAAGCATGACGCTTGCGGCTACACCCATAAAGGAATCCGCCCCGCAGGTATCGAAAATGTCTCGGAGAAGGGCAAGGGCGGCGCTTCCGGAAAATGGGCGCAGCAGGAACAGAGGCACCAGCTCCCCCGGCATTCCGGCCTTTTGCAGAGCAGGGGAAACAGCGCCGGTGAACGCCTCCATAGCGCCGCTTTTGCGCAAAAGGGACAGCGCCGCCATCATGGCGCACATGGAGGGAAGGGTCTTATACAGCATGGGCAGCGCCTCCAGCGCGCCGGATATAAAGGCGGAATACACGTCGGCCTTTTTTATATAGGCGTATATAAGAAGGAAAACTATAAGGCAGGGCAGTATAAGGCTCATTTCGCCCTCCTTTTAAGCAGCAGGCACAACAGCACCGCGCAGGAGGCGGATACGAGCGACGCAATAAACGTAGGCAGCACCACGCAGTACGGATCGGTGGATCCCGCGGCGGCGCGCAATGCCAGGACGCTTGTGGGCAGCAGTTCCACGGCGGAGGAATTCAGGGCGATGAACATGCACATATCGTCGCTTGCGGCATTGCCGAGCCTGTTGGCCTTTTGCAGCTCTGCCATAGCCTCGATGCCGAAGGGGGTGGCCGCGCTGCCGAGGCCCAGAAAGTTGGCCGCAAGGTTGAGCGTGATGGGAGCCATGGCCTCGGACGAGTCCGGCATGAGCCGCTTCAGCAGAGGCCGGACCGCCCGGCTCAGCTTTTCCATAAGCCCCGCTTCCTTCGCAACGTTCATAAGCCCCAGCCACAGCATGAAGGAGGGACAGAGGGCGAGGCAAAGCTCCAGAGCCTCGGACACGCCGGAAAGCATGGCGTCCACCGAGGCGGCAGGGTCGCCGGACAGGGCGAAGGCCCCGAAGCCGCACAGTATAAGGAAACCCCAGATGTAGTTCATCATGGGGTATTTATATGGGGAACTACGGCGACTTATTCGCTTTTCATCAGCCCCAGCACCTTCTTCACCGGGGGCAGGAGGGATACGAGAACGCAGAGCACCGTCTCCGCACCTATGGTGCTGCCGTTGTAGGCGAGGCTGTACAGCCAGGCGTTGCTCCAGCCTGCGTCAACTGCGGAATCCGCGAAAAATATTCCGCCGGAGAGGGTGGAGCAGAGCATGCGGCAAAGGCCAGCTACAGCTATGCCCAGGGTAAGCTTATTGGGGAAGTAGGCGGCTATGCCGTAGCAGGCAAAGGCGAAGAAGTAGTCCAGGAGCAGCTGCGCCCAGTGTATAACGTAGAAATCCTGAATGAGCTGCAGCACGCCGAAGGCAAGGCCTGCAGTAAAGCCGTAGAGGGGGCCGAAGGCGCAGGCGTAGGCCACTATGGGCAGCATGCTGCAAAGGGTAAGCGAGCCGCCCATGGGCAGTGAAAACAGCTTTATGTAGCTGAGCATGAAGGACAGCGCCACGCACAGCGCGCCGTATACCAGGGCACGGGTGCGGTTTTTGGGGGCGGGGTGGGAGGTCTTTTTGTAGCGGATTATGCCAATGAGCAGCGCCGCCACGGCGATTACTGAGAGAAGGAACATGATCAGCCCGCCGCCCTGAAGGCCGGCCAGCTTTTGAAACAGCACGAATTTCATAAATTATAAAACTCCTTTCGTTTTTTGCTGTCCGCAAAAAAACATCTCCGCACAGCCATACGGCCGCGGAGATATGAAAGGAGCACGGGCCGTAAAATGAGGCCCGGTCATTATCAACTCACCGCTTCCCTACGCAGGCATTACCCAGACAGGTTCAAAGGTTAATCTCAGCCGGACGGAAACCGTCCAGCACCCCCAGCGGAGCATATTCTTTTGTTCAGGGACATTATATCACCAAAAAAACCCTATGACAATCGCCTTTTTTGATTGATACTTATTGTGTTTTTGCGGGCCATGGGTTAAAATACAGTATTGTGCAAAAAATTTATTTGATATACAGAGGACAAGCGTATGAAGAACGAAAAACTGAGGAATATAGCCATTATCGCTCACGTCGATCACGGCAAGACCACTCTGGTGGATCAGCTTTTGAGACAGAGCGGTGTATTCCGCGCCAACGAGCAGGTGCAGGAGCGGGTTATGGACTCCGGCGACCTTGAGCGCGAGAGGGGTATAACCATACTTTCCAAGAACACAGCGGTAAACTACAAGGGCTACCGCATAAACATAGTGGATACTCCGGGCCACGCGGACTTTGGCGGCGAGGTGGAACGCATACTTCAGATGGTAGACGGCGTTCTGCTTCTCGTTGACGCATTCGAGGGCTGCATGCCGCAGACCCGCTTTGTGCTGCGCAAGGCCCTGGGGCTGGGCAAGATACCTGTAGTAGTTGTAAATAAGGTAGACCGTCCCGGCGCACGCCCGTTGGAGGTGGTGGACGAGGTAATGGAGCTGTTCATAGACCTTGGCGCTTCCGCCGAGCAGCTGGACTTCCCCGTCGTGTACGCTTCCGCCCGTGATGGCTACAGCGGCCTTGATCCCGACGACCTGGGCACCGATATGCAGCCTCTGTTTGATACTATAATAAGCTCCGTGCCGGCGCCCGGCGGCGACGACGAAGGCCCCCTTCAGGTGCTGTTCTCCACCCTGGACTATGACGACTATGTAGGCCGCATAGGAGTTGGCAGGATACAGAGCGGCAGGATACGCCGCAACCAGACAGCAGTCCTCTGCGGCGGGGCGGCCGAGAATCCCCGGGAGGTAAAGATCTCCCGCCTGTACAGGTTCGAGGGCCTGAAAAGGGTAGAGATAGAGGAAGCGGGCGCAGGCGAGATAGTGGCCGTGGCCGGCATATCCGACCTTGCTATAGGCGAAACGGTGTGCGATGTGGATCACATCGATCCGCTGCCCTTCGTAAAAATAGACGAGCCAACCCTTTCCGTGATGTTCATGGTAAACGACAGCCCCTTTGCAGGCAAGGAAGGCAAGTACGTCACAAGCCGGAACCTTCGCGACAGGCTGTTCAAGGAAGTACAGACCAACGTATCCATGAGGGTAGAGGAAACCGAATCCACGGATATGTTCAAGGTGAGCGGACGCGGCGAGCTGCATCTCTCCATACTGATAGAGCAGATGCGAAGGCAGGACTACGAATTCGCCGTATCCCGCCCCAAGGTAATATACCATAAAGCTCCCGACGGCACCCTCCTTGAGCCTATCGAGGAGCTGACGATAGACGTGCCGCAGGATTATGTAGGCGCGGTAATGGAAAAGCTTGGCCGCCGCAAGGCCGAGATGATAGATATGATATCCGAGCCCAACGGCACAAGCGTAAGGCTGCTGTTCCACGTACCCACCAGAGGCCTTCTGGGCTACCGCAGCGAGCTGCTGACCGATACCCGGGGCAACGGCGTAATGAGCAGCATATTCTACGAGTATGAGCCTTATAAGGGAGATATCGAGGAGCGCACCCACGGCAGCCTTGTCTGCTCCGAGACCGGCGATACCAACAGCTACGGCCTCTTTAACACTCAGGATCGCGGCCGCATGTTCGTAGGCCCGGGCGTACCCGTATACATGGGCGAGATAGTGGGCGAATGCTCCCGCAATGAGGATATAGTCGTAAACGTCTGCAAGAAGAAGCACGTTACCAACATGCGCGCAGCCGGCAGCGACGACGCCCTCCGCCTGACCCCCCACAGCGTGCTGAGCCTTGAGCAGTGCCTCGAGTTTATCGCGGATGACGAACTGGTGGAGGTCACTCCAAAGAACATACGTATGCGCAAGAGGATACTCAGCAAGGAGCAGCGCATGAAGATGGCTGCCCGGGAGATACGCGAGTAACGGCAATACATAATCTGGTATAATCAGGAGGCAAATATGCTGCTGTTTACACTACCCCTTTTTGCCGTGGCCCTCATATACGGCGCGGCGGCCCTCCTTCCCGCCATATACCTTATGAAGTACATATACCGCAAGGATACGGTAGAGAAGGAGCCCTCCATGCTGCTAATGTCGCTGCTGATATACGGCGTCATAGCGGCGCTCATCTCCATAGCTCTGGAGGGCATAGGCACAAAGATACTGAATTCGCTCATGGATCAGTCTACCGTAGGCTATACATTAGTCCTTGCCTTCGTGGTGGTGGCAATGGTAGAAGAAGGGGCCAAGTTTGCCATGCTGAAGAGGCGGACGTGGCGGGAAGTAAATTTCAACTACCGCTTCGACGGCATAGTTTACGCCGTGTTCATCTCACTTGGCTTTGCTGCCTTTGAGAACATAGGCTATGTTCTGGGCTACGGCCTCTCCGTAGCTCCCGCCAGGGCGCTGCTGGCGGTTCCCGGCCACATGTGCTTTGGCGTGTTCATGGGAACCTTCTACGGCAGGGCAAAGCAGTGCCAGGTATGGGGCGACAAGTCGGAGGAGCGGGCCAATCTTTGGCTGGGCTACATTGTGGCGGTGCTGCTCCACGGCTTTTACGATTCCTGTGCCATGATAAACACCGTGGCGTCGTCCATAATATTCATAGCCTTCGTCGTCATAATGTATATAGTGGTGATAAAGAAGGTAAATAAGGAATCACAGAGCGACGGGCCTATAATTTAACCTAAAGCAAAAAGAGCTGCCGTAAAGCTGATCTCAGCACGTCAGCCAATCCGGTATATGGCAGGTAGCAGCCCTATACCCATGACTGGCGGAAAGAGAATGCAGGTATTGAGGAAAATTTCCGTCGGAGCAGACAGGTTCAAGATAAAAAGAAACTTGCTCCTTGGCCATATTTTAGCTTGCTTTTGCATTCGAACTGTGTTAATATAACTCGAACCGTGAGACTTTTAAGTTCAGTGCAGAGACGCTGACAAGGCTGCGAGGGGAAGAAATTCCATATAAATCTGATAGTGTAAGCTGATAGCTTTATCAGGCCTTGTCTTAGCGTAAAGACAAGGCTTTTTTGTTGCGAAAAAACAGTCTTGGGGACAAAGGAGTGAAGAACATGAAATTCAAAGCGCGGCTCATGACACAGCAGGATGTTGACCGGGTGCTGGTGCGTCTTGCCCATCAGATAGTGGAGAAGAACCATGGTACTGAGGGATTGTGCCTTATAGGCATAAAGACCCGGGGCATACCCCTTGCGAGGAGGCTCGCCAAAAACATCGCGGATATCGAGGGCAGCGAGATACCCGTAGGAGAGCTGGATATAGCCATGTACCGGGACGACCTTTCAAAGGTATCAACAGACCCCATAGTGTCGGATACCAATGTTCCCTTCTCAGTGGTGGACAAGACCGTCGTGCTGGTGGACGACGTTATCTTCACGGGCCGCACCGCCAGGGCAGCCATGGACGCTGTGATGGAGCTGGGCAGGCCAGCCAGGATACAGCTTTGCGCCCTTATCGACAGGGGACATCTTGAGCTGCCAATAAAGGCCACATATGTAGGCAAGAACATACCCTCCTCCCTCAGCGAGGTGATAGCCGTAAGGCTTTCCGAGCAGGATGGGGAGACGGGGGTAAGCATATATGAGCTGGAGTAAAAAGCCCTTATCAGGGTGGAGAATATAAAATGCAAAGATTTACAGGAGGACAACCCATGTCAAACGTAAAAGTCGGAAACGAGCCCATTTATGACGCAAGATCCCTTGGAGCACCCCGCATGCTGGTGCTGGGCGTGCAGCACATGTTCGCCATGTTCGGCGCCACAGTTCTGGTTCCGGCGCTGACCGGTCTCAGCGTATCCGCAACACTGCTCTTTGCGGGCCTCGGCACTCTGCTCTTTCACCTGATCACCAAGAAAAAGGTTCCCGCCTTCCTGGGCTCCTCCTTTGCCTTCCTGGGCGGCTATTGGGCGATAGCGCCCAAGGGCGAGCCTGAACTCCTGCCCTACGCCTGTGTTGGCGTGGCCTGCGCAGGATTGATGTATGCAATACTTTCCGGCCTCTTTAAGGTATACGGCGCAAAGAAGGTAATGCGCTTCTTCCCGCCCATAGTCACAGGTCCCATCATAATCTGCATAGGCATGAACCTCTCCGCCACCGCCATCAACAGCTGCTCCGCCAATTGGGGCGTAGCCGCCGTAGCCATCGTTGTAGTTATAGCCTGCAACATCTGGGGCAAGGGCATGGTAAAGATAATCCCCATACTGCTTGGCGTAGTAGCCTCCTATGTGGTGGGCGCGATCACCGGCAATGTGGACTTTTCCAAGGTGCATGAGGCCGCATGGCTGGGTCTGCCCTTCAGGATGGAGGACACCGTATTCTCCCTCATAGGCAATGCGGATACCTCCCTCATTATCTCCTCCATAATTACCATAATGCCCATAGCGCTGGCCACCATGATAGAGCACATCGGCGACGTCTGCGCCATAAGCTCCACCGTGGAGCGCAACTACCTTGCCGACCCCGGCCTGCACCGCACCCTTCTGGGCGACGGTCTTGCCACCTCCCTTGCGGCCCTCTTCGGCGCACCGGCAAACACTACCTATGGCGAGAACACAGGCGTGCTGGCCCTCTCCAGGGTATATGATCCCCGGGTTATCCGCATAGCCGCCGGCCTGGCAGTCCTCCTCAGCTTCTGCCCTAAATTTGCGGCCCTGATCTCCGCAATGCCCGTGGCCACCATGGGCGGCGTATCTATGGTGCTCTACGGCATGATCTCCGCTGTGGGCGTTCGCAACGTAGTCGAGAATAAGGTGGACTTTACCAGCAGCCGCAACGTCATCATCGCGGCCCTGATAATGGTACTCGCCATAGGAATCACCTACAGCGAGGCGGGCGCCGTCAGGATCGGCAGCGTAAGCCTCTCCGGCCTTGCCGTAGCCGCCATAGTGGGCATACTGCTTAACGCCGTGCTCCCCGGTAAGGACTACGAGTTCGGCATCGACGAGCAGGGCGATACCTCCGTAAACTTCAAGGTCTGATAAAAGACATAAACGCTAAAGGCGCTCCTTAAGGAGCGCTCCTTTGTTTTATCATTATTCATTCCTCAGGCGGTAAGTTTATGGTATACTGTATCATAGAAAAGTACAGAAAAAGCGAGGTAAAAATATATGAAGCTGGCAGAAGCACTGTCCGAGAGGGCTGATATACAGAAGCGCATACAACAGCTTCGGAGTCGCCTCAGGCGAAACGCCCTTGTGCAGGAGGGCGAAAAACCCGCCGAGGATCCTTATGCACTTCTGGAGGAGTACGGACGCCTCTGCGAGAGGTATGAGGAGCTTATACGCCGCACAAACCTCACCAATGCCGCCACCTTCCACAACGGCGAACCGCTGACTGCCCTTCTGGCCCGCCGGGATGCACTCATCGAGCGCATCAGCGGCCTGAATGACTTTCTCCAGGAGGCCAGCAATACCGCAGCACGGGCAACCCGCAGCGAGATAGTCATACGCAGCGCCGTTGACGTCTCCGCACTGCAGAAGCAGGCGGACGAACTCTCAAAACAGCTCCGGGAGCTGGACGTGAGGATACAGGGGCTTAACTGGACCACTGAGCTAAAATAAACCCCTGCTTCTTTAAAAAAGCAGAAAAAAGCAAAATATGAAAAACCCGCTAAAACTAAGAATGCGTTTTAGCGGCAGCGGTAGCGCCACCGGGCGGGCTTCCTCCCCCGGCGGGAGTAAAATGCCGAAAAGTTATTGGTTCGCGGGGAGCAGCGAGGCGGTTCGAATCCGCTTTACAAATATGCTCAGCATATTTACGACCGCACCGAAACAGAGCACATTTACTACCGATGAAGCCGACGGAGAGCGCGAGGGCGGGTAAGGGGGAAATGCAAGGATATTTTTATAAGGAGATAAACAAAATGTCAAAGGTGTTGCTCATAAACGGCAGCCCGAATGAACACGGCTGCACCTATACCGCGCTTTGTGAGGTTGCGGCGTCCCTTGAGAAGAACGGCATAGAGACAGAGATACTTTATCTCGGAAAGGCCCCGGTGCCGGGCTGCATAGCCTGCGGGCGGTGCAGGAGGGACGGCCTCTGCTCCTTCGGCGGGCAGGTGAACGGCATAATCAAGCGCATAGACGAGTTTGACGGGCTTGTAGCAGGCTCACCTGTACATTACGCTTCTGCTTCCGGCCAGATAACCTCATTTATGGACAGGCTGTTTTACGCCGCGGGCAGGAAGATGCGTGGAAAAGTCGGCGCGGCCGTGGTATCCTGCCGCCGGGGCGGCGCTTCCGCCGCCTTTGACCAGTTGAACAAGTACTTCTCCATATCCCAGATGCCTATAGCCACCTCCGTATACTGGAACCAGGTACACGGCAATACCCCGGAGCAGGTGCGCGAGGACAATGAGGGGCTCCAGACCATGCGCTATCTGGGGGAAAACATGGCGTGGCTCATAAAGTGCATACAGGCGGGCAAGGCCGCAGGCGTTGCAGAGCCGGAGCAGGAGAAACGGGTAGCCACGAATTTTATACGATAGGACAGATACGGTATGAAGCTCTTGCTTTTGATAGGGCCGCTGGATAAATTATTGGCGGATAAGGGGCTAAGCTGGCTTACCTCGGCGGGAAACATAGCTCTCGCCTTCCTTATAGCGCATATGGCGGTGAAGGCGGTGGGCAAGGTGGCGAAGACCATAGCCAACGGCCGGTTCAAGAAGGTGAAGGATCAGCCCTACTTTACCCACAGGGTAGACACGGCGGTATCGGTTGCGGTGAGCATAAGCCGTTACGTGTTTTACTTCATCGCCATAGCGGTATCCGTAGGCGAGCTGGGCCTTGCGGGGGCGATGAACTCCATGCTGGCGGCCGCCGGCATAGGCACCCTTGCCCTTGGCATCGGCGCACAGAGCCTCATCGGCGATATAGTCACCGGCATGTTTCTGCTCTTTGAGGATCAGCTTTCAGTAGGGGACTATGTGTCCATAGGCGGCGTTGAGGGTACCGTTGAGGAGATGACGCTCCGCACAGTCACCCTGCGGGGCTGGAAGGGAGAAAAGACCATGATCCCAAACGGTCAGGTGAAGACGGTGGTCAACTACTCCCGCCGGGATTACCTCGCGGTAGTGGAGATGAACATAGCCCAGGAGGCGAACGCGGACAGGGCCATGGCAATAATGCACGAGGAGCTTGAAAAGGTGATAGCTTCCTTCGGCATAGAGGCTCCCATACAGGACTGGGGAGTAGTGGCTGAGAATGCGGATTCCGTGACCCTTCGTATAAGCGTGCCCACGGACGCGATGAACCAGTGGAAGATACAGCGGGGCACCATAGCCGCCGCAAAGAAGCGCTTCAGGGAGGAGGGCATAGATGGCCCTACCGATAGGCATATAATAAAGGAGAGCAGATAGCTTGGTAACGGAATTTGAACTTGGGGACAGGATACTCATGAAAAAGCCCCACGCATGCGGCAGCTCGGAATGGACAATCACCCGCACCGGGGCGGATATAAAGATAAAGTGCTGCGGCTGCGGCCGGATAGTGATGCTGGACAGGCAGGAATTCGTCAAAAAGGCAAAGAAAAATCTCACGGGGAGCAGCAAAAATGAGAGCGCTCAGGACTGAAAAAAACAGGGCGGAGCACAAGACCTTTTCCGCCGTGAACTGGATATGGGGAGTAGCCATGGCGGCGCTTATAGTGGCGCTGATATTCACGGTGTGGTTTACCGGCATTCGGATTACGGATTCCGGCATGAGCCCCACTATTTATCCCGGCGACGTGATTCTCTTCGATAAGCTGTCCATGCACTTTTCCATGCCAAAGCGTGGCGAGGCCTATGCCTTCCGAAGCGATTCGGGAACCGGAATAGGCCGCATAGTGGCGCTGCCCGGCGACAGGGTGGCCATGAAGGAGGGCAAGGTGTACATATCCGGCTATCTCCTTGATGAGTCCGCCTATAAGCCCACAGGCAGCTGGGATATGGAAGAGATAACCCTAAAGCAGGGCGAGTTTTTTATAATGCCTGACGACCGTGAAAACGGCCTGCTGGACGCCGCCGCAATGCGCGTAAAGCAGGAGCAGCTCATAGGCCGTGCGGCCATTCGCGTAGCGCCATTCATCACCGTGTGCGTGTTTAAGGCAAAATAAAAAGTGGCTTTAAGCCACTTTTTTGCTTATAGCTCCCTGCTCCTATAGTCCTCCATCGTCCTCGAGAAAAGCTCCTTGGTGGAGGGCGGCGTGTAGCTTATGGAGTTAGCCCCCGCCCCTATGGTGAGGGCTGCGCTTTCGCCTGTGGGGCCGCCGGTAGCTATTATTGGTACCGTAGGAAACTTTTCCCGTATGGCGCTCACTACCTCCGGCGTGCGGGCTGCCGCAGACACGTTGAGTATGGATACCCCCGCGTCAAGGCGGGCCTGTATGTCGGCTTTTTCGCTCAGCACGGTGGCGATTACGGGTATATCTATCACCTTGGCCATCTTTTCGATTACGTCGTTGGTCATGGGTGCATTTACCACCACGCCTGAAGCGCCCTGGGCCTCCGCATCCTTGGAGAGGCGCACAGTGCGGTCGCCGCCGGTAAGGCCGCCGCCTACGCCGCACAGCACGGGTATGTTTGAGGCCTGTATTATTGAATTTGAAATGACCTGCTGCGGCGTGAACGGGTAGACCGCAAGCACCGCGTCGGCGTTGCAGTTGCGTATTATGGCTATGTCGGTGGTAAATACCAGCGACTTTATGCGCCGGCCGAGTATCACTATGCCGCTGCATTTCCATATTTCTTCGGGCACCGTTACTATGTGGGATCTTAAGTCGCCCGTAACGTGGGGCAGATGCCGTCTTTCCATTTATGTGTCAAGCTCCTTTCTAAACAAAAAAAGCTGCGTGCCTACATCTATAATTCATTATACATGACACAGGCTGCCACATTCAACCTTAAAAAGCCGTTAATTAGGCATATTCACCGTATTGCCCTAATTTTCTTCCGAATTCGTTTCATTTCTCGCGAATTTATGCAGATACTCCTACGCATTACTTTGTGAAAATAATGTTTTTACGCTCTTTAACGCAAAATCTGTTTGTCATATTGCAAAATATGTTATATGATAATTAAGGGAGGTGACGGCAATGGAGATGATAAACAAGCGGGGCTACCTGAAAGAGGATTTCCGTCTGTTCCACATAAGGGATCAGGTGGAGCTTGAACTGGGCTATCACTATCACGAGTTCGATAAGATAGTGGTATTCCTAACCGGCAACGTCACCTACGTGGTCGAGGGCAAGGCGTATTTCTTAAAGCCATGGGATATACTGCTGGTGCCACACAACCAGATACACCGGCCCATAATAGATTCTTCCGAGCCATATGAGCGGATAATACTCTGGGTAAATGCGGACTATCTCCGTGATCACTGTCTGGGTGGGGACGACCTGCGCCAGTGCTTCACCATGGCGGAGGAGAAGAGCTTCAGTCTCATACGGCCTGAAAACGCCGACCGGGTGACGCTGATGAAGCAGCTCAACACGGTGGAATCCGCCATGGGCGCACAGGAATTCGGCCATGAGCTGCTCTCCCGCACCACGTTTTTGCAGTTTATGATAGAGCTGAACCGAATTGCCCTCAAGGATCACACCGCCATGGTGAAGGAGGCGTTTCGCAGCGACCCAAAGCTGGAGGAGATAATCGCCTATGTGAACGCCAATCTGGAGAAGGACCTGTCCCTTGAGTCCATCGCCAGGCAGTTTTACATGAGCAAGTCCTACCTCATGCATAAATTCAAAGAGATGACGGGATACAGCGCCCATAAGTACATACAGCAGAAGCGGCTCATACAGGCCGCAGAGCTTATTCGGGACGGGGTGCCGGTAGTAGAGGCGGGCCAGCGCTGCGGCTATGGCGATTACTCCGCTTTCCTCCGCGCCTTCAAGAAGCTGTACGGGGTGAATCCAAGCGATATAAGCTGAAAGGAACGGAAAGAACCGTTCCTTTAAAATTATTGTTTTCGTCAGGCTTTTCTTTTCTCTTTGTTTCTTTCTCTTTTCTTTTCGTCCGAAAAGAAAAGAGAAAGAAAACGACCTCTTCTACACTTACCTAAGCGGGCTGTTCTTAGGTATTACGGGGGACTCCCAGTACAGCAGCCGCCCTCCGTAGCGTTCGGCGGTGTATATGGCGAGTGTAGTGTATTTATCCAGATCCTCATTGAGCAGGCTGGATATTATGTGAAGCTTTACGCCGTAGGGCATGTCTATATCCGGATTGAACTCCGCGTCTCCTATGGCGAAGCCGGAAAGGCGGGCCTCCTCAGCAAACTGGGGCACAAGCGTTTCGAGGGGAAAGGCCATGTGCAGCGTCAGCCGACGGACAGCGGTTATACAGTCGCCGTTTTTGCGGTAGAGCTGGGCGTTTTTGCGGTTGGTCTCGGTGTAGTACTTGGCGGCGTCGGGGTACAGAAGGTTCAGATAGGTGTTCCATTCCGGGTCGTCGCTGGCGCCGGCCGAGCAGTAAAGATACCGCTCCCTGTCCGCCATGTCGTCGAGCACCTCAATACGGGAGGCCTTGTCGGTGTAGAAGAACATCACCCGGCGGTAGGCATCCTCTATATAGCCCGCGTACAACGCCTTAAGGTCGCTTTTACACTTCTTTTCCAGACGGCCTATGTGCCGCCTGCCGCGGCCGTTCAGCTCTGTGCCGTCCTTCATTTCGCAGCGCATATGCAGCAGCACCGGCCTGTTCTCATATGGCGCCTTGTCAAAGAAACGGGTATCTACGGCGAACTCCGCCGGGTCCCCATCCATCTGCCAATCGTAGTAATACCAGCTGGTCTCTGCCATATCCGCCTCCGTTTACTCAAAAGGGGCGAAAGAACGCCCCTTTGAAACTTCAATAATGTTGAATTAATACTCCAATACGGCCTTTATCCTGCGCACGCCGGAACTGGAGGCCTCTTCCTTCTTGATCTTGAAGTGGCCCAGTTCGCCGGTGTTGCCGGCATGGGGGCCGCCGCAGATTTCCTTGGAGAAGGTGCCCATGGTGTATACCTTTACGCGCTCGCCGTACTTGTCGCCGAACAGGCCTACCGCGCCCTGCGCCCTGGCCTCGTCTACCGTCATTTCCTCGCAGGTGATGGGGGCCTTGGCCTGTATCCACTCGTTGACCTGATCCTCTACCTGCTGAAGCTCTTCCTTGGTGAGCTTGCGGCCGAAGCTGAAATCGAAGCGAAGACGCTCGGCGGTTATGTTGGAGCCCCGCTGGCTGATGGTGCTGTCGTTGAGCACCTTGCGCAGCGCCGCCTGAAGCAGATGGGTTGCGCTGTGGAGGCGTGCGGTCTCTAAGCTGGTGTCCGCAAGGCCGCCCTTAAACCGCTGCTCTGCGCCGGCCTGACTCTTCTTCTGGTGCTCTTCAAATGCCGCCTTGAAGCCCTCGGCGTCCACCCTGAGGCCGTTTTCCTTGGCCAGCTCCTCGGTGAACTCGATGGGGAAGCCGAAGGTATCGTAGAGGTGGAAGGCGGTGGCGCCGTCGATAACGCCGTTTTCGAAGCTGCCCTTTATGCGCTCGAATTCCCTGGTGCCGTTGCGCAGGGCCTTCTGGAAGCGGGTTTCCTCCTTGTCCAGCTCGGTCATGATCTTTTCGCGGTTGGCGGTAAGCTCGGGATATACCTCGCCGTACTGCGCTATTACGGCGCCGGCCACGGTGTCCAGCTTGTTGTCGGGTATGCCAAGCTGCATTGCGAAGCGGATAGCCCGGCGGATAAGGCGGCGGAGGATGTAGCCCTGATCCACATTGGAGGGGGTTACGCCCCTGGGGTCCCCAAGTATAAAGGTGGCGCAGCGAATATGATCCGCTACAATTCTGAAGGCGCGGGTAACCTCGGGGCTGTCCTTATAGTGCTTGCCGGAGAGCTCCTCAATGGTCTTTATTATGCCGGTGAAGGCGTCGGTATCGTATACGCTCTCAACGCCCTGAAGGGTGGCGATGGTGCGGTCGAGCCCCATACCGGTGTCGACGTTATGCTGAGCCAGGGGGACATAGCTGCCGTCTGCCTGCTTGTTGTACTCCATGAAAACGTTGTTCCATATCTCCAGGTACTTGCCGCAGCTGCAGGAGGGGTCGCACTCTGGGCAGCACTTTGGCTTACCGGTGTCGTAGAATATCTCGGTGTCGGGGCCGCAGGGTCCGGTAATGCCGGCGGGGCCCCACCAGTTATGCTTTTTGTCCAGGTAGAATATATGGGAAGGATCTACGCCCATCTCTACCCAGCGGTCGTGGGAATAGGTGTCCCGGGGAGCGTCTGCATCGCCCGCGAAGCAGGTGAAGTACAGCTTGTCCTTATCTATGCCAAGCCACTTGTCGCTGGTGAGGAACTCCCAGGAGTAGGCTATGGATTCCTTTTTGAAGTAATCCCCAAGGGACCAGTTGCCCAGCATCTCGAAGAAGGTGCAGTGGGAGGTATCGCCCACCTCGTCTATATCGCCGGTGCGGATACACTTCTGAACGTCCGCAAGGCGGGTGCCCTCAGGGTGCTTTGCGCCCATGAGGTAGGGAACGAGGGGGTGCATGCCCGCGGTGGTAAAGAGCACCGTGGGGTCATTTTCGGGTATAAGGGAGGCGGAAGGGATTATGGCGTGGCCCTTTTCCCGGAAAAAGTCAAGGTAAAGCTTGCGAAGCTCGGATGATTTAAGAAGACGCATTATTTACACCTCGCGTGATAAAATTAACAATTTTTGCGTACAGCAGTACAGAATAAGTATATCCTTTCCACCACGCAATTGTCAATGTAATGTATAATAGTAGTTAAGTTGTCAAGGGGCGATATTTGTTCACTTGTAAACTCTTCTATGCCGGGATATAATCAAAACATGAAAAGCGATATCATAAGACGGTACCGGAGGAAGCTGCGCAGGGTACAGCTGAACTTCAGGCGAATGAATTTCACACTCATAGGCGACGAGGGCAAGCCATGGCGCAGGGCAATAGCTATTGCCGCAGGCGTGCTTTTACTGGCCGTGGCCGTAATATTCGGGCGGGCGGAAACGCAGCTCATGTCCTCTGCGGAGGTCAAGACGGTGCAGGAGCGGGGCGTGCTTCGCATAGGCGTAATACCGGATATGCCCGGGGCGGAGCTGGAAAAGGAACTGGGCCGCAGGATAGCGGCGAAGCTGCTTCCGGACGCCGATCCCGAGAGCCGCATAGATTTCAGGGACGTGACTACCATGACTGCCGGTACCAATATAGACGACGGCACCGTGGATATGGTAATAGCCCATATGGCCAGCCAGATGTCCGCCAAATACACCTATTCCGACAGCTACTATACCGAGGAATGCATACTGGTGGTAAAGACCGGCACCAGCGCCTTTGCGCTCAAGAGCTTTACCGTAGGGTATATACAGTCCAACAGGCTGAGAAAGACCGCAGAGGATATAACGCTCGGAGACTACCTTGAGGCAAACAGCTCGCTGGATATAGAGAAAAAGGCCTACGCCTCATACGCGGATATGCTCGCCGCCCTTGACAGGGGCGAGATAGGCGGCGCGGTGCTGCCCCGGCAGGTGTTTAATGAGCTTCGCACCCAGTATCCCATAACTGAAACTACTCTCGTTATAGGCACAATAAACTATAGGGTAATGTGCCCCGGCGACAGCACGGTGTTTTCGGAGCTGGCATCAATAGTCATAAAAGAAATGCAGGATTCCGGGGAATTGAAGGAACTTTACGCTCAATATGGGTGGTAGCAAAAAATATACATATATTGTATAATAGATACATCCAACGCAATTCGTACTCATCATAAATACACATATAATAAACTTTCAGGAGGAACTAACGTGAACAGCCAGGTAGACCTTTGGATAGAACAGCACAGCGAGGATATGATAAAGGATCTTCAGAAGCTGGTGAGCTTTAAGAGCGTCAGCCATGCGGAGCTGGCACAGCCCGGCGCCCCCTTCGGTCCCGAGTGCAAAAAGGCCCTTACACATATTCTGGGCATTTGCCATGACTTCGGCTTTGCGGATACCGATATGGACGGCTATATAGGCTACGCGGATTACGGCACGGGAGACGAGACTCTGGGCGTGCTGATGCACCTGGACGTTGTACCCGAGGGAGAGGGCTGGAGCAGTGACCCCTTTGCCGCAAACATAATCGACGGAACCATGATAGGCCGCGGAGTGCTGGACGATAAGGGCCCCGCCATAACCGCAGTATACGCTCTGGCCGCCATAAAGGCCGCCGGACTGCCCTTCAAGCGCAAGGTCCGCCTTCTGTTTGGCTGCGACGAGGAAGTGGGCATGGGCTGCCTTAAGCACTACATCGCCAACGAGAAGCTGCCCGACATGGCCTTCTCTCCCGATGCCGAGTATCCCCTGGTAAACGCCGAGAAGAACATATTCCACGCCCGCTACGCCCAGGAATACGACTCCGGGATAACCATGAAGGCAGGCACCGTAATAAACGCCGTACCCGGCAAGGCTGTGGCTACGGTACCCTGCTGCCCCAAGTGCGTTGAAAAGGCCATAAATGGGGAGGAAGGGTTTACTGTTGAAGCCATAGATGGCGGCTCAAGGATCACCGCAACAGGTATGGCGGCCCACGCCTCCATGCCCGAGAACGGCAAAAATGCCATACAGATGCTGCTGGGCCTTATGACAAAGCTGGACCTTCCCGAGGAGGACGGCCTTGCGGTAGAGGGCCTTTATAAAACCTTCAAGATGGAGGTACACGGGGAGACGGTGGGCCTTGACTCTTCTGACGAGTCCGGCAGGCTTACGCTGAACCTCGGCCTCATGGACTGGAACGAGAAGGGCTATGCCCTCAGCATAGATATCCGCGCCCCCATGTGCACCGGCCACGAGAAGCTGCTCCAGAAGCTGGATGCCGCCTTTGATAAGCTGGGTGCGCACCGGGAATACGAGTCCTTCAGCCTTGGATACTGCGTGCCTGAGGATAGCGAGCTTGTAAGCAAGCTTCTGGCAGCCTACCGTGAGCGCACAGGAGATCACAACCCTCCAAAGCGCATAGGCGGCGGCACTTATGCGCGCCATTTGAAAAATGCCGTAGCCTTTGGCCCCGAGAGGGATGACCGTGAGAACCGCATACACATGGTGGACGAGGCGGTGCCGGTAAAGGATCTTATCGAGAACGCCAAGCTGGTGGCAGACGGCATAATGGCGCTGTGCTGCAAATAACTTAGAGCATTATGGGCCGTTGCCCGCAGCGGCCCCTGGTATCGACAAAGTGGACGAAGCCACTTTGTCGAGTTTATTCGGGTTTTACCTCTCGCATTCGCTCCCGGGCGGTAAAACCCGCAAAGTACGAAAACCTAAGGGTTTTCATCCGTTCTGACGCACATGTCGTCAGAGCCGGATTAAACATAAGGGGCTGCGGCCCCTTAACAACCCGGGGGCTTGTTGATGGGCTGGGTCGTTGCCCGCAGCGACCCGTATTTTTTTCGCGCGTGGGGGGGAGAAGATATGAAAAATAAAGCGCTGGCAGAGCTTAAACGCTACGCCATAATGACTCTGGGCTGCTTTATATACGCCATATCCATAGCCATATTTCTGGATCCGAAGGGCCTTGCTCCCGGAGGCGTTACAGGTATTTCCATAATGGTGAGCTACGCCACAAATATACCAACCGGTACTCTGGTGCTGCTCATAAACATACCGCTCCTGGCCATAGGCGTATGGAAGTTCGGCAGGCAGTTCCTGTGTTATACGGTGTTTTCCACCGTGCTGTCCTCCCTTATGATAAACGGCCTTGCAGGCGTTGTGGTGCCCACTGACGACCAGCTGCTCTGCGGCGTGGTGGGCGGCGCGCTGATGGGCCTGGGCATGGGCATGGTGTTCACCCAGGGCGGCACCACGGGCGGATCGGATATAATCGTAAAGCTGCTGCGCATAAGGTTCCGCTACCTGAAGACAGGCATAATATTCGCCATAACGGATACGGTAATCGTTGCCTGCTCGGCGCTGGTATTCAAAAACATCGAAAACGGCCTGTATGCCGGCATATCCCTGGCTATACAGACCATAGTGTTCGACCTTGTGCTCTACGGCCCCGACGAGGCCAAATCCCTGCTGATAATAAGCGACCGGGCAAAAATGGTAGCCCGCAGGCTCATGGACGAGCTGGAGGTGGGGGTGACTTACCTCAACGGAATGGGCGCATATTCAAACAGCGAAAAGCTGGTTATACTCTGCGCCATGCGCAAACAGCTCTTTCCCAAGGCGCGCACCATAGTTAAAGAGGAGGACCCCAGCGCTTTCATGATAGTATCCAATGCCAACGAGATATTCGGCGAGGGGTTCAAGGATCACTTCGGTGAGGAGATATAAGCTTTTTTAGTAAACCAAAAGGAGCGGCTTTTGCCGCTCCTTACAGAGTGTCAAAAAAGTGGCTGAACGCCACTTTTTTGAGTTTTACGGGTTTTGCCTCTCGCATTCGCTCCCGGGCGGAAAAACCCGCAAAGTACGAAAACCTCTGGGTTTTCATCCGTTCTGACGCACATGTCGTCAGAGCCGGATTAAACATAAGGGGCTGCGGCCCCTTATCAACCCCGGGGTTTTTTCGACAGACTGAAAGGAGCGGCTTTTGCCGCTCCTTCTTTTTTCAATTTATACCGCTTTTCTGTTGGCATCCACGAACTTCAGCACGTTGGCTATGCCGGCGAACTTCTGTACTTCGCCGTCCTTCTCCACTATAAGGGTGGGGGCCTGGCGGAGGCTGTACTGCATGGCCAGTTCAGGGTGCTCCTCTGCGTCTATAACTTCATATACAAGCCCTATGGAATTGAGCTGCTCTTTTGCCATGGCGCAGTTGGGGCAGGTCCTGGTGGTGAAGAGCTTTAGAACGCCGCAGCACGGAGCCGCTTTCTCCTCTGCCTTTTCCTTGGCACCGGGCCAGGTGGAATGATGTTCCACGTCGTATTCGCGGCGCTCCCGGTATTCCTGACTCTTGCCGTCGTTCCAGTTCTGGACGGGGCGGTAGTAGCCGGTTATGCGGCTGTATACCTCTGCGGCCTTGCCGCAGTGGGGGCAGGTGAAGTGCTCGCCCGCAAGGTAACCGTGGGTGGGGCATACGGAGTATGTGGGAGACAGGGTGTAGTAGGGCAGCCTGTAGTTGTCCGCTATGGTCTTAACCAGCTTTGCGGCGGATTCCCAGCTGGGCAGCTTCTCGCCTAAGAAGGCGTGGAAAACTGTGCCGCTGGTGTACAGGGTCTGAAGCTCGTCCTGAATGTCCAGCGCCGCGAATATATCCTCTGAGAAGCTCACGGGCAGGTGGGAGCTGTTGGTATAGTAGGGCGCGTCGCCGTTTTTGCCGCCGGCGGTGATGATGTCGGGGTACCGCTTGCGGTCATGCTTTGCAAGGCGGAAGGCGGTGGACTCGGCAGGGGTGGCCTCCAGATTATACAGCTCGTTGTCGTACATCTCCTGATAGTCGCTGAGCCGCTCCCGCATGTGGTTGAGCACGTCCTTTGCGAACTGCTGGGTTCTGGGATCGGTCATGTCCGCCCGTATCCACTTGGCGTTAAGGCCCGCCTCGTTCATGCCCACAAGCCCTATGGTGGAGAAATGGTTGTCGAAGCTGCCCAGATACCGCTTAGTATAGGGGTACAGGCCCTCATTCATAAGGCGGGTGATTATCTGCCGCTTTATGTGGAGGCTGCGGGCAGAGATGTCCATCATTCTGTCCAGCCTTGTGTAGAAGTCCGCCTCGTCGCTGGCCAGATAGGCTATGCGGGGCAGATTGATGGTAACGACGCCTACTGAGCCGGTGGATTCGCCGCTGCCGAAAAAGCCGCCGCTCTTTTTGCGCAGCTCCCGCAGGTCAAGGCGGAGGCGGCAGCACATGCTGCGCACGTCCGAGGGCTCCATATCGCTGTTTATATAGTTGCTGAAGTAGGGAGTGCCGTACTTGGCGGTCATCTCAAACAGCAGCCTGTTGTTTTCAGTGGGGCTCCAGTCGAAGTCTCTCGTTATGGAATAGGTGGGTATTGGGTACTGGAAGCCGCGGCCGTTGGCGTCGCCCTCTATCATGGTCTCGATGAAGGCCTTGTTCACCATGTCCATTTCCTTCTTGCAGTCCTTATACTTAAAGGGCATTTCCTCGCCGCCGACTATGGCATACTGCTCCGCAAGGTCTGCGGGTACGGTCCAGTCGAGGGTTATGTTGCTGAAGGGAGCCTGAGTGCCCCAGCGGCTTGGGGTGTTTACGCCGTAAATAAAGGATTCGATGCACTTTTTCACCGCGTCGTAGGGCATATTGTCCGCCTTTACGAAGGGGGCAAGGTAGGTATCGAAGGAGGAGAAGGCCTGCGCTCCCGCCCATTCGTTCTGCATTATGCCAAGGAAGTTTACCATCTGGTTGCAGAGGGAGGCCAGGTGCTTCGCGGGCTTGCTGGTGATCTTGCCGGTGACGCCTCCAAGACCCTCTTTTATGAGCTGACGGAGGGACCAGCCCGCGCAGTAGCCGGTGAGCATGGAAAGATCGTGAATGTGTATATCGGCGTTGCGGTGGGCGTTGGCGATCTCCTCGTCGTATACTTCGGAAAGCCAGTAGTTGGCGGTGATGGCGCCGCTGTTGGAGAGTATGAGGCCGCCTACGGAGTAGGTTACGGTAGAGTTCTCCTTTACGCGCCAGTCGGTGACGTTGACGTAGTTGTTCACCGTCTCCTTGTAGTCAAGTATGGTGGACTTCATATTGCGCAGCTTTTCGCGCTGCTTGCGGTAGAGTATGTAAGCCTTGGCCACGTCGGCATAGCCCGCCTGGCTCAGCACCTCCTCCACGCTGTCCTGTATGTCCTCCACGGCTATAAGGCCGTCCTTTATCTTGGGCTCAAAGTCTGCGGTAACCTTAAGCGCCAGCAGGTCTATAACGCTGTTGTTATACTGCTTTTCCGTGGCCTCAAAGGCCTTTATTATGGCCTCGCTGATCTTTTTGATATCGAATTCCGCAACGGAATTATCCCTTTTGACTACGCGGTACATTATGATGTTCCTCCAGGTAAATTTAAATATATCTATCTGATGGGCGCGGAAAAGGCCCGGTTTGGCTCATTTTGGGCGGCAATCGCCAAATAGTTCCTCTTGGACCTGAGTATACCACATATTGTGTTTGTTTGGCAATAATAAAAACTATATATTGTGTCTCAATTGGGAGACAGCAACTATTACACCCCTCTGAGCTCCGCACAGGGCACATACTCCCTCGCCGCGGCGAGGAGCTCGTGCAGCTCCTGATCCGTATGCCGGGAGCAGCCGCCCTTTAATATATCGCCGGAATCCCGGTAGGCCTGGAGGAAGTAGCCCTTTGCTCCCTGAATTTCCTTCGCTATGGCGCGAATGTCATCGGGGGTGTGGAATTCCCGCATTACCGTTGTGCGGAATTCATAGTCTATTCCGCTGGACATTATGAGCTGTATGCTTTCCTTGACGGGCGCTGTGTCGTAGCCTGGTACACCGCAGGTTTCGGGGTATTTTTTATAGCTGTTCTTTATGTCCATGGCTATCATGTCCGCAAGGCCCGCGTCTATTATCCGCTTTACGGCCTTTGGCCGGGTGCCGTTGGTATCCAGCTTGACAAGATAGCCCATCTCCTTTATCCTTGCCATCAGCGTTTCCAGACCGAAGGCCAGGGTGGGTTCGCCGCCGGTTATGCATACCCCCTCAAGTACGCCCTGCCGCTTTTTGAGCAGGGCGAAAAGCTCCTCCTCCGGAATGTGCTCTCCCTCGTCGGGCCTGAGCACAAGGCTGCCGTTGTGGCAGAAGGGACAGCGGAAATTACAGCCCCCTGTGAATACGGTGCAGGCTACCTTGCCGGGGTAATCCAGGAGCGTCAGCTTTTGCAGGCCGTGTATGAGCATTACTTATTAAGCCCCCGCTCAGCTATGAGGTTATCCAGCAGCCGGGCCGCGTCCATTACAAGGCGGGTGCAGGGCCGCTCTGCGTAGTACGCGTCGGTACGCTCCATGGGCTGCTGCGCCTTCTTGCAGAAGGCCAGAAGATCACGGCACATGAGGCTCTGGTTTTCCTCCTTGAACTGCTCAGCCAGCTTGCGGATAGTGGCGTAGTGGGCCGCCTTTTCGGCAGTGGCCTGTGAGTCGGTGTAGCCATAGAGCATGTCCGCTACCATGAACATGCCGGTGACCGCGCCGCAGGTGTCACGCATGCCTCCCATTCCGGCGCCAAAGCCTGAGGCCAGCTTTATTGCCGTATCAAAGTCAATGCCGGTGACGTCGCAAAACGCGGCGAATACAGACTGGGCGCAGTTGTAGCCCTGCTTGAAAAGCTCGTGTGCCTTTTCCTCGTGGTTTATCATAACGGTTCTCCTTTGTGTGTTTTTTGTATGAAGTGTGTTTTATCTAATATTAGCGCGGCGTGCCGTCTTTTTCAAGGCGCGCGCCCGGCCCAGAGCGGCAAATACGCAGAAGCATATTATGTTTACCGCCACGACGCTGGGCCCGGTGGGGGTGGATAAGGCGAAGCTTATGACCATGCCGGCTACAAAGCAGAAGGCGGACAGCAGCCCAGAGCATATCACCACGCTCCTGAAGGTTTTGCATAGCCGCATGGAGGTAAGGGGCGGGAAAATTATAAGGCTGGATATGAGCAGCGCCCCCATCATGCGCATGCCGAGTACGATGGTCACCGCCGTAAGGCAGGCCAGAAGAGTATTGTAAAGGCCGGCGTTGGCCCCTGTGGCCCGGGCGAAGCCCTCGTCGAAGGTCACGGCGAACATGCGGCAGTAGAACAGCACGAACAGCGTCAGCACGCAGGCGGAGAGTATTATGCTAAGCGTCACGTCGCTCTGGCTCATTGCCAGTATGCTTCCGAAGAGGAAATTCATAACGTCGGTATTCATGCCCGAGGTTACGGATATGACCAGCACGCCCAGCGCCAGAGAGCCGGTGGATATGAGGGCTATTGCCGCATCGCCCTTTATGGCTGCGGAGCTGCTCAGGCGCAGCAGCAATACGGCTGCCACGACGACTACGGGTATGGCCACACCCAGCTCGGACGCGCCCAATACCGATGCTGCTGCCAGCGCCCCGAAGCCCACGTGGGACAGGCCGTCCCCTATCATGGAATACCGCTTTAAAACCAGGCTCACCCCCAGAAGCGCCGCGCAGAGGGACACCAGCAGGCCCACTATGAGCGCCCGCACCATGAATGTATAAGAAAACATATTCGCTAAATACGCCATATGCTACCTCCCGAGGAACGCCCGGCCCAACGGGCTGCTGCGGTATTCTGCGGCGGTGGCCCAGTATGGGCCGTTGGAGCTCAGATGCAGTATGTGCTGCCCGTCCCGCACCGCCGCGGGTATGTCGTGGGATACCATGATTACGGTTATGCCGTCATGGTGGTTTATATCCTTTATGAGCCGGTACATTTCCATAGTAACCAGTGGATCCAGACCGGTAGTGGGCTCGTCGAGAAGAATGAGCTTCCTCGTGGCGCAGAGCGCCCGGGCCAGCAGCGCCCGCCGCTGCTGCCCGCCGGAAAGCTCCCTGTAGCAGCTCTTTTTGAGGGCTGTTATGCTGAGCCGGTCCATCATGGCCTCGGCCCGCTCCCGGTGGTCCTTTGTATAGAAGGGACGCATGCCGAGGCTGTTAAGGCAGCCGGACAGCACCACCTCATATACGCTTGCGGGAAAGTCACGCTGTACGTCTGTCTGCTGAGGAAGGTAGCCTATCTCGTTTACCTTGAGACCCGAGCCCATGGTCACGCTGCCCTCGCAGGGCTTTATGAAGCCTAAGAGCCCCTTTACGAGGGTGCTCTTGCCCGCGCCGTTTTCGCCTACTATGCAGAGATAGTCTCCCGGCTCCACCGTAAAGTTAAGGTTGGATACCACCTTCCGCCCGTCGTAGGCGAAGGCGGCGTTATTGCAGCTTAAAAGTGCCATATCAGTTCAGCGCCTCCCGGAGATTCTGAAGGTTTCCCTCCATGAGGGATATGTAGGTTGCCCCGGACTGGAATTCGTCCTTTGTAAGGTTGTGGCAGGAGGTGAAGGTGAGCACCTTCGCTCCGGTGGATTCCGCCACGGCGCATGCTATCCTGCCGTTGGAAAGCTCTGTCTTGAACACCACGGGGATATTCTCCTCCCGAACCCGGTCTATCAAAAATGCCACGGTCTTGGGGCTGGCCTCGCTCTCTGCGGAGCAGCCGGGAAATGCGGCGTAGTACCTGAGACCGTATTCCTCTGTAAAATACCTTACCGGGAACCTGTCCGCGAACACCAGCGTTTTGCGCTTGCCGTTATCCACTACTTCCCGGAACTCGCCGTCCAGCCTCTCCAATTCCTTCTCATATCTGTCCGCGTTGGCTGCGAATTCGCCTGCGTCCGCCGGGCATATTTGGGATAATTTATCGCATATGGCATGAACTATCAGCGCTGCGTTCTTTGGGGAGGTCCATACGTGTTCATCGTACTCTTCGTGATCCTCATGGTCATGATCGCAGTCTTTGCCGTGGTCATGGGAGTGACCGCGCTCCGGCTCCATGCCCTCTACCCGTTCCTCCTCCAGCGGCTCCACCACATTCAGCATCGCGATGGCCTTATCCGGGTCGAGCTCAAGGTTTTGTATCATCTGGGTGGCCCATTCCTCGTTTTCGCCTCCGGCGTAGATGAACAGGCTGCATTCCTGTATGGCTATCACGTCCGCCGGGGTGGGCTCATAGCTGTGGGCCTCGCTGCCGGGAGGAAGAAGCAGTATTACATTCACGTCTCCCGCTACTGCCCTGGCGAAATCATAGGCGGGGAAATTGGCCGCCACTATGGTCATGCCGCCATCGCTGCTCTCCACGGCCTCCTCCGGGGGATTTGCGCAGCCCCCAATGGTGGCCAACATGGCTAAAACAAGTAAAAAAGATAAAAGATTCTTTATATTCATCATTGCTGCTTCCCCACTTCTTTTTTGCTGCACTGGGCGCAGAGACCGTAAAGTACGGTTTGCCGCATGTCGAGGGTAAAGCCGTGGTCCGCCGCCATGTGGCTGGCGAACTCGCTTATCCTGTTGCAGTTCAGGTGTATGAGCCTGCCGCAGCTAATGCACTTTAAATGGAAGTGGCTGCCGCAGTCCGGCGAAATATGTGAGTATTGATATAATATGTGCTTGCCGTCGTGGAATTTCCGAAGCTCGCCCGTCTCCGTCATCTTTGCCAGCTGTCTGTAGACCGTACTTTTCCCTGCCCCCTCGGGGCATACCGCCTCTATTATCTCGTCCGAGGTATACTGCTCCTTTGTGCCGCGCTCGAAAAAGTCACACAGGCTCTTATACTGTATGGTCTTATACATAAAAAATCCCTCCGAATATGAGAGTCAGTCTCATATTACAGAGGGAAGCGGGAAAAGTCAATAGAAACTTATTCGCCTACGTGCTCCAGCACCTTGTCTACCGCCCCGGCCCAGGAGTCCTTGGCGTTGCTGCCCACTATGGTGGAGCACAGCACCTTGCCCGTGCTGTCAACGAATATCGTGGTGGGTATGGCGTATATTTCGCTCACAAAAGAATCAATCATGCTGTCGCTGAGGAGCAGGTGGGTGTAGTCCGCCTTGGTGCGCTCTATTATATCGACCGCGGCCTTGCTCTCGTCGCTGTCTGCGCTGCGGGCGTCGCTTATTATGCCGATCACCTGGAAATCCTTGTCGGCATATTCCCTGGAAAGCTCGCCCAGATCCGGCATCTCCATTATGCAGGGTGAGCAGAAGGTTCCCCATACGTTTATCATAGTGACCTTTGCCTTGGCGAAGAACTCCTTGCTGTCAACTGCGTTGCCGCTGAGATCCTCGCCGGTGAACTCCAGAACCCTGCCGTCCTCCTTGAATTTGACCTGTATGTCAGGGTATATTATGTGCCCCTCCATGTCCTCCTCCCCGCCGTTGTCCCAGGTGAAGCCGCTGTCTATGGCGGGTTCTGGATCGTCGGGCTTTGACGCCTCCTGCCCGGCGGACGCGGCATCGGAGGGCTGCTCCGGCGCCTTTGCGCAGCCGAAGACCAGCAGGGCACACATTATCAGGGATATTATGACTGTAAGCTTTCTCATTAGATTTGCAAATTTCCTTTCACGTTGTGCTGATATAATAATAATCGAAATTCCTGATTTTGTCAGCGGAGCGGCATCGCATTTTACGGATTGTACATATTTGATAGCAAAATTAAGAGTGTCAAAAAAGTGGCTGAACGCCACTTTTTTGAGTTTTACGGGTTTTGCCTCTCGCATTCGCTCCCGGGCGGCAAAACCCGCAAAGTACGAAAACCTCTGGGTTTTCATCTGTTCTGACGCACATGTCGTCAGAGCCGGATTGAACATAAGGGGCTGCAGCCCCTTATCAACCCCGGGGTTTTTTGACAGACTGAATTAAGATTAGCATGCTAACGATTTGTAAGCATTGTGTATTTTTTGTGTAATCCATTGACATTAAAAAACAGTCTAATTATAATATGTCACTGTTAGCTTGCTAACTTTTTAAAAATACAGCGGCAGAGGGAGGAAAAATGGGAAATTACAGTCCCTGCACGGATATAAAATCAGCGGACCATGCAATACGGCGCAGGTTTGAGGCGCTGGAGATAGGCAGGCTTACGGGCCTCACCCCGAGCCAGTGCAGAATAATGGGCTTTATAATGGATAACGGGGATAAGCCCGTATATCAGAAGGATATAGAGGCGGAGTTCAACATTCGAAGGAGCACTGCAACGCGGCTCCTGCAGGCGATGGAGCATAAGAACCTCATAATGCGGGAACCCGAGGAGAATGACGGCAGGCTAAAGCGCATACGTCTTACGAATAAGGCAATGGAGCGAAGCCGCGAGGTGCTGGATAGGATAAGCTGCATAGAAAGGCAGCTTGTCGAGGGTATAACAGCGGAAGAGATGAAGGTGCTCCACAGCGTGTGCCAGCGCATACGCCAAAACGCCGAAAGGACAGGAGGGGATAAATAGATATGATAGTTAAGACCCTTTCAAAATGCATAAGGGAATACAAAAAGGAATCCATACTTACGCCGGTGTATATGGCGGGCGAAGTCTTCATGGAGGTAGCCATAACCTATGTGCTCTCTCTGCTTATAGATAGGGGCATAACCCCGGGCAATATGGGGGAGATACTGCGCATAGGCGGGCTGCTCATTTTATGCGCGCTGGTGTCCCTGGCCTTCGGCGTGATGTCTGGCCGCAGTGCTGCCGTAGCCTCCACCGGCTTTGCCAAGAACGTCCGACAGGATATGTACTACAATATTCAGACGTTCTCCTTCGCCAATATAGACAGGTTTTCCACCGCCAGCCTTATAACCAGGCTGACTACCGACGTTACCAGAATGCAGCACGCATACATGATGCTCATACGCATAGCTATACGGAGCCCGCTGATGCTGATATTCTCCCTGATAATGTCATTCAGGATAAACGTCCGGATAGCCACGGTGTTCCTTTGCGCCGTTCCCGTGCTGGGCTTGGGCATATATATAATGATGTCCAAGGCGCACCCCATATACGAAAGGGTGTTCAAGACCTATGACAAGCTCAACAGGGTAGTTCAGGAAAACCTCCGGGGCATCAGGGTAGTGAAGGCTTTCGTCCGGGAGGAGCACGAGAGGGAAAAGTTTGGAAAGGTTTCGGATACCATTTACCGGGATTTCTCAAGGGCGGAGAAGATAACCACCTTCGGCTCACCGCTCATGCAGGCCTCGGTGTACACCTGCATACTGCTCTCCAGCTGGCTGGGCGCCCACATAATCGTGGCGGGCAACATGACCACCGGCCAGCTCATGAGCGTACTCACCTATGCCATGAGCATACTCACCAGCCTTATGATGCTTTCCATGGTGCTGATGATGCTCATCATCTCCCGGGCCTCTGCCGAGCGCATATGCGAGGTGCTCAACGAAAGGACGGACATAGCCAACGATCCCGGCGCCGAGACGGTCATACCCGACGGCAGCGTGGATTTCGACGGCGTATCCTTCAGCTACGGCGGCAGGGGCGGCAGGAGCTGCCTTGAGAATATCGACCTTCACATAAGGAGCGGCGAGACCATAGGCCTGATCGGCGGCACAGGAAGCGGCAAGTCCACCCTCGTGCAGCTTATACCCCGGCTTTACGACGTGACGGAGGGCTGCGTCAGGGTAGGCGGAAGGGACGTTCGGGAGTACGACATAGAGGCGCTCAGGAACGCCGTATCCATGGTGCTGCAAAAGAACGAGCTGTTCTCCGGCACCGTTGCTGAAAACCTCCGCTGGGGCAATGAAAACGCCACAATGGAGGAGATACGCCATGCAGCCAGGGTGGCCCAGGCGGACGGCTTCATAATGGCAATGCCCGAAGGGTATGATTCCGAGATGGAGCAGGGCGGCTCAAACGTTTCCGGCGGCCAGAAGCAGAGACTCTGTATAGCCCGGGCCCTGCTGAAGAACCCCAAGATACTCATACTGGACGATTCCACCAGCGCCGTGGACACGGCCACCGACAGGGCCATAAGGGACGCCTTCAGGAGCGAGATGCCTGACGTCACAAAGATAATCATCGCCCAGCGCATATCCTCCGTGCAGGACGCGGACAGGATAATAGTGATGGACAACGGCCGTATAATGGACTTCGGCACCCACGACGAGCTGCTGAACCGGTGCCGTATCTACCGCGAGGTATACGAATCCCAGCAGAAGGGAGGAGGCGATTTCGATGAGCAGTAAGGAGAATAAGAAAAAGGGCGCGGATATAGAGACAGATGTGGAAATGAAGGATAAAAAGGAGAAAAAACGCAGGCGGAGAGCCAACCAGCAGGAGGAAGGCCCCGGGCCCCGGCGGCCGCTCAACGCCCATGACCTGAAGAATCTGGGCGAGAACAGCAAAAAGACCATCAAGCGCCTTTCCGCCATGTTCAAGCCCTACAAGTGGCACATGGCCGCGGTGTTCCTTGGCATAATCATCAGCGCCCTGGCGGGTATAAAGGGCAGCATGTTCACAAAGACCCTTATCGACGACTACATAGAGCCGCTGATAGGCCAGCCGGACCCCGTCTTTACGGGGCTGCTCAGGGCCATAGCCACAATGGCCTGCATATACCTTGCAGGCATACTGTCTACATTTATATACAGCCGCATAATGGTCACAGTGTCACAGGGCATACAGAAGAATATACGCGACGATCTGTTCGACCACATGCAGACACTGCCCATAGCTTACTTTGACAGCAATGCGTACGGCGACATAATGAGCCGGTACACCAATGATATCGATACCCTCGAGAACATGATATGCCAGAGCATACCCAACATGCTCAGCTCTGCCATAACAATAATAGGCGTGCTGGCGGCAATGGTAGTGGTAAGCCCGCTGCTCACCGCAGTGGCGCTGCTCACCATGTACCCCATGCTGAAGGTAACTACCAGGGTGGCAGGCAACAGCGCAAAGTTCTTCACCCTCCAGCAGGAGGCGCTGGGCGATGCCAACGGCTACATCGAGGAGATGATAAACGGCCAGAAGGTAGTCAACGTATTCTGCCATGAGGAAAAGAGCAAGGAGGAGTTTGACCAGCTGAATGAAGCATTGCGCTTCAATTCCTCCGCCGCCAACCAGTTTACAAATATAATAGGCCCGATAAACGGCAACCTTGGCCACCTCCAGTACGTGCTATTGGCGGTCGTGGGCGGAATGATGGCCATCGGCGGCGTGGGCGGCATGACTCTGGGCGGTATAGCCTCCTTCCTCCAGCTTTCCAAGAGCTTCAATATGCCGGTGAATCAAGTTTCCCAGCAGCTCAACTCCATAGTAATGGCCCTGGCAGGCGCGGAGCGCATATTCGCCATGATGGACGAAAAGAGCGAGGAGGACGAGGGAAAGGTAACGCTGGTCAACGCCAGATACATAAACGGCGCGCTGACGGAAGTACCCCAGCACACCGGAACGTGGGCGTGGAAGAAGCCCACGGGCGAGCTGGTTGAGGTAAAGGGCGACGTGCGGCTCAAGGACGTGGATTTCGGTTATGTTCCGGACAAGATAGTTCTCCACGATGTGAGCCTCTTCGCAAAGCCGGGGCAGAAGATAGCCTTCGTGGGCGCTACCGGCGCAGGCAAGACCACCATAACCAACCTTATAAACCGCTTCTATGACATACAGAAGGGCGAGATAACCTACGACGGCATTAACGTCAGGGATATAAAGAAGGCGGACCTCCGCCACAGCCTCGGCATGGTATTGCAGGAAGTGAACCTGTTCACGGGCACCGTTCGGGACAACATACGCTATGGCAAGCTGGATGCTACCGACGAGGAAGTGGAGGCCGCAGCCAAGCTGGCCAATGCCCACGACTTCATAATGCGGCTGCCCAAGGGCTACGATACAATGCTGGAGGGGGACGGCAGCGGCCTTTCCCAGGGCCAGCGGCAGCTCATCTCCATAGCCCGCGCCGCCTGCGAGAACGCCCCTGTTATGATACTTGATGAGGCCACCAGCTCTATCGATACCCGCACCGAGGCAATAGTCCAAAGCGGCATGGATAAGCTCATGGCTAACAGGACGGTATTCGTAATAGCCCACAGGCTCTCCACCGTTCAGAACGCCAACGCCATAATGGTACTGGATCAGGGCCGCATAATAGAGCGGGGTGACCACGACGACCTTATGGCCCAGAAGGGCAAATACTACACCCTTTATACCGGAATGCTTGGGTAAGGAGAAAAAATGAAGAAATTCACGGTCTGGATAAAGAAGCACAAGAAGCTGGCGGTATTCCTCTGCATAGCCATAATCATAGCCGCTGCCGTGCTGACGATACGGCATAAGGCTCAGGCCGCCATGGCTCAGCTTGCGGAGCTTACCGAGGAGACGGCCGTAGTGGAAAAACGCAGCATACAGAGCAGCGTGTCCTCCACCGGCACCATAATAAGCGATAAAACGCGGTCAATTACCGCCACCCTTACCGGGATGGAGGTGCTGACCGTGGATGTAGAGGTGGGAGACGTGGTGCAGGAGGGCGATACCATATGCACATTCGACACATCAAAGCTCGAGGATAACCTCGAGGACGCGGAAAAGTCACTCTCCGCCGCGAAGACCCAGACCAGCGTTACGGTAAACAACGCGAAAAGGGCGCTGGAGCAGGCTATAGAAACGCAGAACTATCAGATAGAGTCCGCCGCAAGGAACGTGATATCTGCCGGAGAGGCCTATAACAGCGCAAGGGAAGCCTATGATGAGGCGCAAAGCAAGGCCGATGAGGCTTATTCGGAGATGCAGCGGGCAAAAAGGGAGCTGGATTCCATACCCGAAAATCTGGAGGGCAGCAGCGAGTACGCCGCATACCAGAGCGCCAAGACCGATTACGACGCAAAGCTTGCGGCATATAATGCATATATAGTGACGGAAACCAGTACCGAGGAAGAAAAGCAGCAAAAAGAAAAGCTCTTCCAGGAGGCAAATGATGCGGCAAATGTCCTTTCGGCAGCGGAGACGGCCTTGAACAGTCTGAATCTTGACCAAAGGCGCGCTACCGCCGAGGCCGCTTACAGGTCCGCAAAAAGCGCCTATGATACCATCGAAGGAAGCATGTCAAATCTTGAGTCCGCCCTCCGCAACGCCAAGACCGCGCTGGACAATGCCCAGGCCACATACGAATACACCGTGTCTTCCCAGCAGAACCAGTACGAGGGCAGCAGGGATAACCTTAAATCCGCCAGGGCGAGCGCGGGAGTAGCCACCCAGCAGCAGGAAAACGCCGTGGATACCTATCAGGAACAGATAGAAAAGGGTACCCTTAAGGCCGGCATTTCCGGCACCGTGACCGCCATAAACGTAAAGCAGGGGGACACCTACGCCGGGGGCGTGATAGCTACAATACAGGATTGCAGCGCATTCGTGGTATCCGCAGAGATAGACGAATACGACATAGCGGACGTCAAGCTTGGCATGAAGGCGGTGTTCAAGACCGACGCCACCCGTGACGAGCAGCTTCAGGGCGAGGTGATATTCATCTCCCCCACTCCCACACAGGGCAGCAACGTCACCTATCAGGTGAAGGTAAAAATAAACAGCCCCACAGACAGGCTGCGCCTCGGCATGAACGCAAAACTGAACATAATACTCCGGGAGACTGCCGATGTGCTTACTGTTCCCTACGACGCGGTGCAGCAGGACGAAAACGGCAACGATGTGGTATACGTAGTTACCCGCACAGAGTCCGGCGGAATTACAAAGGCCGCCGTACCCGTTACAGTAGGGGTGGAGGGGGACTACTATGTGGAGGTCACCGGTGACATACAGGAAGGTATGGAGGTATCCATGCCATCAGATATGAAGTTTGACTTTTCACAGATGATGGCAATGGGCAGCTGATATGAGGGACAATAAAGAGCGCAGGCTTATAATTGATCTGAATGGCATAAAGAAGCGCTTCTTCGAGGGGACCGAAAACGAGATAGAGGTGCTCAAGGGCATAGACCTGCAGGTCTACGAAGGGGAGTTCGTATCCATAGTAGGAGCGTCAGGCTCCGGCAAGTCCACCCTCATGAACATAATAGGCGCGCTGGACAGGGCAAGCGAGGGAAGCTATCTGCTGGACGGCGTGGATATAAACCAGGCGGACGACAATGAGCTTTCACATATACGCAACAAAAAGATAGGCTTCGTGTTCCAGACCTATAACCTTATCCCCCGCACCAGCGCACTCAAGAACGTGGAGCGGCCAATGCTTTACGCAAAGGTTCCGGGAGCCGAGCGCACAGAGCGGGCAAAGGAGCTTTTGAAGCTGGTAGGCATGGAGGACCGCATGAAGCACAATCCTGACGAGCTTTCCGGCGGGCAGAAGCAGAGGGTAGCCATAGCCCGCGCCATGGCCAACCATCCGGCCATACTTTTGGCCGATGAGCCCACAGGCGCTCTGGACAGCAAGACGGGAAGGCTGATAATGGACATATTCCATCAGCTCAACCGCGAGCAGGGCATGACGATAGTGCTTATCACCCATTCCGACAGCCTTGCAGAGGAAACGGGACGCATATTCACCCTGATGGACGGGGAGATAATAGGCGAAAGGAGGGGTACGCTTGCTGATAATTGAAAACATAATGCTGGCGCTCAACGGCCTTCGCAGCAATAAGATGCGCACCTTCCTTACCATGCTGGGCATAATCATAGGCATATGTGCCGTCATTACCATAATGACGCTGGGCCAGTCCGTGACCAATAAATTCACCGATTCGATGCAGTCCATTGGCGCGAGCAACGTCACCGTCATGATACAGCAAAAGGCAGACGAGGATGAAGACGGGGACGCGGCGGCGCAGGGCATGATGTTCATGGCCGCGGAAAACCAGAAGGTCCCCACGGAAAAGGACTACATTACCGACGATATGCTCAGTTCCCTCAGGGAAAACTACGACAGCGAAATGCTGGGAATAGCCCTGAGCGAAACTGTAGGAACCGGCAAGGCGGAAAAGGGAAAGCTTTACGCTAACGTTACCGTGATGGGCATAAACAGTGATTACTTTCTCTCCAACGCCCCCGCCGTGCTGTCCGGGCGCATGCTCACCGCCGATGAGCTCGGGGGGGATCGCAGGATAGCCGTAGTTTCGGATAAGCTGGTTAACAACCTTTTCGGCGGCAAGAACGAGAACGCCATAGGGGAAACGCTGGAAGTCACCGTAGGGGACAGCTTTTACGAGTATACCATCGTAGGCGTATACCAGTACGAGCAGAATGTATATATGATGAATTTCGGCTCGGAAAAGGATATAAACACCAACGTGTATATCCCCATAGGCACGGCTCAGGCCGCCACCCATTCCACCTCCGGCTACACCATGGCTACTGTGATATCCGCCCCCGGGGTGGATTCCACCACATTCGCAAGCCGGGTGGAGCGTTATCTCAACGCCTATTACCGCACTAACCGGGATTTCAAGGTGAGCGCCTTCAGCATGGAGAGCATGGTATCCCAGTTTGCTTCGGTGCTGGGCACCATACAGACCTCCATATCCGTAATAGCGGGTATATCGCTGCTGGTGGGCGGCATAGGCGTTATGAACATAATGCTGGTATCCATAACCGAGCGCACCCGTGAGATAGGCACCTGCAAGGCTCTGGGCGCCACCAACACCAGCATACGGCTGCAATTCATAATCGAGGCGGTGATAATATGCCTCATAGGCGGCGCAATAGGCGTGGCCTTGGGCATAGCTGCGGGCAGCATCGCCAGCAACGCCTTGGGTTTCCCCGCCAAGGCCAGCATAGAGAGCATACTTATCGCCCTGGGCTTCTCCATGACCATAGGGGTATTCTTTGGCTACTACCCCGCCAACAAGGCGGCAAAGATGGATCCCATAAACGCGCTGAGGTATGAGTAAAATAAAAGGAGCGGCGGATGCCGTTCCTTTTTATTTTTGCGATTAGTCGGCGTAGTTCTCAAAGTAGCCCTGTACCAGAACTATGGGTGTGCCCTTGTCGCCGGAGCCGGAGGTCAGGTCGCACAGGGAGCCCAGGAGGTCGGTAAGCCTGCGTGGGGTGGTACCCTGGGTGGCCATGCTGCCCTTCAGGTCGGCGTCCTTTTTGCGTATGGCGTTTTCTATTGCAGAGCGGAGCTCCTCGCCCTTGAGATCCGCGAAGTCGTTATCAGCAAGGTACTTGAGCTTCAGCTCGTTGGGCAGGCCGTTGAGACCATCGGTGAAGCCGGGGGATACCACGGGATCGGCCAGCTCCCATATCTTGCCGACGGGATCCTTGAAGGCACCGTCTCCGTATACCATAGCCTCGATCTTATTGCCGGTGGCTGCGCAAAGGCGTGCGCTGATGGCTTCAGCAACCTCCTGAGCGTTGTTGGGGAAGAGCTTTACCACGCCCTCAGTGGCTTTGTTGGAACCGAGAAGGCCATATTTTTCGTTGTATCCGCTGCCGTTCACCGGGGAGTTGAGTATATCGCAGAGGGTGAGACACACATCTGCGCCTGCAGCCAATATGCGGCGTTGGGTACGGAAGCGGGTGTGGGTATCGCAGCAGAGCACCTTATCGGAATAGGAGAGTATGGCCTCGGGACGGTTGGCAAGTATTATTTCCGCCTCGGCGCCTTCTTCCTCGATAAGCTGAGTATAATAGCTGATATAGTCCACGCCGGTGAATGGGTGGAGAGGGGTTCCGAAGTGCCTGCGGAACTCCGCAACGGTCAGCACGTCCTTATAAGGGTCTATTCCGCTGTCGTCCAGCGCGTCGATATCCACAAGATGGTTGCCCACCTCATCGGAGGGGTAGCCCAGCTGTACCACTACCTTCCTGGCTCCCCGGGCGATGCCGCGGAGGCAAATGGCGAACCTGTTGCGGCTGAGTATGGGGAATACCAGGCCTATGGTATTGCCGCCAAGCTTGCGGCGGACGTCCTCGGCGATGGCGTCGACTGTGGCATAGTTGCCTGCGGCGCGGGCAACGACGGCTTCGGTCACGGCTACCACGTCACGGTCCCTGAGGGTAAAGCCTTGCTCCTTCGAGGCGCTGAGCACGCAGTTGTATACGATGGATACGATATCGTCGCCCTCCCGAATAATGGGGGCCTTGATGCCGCGGGAAATGGTTGCCATATGTAAATCCTCCTGAAAAATTATTTTTTAGCGTAAAAAGCACTATTATAATAGCATAACTCATTTGCGGTGTGAAATACGGTTTGGTTAGATACATATAAGCAGAAGTTTTAATAAACTGAATAACTATAATTAAATTTAAGTATAAATATCATTTATTTTGTAAACAAATACAGACAAAGCAGGCCTTTCCGTTGAAAAGACGGGCCGGAGCATTTAAAATAAAACCTATATAAAGCGATTGAGGAGACGCAATGTCAGATATTATACGGCGAATACAGAAAAAATTCAGGCGGGTCAGGCATAGCAAAACAAAAATAATGAATGGCAAAGGCAACGCCAGAAAGCTGATAACGCCCAATAAAAGACCCAAGGGGCCGACCCTGTGGGACAGGCTGCTTGCATCTGGGCCAAGGGTAAAGGCAATGGCTGTGAGCGGCACGGCGCTGGTTCTCGCGGGAGCTACCATAGGCTCGGTGTTGGCGGTACGCGGCTGTTCCAGCCAGGACAAGGCAAAGATGGCCTACGTTATGGAGGAGGCTGAAAACGGCATAACCAGCATACTGCACGTGGAGCCTACCCCCACCCCATCTCCCACGCCTGAGCCGTCGCCCACGCCTGAGCCCATACTGCACAGGGGCATAACCAGCGAGCGGGTGATACCGCTTCAGGAGCGGCTGATGGAGCTGGGCTATATGGATTCGGATACCGCGACGGACTTTTTCGGCCCCGCCACAGAGCATGGCGTGGAGCTGTTCCAACGGCAGGTGAACTTCACCGAGGCCATTGGCATAAAGCTTGATCAGGACGGCTGGGCGGGAGAACAGACGCTCTCCATACTTATGAACGACAGCGCGCCTAAGTATTGCGTAAAGGAAGGCATGGAGGGCGAGGACGTATCCCAGATGCAGAAGCAGCTGGTGGATATGGGATACATGAGCAAGACTACCGGCTACTACGGCGACGAGACAAAGGCCGCCATGAAGGACTTCCAGAGCAGGAACGGACTCAGCGCAGACGGCCTGGCGGGGGAAAAGACCTATGAGATGCTTTATTCCCCCAAGGCCAAGGAGAGCCCCAAGAAGGCGGCGCAGAAAAAGACCAAGGCTAACATAACCAAGATGATAGAGGTGGCAAAGAGCAAGCTGGGGTGCAAGTACATACTGGGCAACACCGGCCCCAACAGCTTTGATTGCAGCGGACTGGTATACTATTGCCTAAAGCAGGCGGGCAGCAACAGACGAAGGCTTACCGCCGCAGGCTATTCGCAGGTTGACGACTGGGAGAAGATAAAAGATATAAACAAGCTCAAAAAGGGCGATCTCATCTGCTTCTACAGCGACAATTACTCCAAGATAGGCCACATAGGCATAGTGATATCCTCCAGCATGATGATAGACGCCTCCAGCTCCAACGGCAAGGTAGTGCGCCGGGAGTACAAGACCACATACTGGAAGAAGCATTTCTACTGCGGCAGGAGGCCGTGGTAAGGAAATACCATTTGTGAAAAAGACAATACAAAACAAAATGAACGGCGCTGCCGTTCATTTTGTGCTGTTATTTACTTTTCTTCCTGTTCGTCTCTGAATATGATGCCGTCTTCGCCGGCCTTTTCGATTACGGCAAGGGAGTAAAGGGGAATTCCGGCATCGCGCAGCTTCTTGCCGCCGGGCTGGAAGCCCTTTTCGACTGCTACGCCCATGCCTACCAGCTCGGCACCGGCGCTGTTGACTATTTCGCACAGGCCGCGGAGGGCTTCGCCGTTGGCGAGAAAATCGTCGATTATCAGCACCTTGTCTGTGGGCTTGAGCCACTCGGCAGAAACCATAAGAGTGACCTTTTTTTTGTATGTATAGGAGTAAATGTCGCTTTTTATTATGCCGCCCTCGATGTTGTCGCTTTTGGCCTTTTTTGCGTAGATAAGGGGCAGCCCGTAGCGATAGGCGCACATGGTGGCAAGGGCAATGCCGCTCGCTTCCGCTGTCAACACCACAGTGGCCTTTGATACGTCGAAATGCTTTTCAAATTCCTCCGCCATGGCAGCCATGAGCTTTGTATCCACCCGGTGGTTCAAAAAGCCGTCCACCTTGATGATGTTTCCGGGCAGCACCTTGCCTTCCCTGCGTATTCGTTCCTTGAGAATATCCATCCCTTTTACCTATCCTCCGCATAAAAAAATATAAAAATATATAATTACGGCCGTATTATTACGGTCGCACATTATCGAAATAAGCTTTTTTGAGATTTTGCTTAAAGGTATTATGACCTGTTTCGACAGCTTATTCAAGCCCCAGAATAATATATTTTTATTTGGATGAAAAACTAAAAAATAGTTAGGCAAAAGCTGCGCTTTACTCTATAATAAATAAGGGAGAAAAGAGAAGGAGTACGGCAATGGAAAACCTGCACAAAGGCCACCGGGAAAGGCTGAGGCAAAGTTACATAGAAAACGGCCCGGACGGCATGCACGAGCATCAGCTGCTGGAGCTTTTGCTTACGTACGCCATTCCACGGCGGGATACCAACCCCATCGCCCACAGACTGCTGGATAAGAGCGCATTTGGATCGCTTTGGGAGGTGCTCAACGCCGGCCCGAAAGAGCTTATGGCCGTGGAGGGCATAGGCGAAAGCGCCGCCGTGCTGCTGTCGCTGGTAGGGGCTATGGGCAGGCGGGCAAAGGCCAAGGGAATGGCGGCCCAAAAGAAAAGGCTCAACACGCCGGATGCCGCCATGCGCTACTGCAAAAGCCTGCCGTTCAACGATACCAACGAAAGCATGTATATGGTGTGCCTCGATAAAAACTACAGGATACTGCATACTCAGCTTATCGGTACAGGCACTCCGGGCGAAGTGACAATATACCCGAGGGCCGTGGTGGAATGTGCCGTAAGGTACGGAGCACAGAACATCATAATATGCCACAACCACCCTTCGGGGGATCTGCGCCCTTCGGTGGACGACCGCGAGACTACGGCAAAGATAATAAACGCCGTCTCCGCCATAGGCATAGGCTTCAGCGACCATGTGATAGTGGGCGGAGACAACGCCTTCAGTATGTTCCGCGAATCCGGCCTAAACGTAAAGGCAGAAGAATCTACCGCCCGGGCGGCGGAAGGAAAGGAATAGGTTTTATGGATTACAGAGAGAATTATAAGCTCTGGCTCGAAGAAAAGAGCCTCGACCCAAAGCTCCGTGCTGAGCTTGAGGCAATAGCGGACGCCCCCGGGGAGCAGGAGGAGAGGTTTTACACGGAACTGGAATTTGGCACGGCGGGCCTTAGGGGCGTGATAGGCGCCGGTACTAACCGCATGAATATATATGTGGTAAGGCGTGCCACACAGGGTCTGGCGGATTACCTGAAGACTTTCCCCGGCGGGCCGGAGAGGGGGGTGGCCATAGCCTACGATTCAAGGCATATGTCCGATGTATTTGCAAAGGAGACGGCGCTGGTACTTGCCAAAAACGGCATAAAGGCATATCTCTACAGAACGCTGCACTCCGTGCCCCAGCTTTCCTTTACGGTGCTGCACCTTAACTGCATGGCGGGCGTAGTAATAACCGCCAGCCACAACCCCCCGGAGTACAACGGCTACAAGGTATACTGGCAGCACGGCGGACAGGCCGGCCCGGAGCAGGCCTCGGAGATATTGGGATATATCCGCAAGGCGGATTACTTTAAGGTAAAGCCCATGGAGGAAGGGGCGGCGCTGGAAAGCGGCCTTCTCAATATGATAGGGGAAGAGGTGGACGAGGCCTACTATACGGATACCATGTCGCTGTGCCTCAACCCGGAGCTGACGGAGTGGAACGGCGCCGATACGAGGATAGTCTACACACCCCTCCACGGCTCCGGCAACGTGCCGGTGCGGGAGATACTCAGGCGCATCGGCATTAAAAATATATCGGTGGTAAAGGAGCAGGAGGAGCCGGACGGCAGCTTCCCGACGGTGAAGGCCCCCAATCCCGAGGATCCCAACGCCTTCACGCTGGCCTTTGACCTGGCTAATAAGACGGGGGCGGACCTCATACTCGCCACCGACCCGGATTCCGACAGGCTGGGCGTTGCCGTGCGCGGGCGGGACGGCAGGTTCCAGGTGCTTACAGGCAACCAGATAGGCAGCATACTGATACATTATATACTTTCTACCCGCAATGAACATAGGACTCTGCCCGGAAACGGCCTCGTGGTGCGGTCGATTGTCAGCACCCGCATGGCGGACGCGATATGCGCTTATTACGGCGTTGAGCTTCGGGAGGTGCTTACGGGCTTCAGGTTCATATCAGAGCAGATAGCAGAGAGCCTCGAAACAAAGGAGCATACCTTCCTTTTCGGCTTTGAGGAGAGCTACGGCTTCCTTTCCGGCTGCTTCTCGCGGGATAAGGACGCAATATGCGCGGCCATGCTGCTTGCGGAGGCTGCGACGGTGTACGAGCTTCAGGGCAGGAACCTGTATGATGTGCTTCAGGAGATGTACGCGAAATACGGCTTTTACGGCGAGGCGGTGAAGTCCTATACCCTAAAGGGCAAGGAGGGCCTTGAAAAGATCGCGGGCGCGATGCGGGCGCTCAGGGCGGATAAAATAGCCCAGTTCGGCGGGGTAAGGGTAGTGAAGTCCGAGGACATACAGACCGGAACTATAACATATCCCGATGGCCGGGAGGAGAAGTGCCCATTGCCAAAGTCCAATGTACTGCGCTATTTCACCGAAGGGGACGGCTGGCTCTGCGTGCGCCCCTCCGGCACAGAGCCCAAGCTGAAGCTGTACATTGGCGCCAAAGGCAGCAGCGAGGCCGAGCTCAAGGCGGAGCTTAGCCGGCTGATGACAGCGGCGGACGGAATGATATCCGAGCTGCTGAAGTAAAACAGTATAGCCTGTTACGAACTTCTTATATCCATAAAAGCCCGATAAAGCCTGTGCTTTATCGGGCTTTAAAAAATTCTTTAAACTTTTTTTATAAAAAGCGTTGACAAAGGGGGAAAGGTTTGTTAAGATATACAAGCTGTCGCGTGAGACGAAAAGCCACGGCGGCAAGCGCACCTTGAAAACTATATAGTGCAAGAGACGAAGAAAACGCGATTTTTTTGAAGAAGCGACCGGGCGATAGCGATATCGCAGGGTCGAAGATGAGAGATCATCAAGGCCAGAATTCAAGATAGTAAATGAGGTCACGGAAGTGACATCAGGATTTAAACTCAAGAGTTTGATCCTGGCTCAGGACGAACGCTGGCGGCGTGCCTAACACATGCAAGTCGAACG
>SFEL01000029.1 GCA_004557245.1 Clostridiales bacterium | reverse complement strand
TGCTTCTTGCAAACAGAGCATTGTTTTACCCGCTGAAATCGCTGTAATGAGGAGAAGCCCAGCATCACGTCAAACGGCGCGTGCTGGGCTTCTTTTTGTCATGCTTCGGGGCTTTTTTTGGAGGATAATCCCTCCTGCGTGCCATTTGTTTTTCTATGCCGTGTTGACATACTGCGCTCTACCTATCACGGTAACTGTACGTTCTCGGAACAAAAATGAACACGTTTTCTCTGTATAGGGAGAAATCCGGAGAGGAAAAAGAGGGTAAGTGCAGGCTGTTGGAACGGTGTGTAAACCACTTGCGGTTTTCCACGGTTTCCATAGCCGCAGCTCCCTGAGTATCAGGGGTTATTCTGCGTCATTGCTCGGCGTAACAGGGCGAAAGTCCTCCTGAACGCCCTCGTTAAGGTCAAAGCACATGGTTTTTGCGTCAGCAACCCAGAAGCCACGCACCCTATACCGCTTTCCGGGAATATAGTCCTCACCCGTAACAGCCCGCAGTGGGTCAAGCAGGTTCTTGTTGGAAATTGTTACGACACCCTTCTGTTCTCCCTTCGGCTTGGAGAACTTAAATCCCTTCGGCTCGTTGCTCTTGCACATACGGATCGCAAACACCTTCGCCTTTGCATCCATTAGGCACAGGACATAGGCGGGATAACCCAAGTCCTCAAGCACCTTCTTGGTGAAGGTCACGCCATTCTGGTTCAGGAACATATCAGGGTAGGCGTTGATGTTGGAATCAATGGTTTCAAAGTTCAAAGCGGAAAAATCAAAGTTCATAGTAAAAATCCTTTCATTTCATTGTGTTCTGCGCCTCATCCACGATTTTCATAAACTCCTGACGTTCCATAAAAGACCATCGGGAGTCCATGATCAGATAGCCCTTGAAAAGACCATCTTTCACGCGGTATGCGACGAAGTGATTGCTCAGGCGACGCAATGCAGCTCGTTTTGCCGTGCTGTGCCGCTCTGACAGCAGTTTCTGTACTGTTATCCAATCCTCTTTTTTGATAATCGCTGTGTGATGGTTTTCCTTGAAATACATATTCAAGTCCGTGTTTTTAACCGACTTGTGTGTGCGGAAATCTTTGGTATAGGTTTTCTGCATCAAGGCATCACCGCAGTATTTCTCATTTCGGAGGATGCTGCGGACAGTACCGGCAGACCAGAGGTCATTACCCATGGGAGATTTGATCCCCTGCTCTGTCAGGGCAGCAGCTATTTCCGCTGGCGTTGCGCCCTCCAAGCAGCTTTCATAGATGTACTCAACAATTCTTGCCTCGGTAGGTTCGATAACCAACCGCCCAAAGTGGTCACGGTAGAAGCCCAACGTGTTCTGCACAGAGAACTTGTAAATGCCCTCCGCCATGCGCCAGCGGATACCAGCCTTAATTGCCTCGCTCTTTTGTTGGGATTCCATTTCAGCCAGAGCAGCCAATAGTGAGATCAGGAGGTTATTCCGTCCATCACCGGTATAGGTAATTCCCTCCGTTTCAAACTCGACGGAAACAGGGGGATTCAGAGCAGAAAGTGTTCGCAGATTGTCCAGAATATCCACGATATTCCTACCAAAACGGCTGATGCTTTTCGTGAGGATCAAGTCAATTTTTCCGTCCACCGCGTCGGCAATCATTTTCTGAAAGCCCAGACGCTTTTCTACGGTAGTTGCACTTATCCCTTCATCTTGATAGATTTCAACCAGTTCCCATTGCGGATTGGCTTCGATTCTCTTGGTAAAATGGTGAATCTGCATATCGAAACTGCCGATCTGTTGTTCCTCCTGCGTGCTGACGCGGCAATATGCCGCAACGCGGAGTTTGGGTGGTTCCGCTGCAATTTCTCGCCGTTTTTGCGGAGGGATGACAATGACACCATTTCCGCGCTGATTATAGGAAATCTCGTCCTGCATCTGGCGACGTTTTTGTTCTCTGCGCTCAGCTCGGCTGCTGGTCTGCCGCTCGGCCTCAATCATTTTGGAATCAAGCGTTTTGGCCATATCCTGCCTCCTGCACCGAGAACGCAATTATTCTTTTGCGCTGCATGGGCATACCACCTCCTTTTTCAGTAAATTTTGACTTTTCACGGAATCACCACCTTATCTTCCATTATTTCTATGACATACCGAAAACTATCGGGCTGCCAACATAAATAGAGGGCGGCAGAATGCCCTGCCGCCCCGGAATCAATGTTGTGTTTATTTACTGAGATAAGCGCGCTTCAAACACTATCCATGGAAATAACCATGGTGTAGTTACTTTACGGATTTCCCCAATGAATTAACTAAAAAAATGAGGATAAGCCAGAGTAATAGAATATTGGCAGCGAAAATCGCATAAGAGAATGCCGATCCACATCTGAGAAGATAAAGCAAGTAATTACTGGAAAGATCCATATTGGTGGGAATTAGAAATGCACAACTAATAATTATCAGTAAGACACACGCAATCCCTGCCAAGCGAAAATAGTCTGCTAAAACGCCCAAGAGAGTTTTGGTAGGGTACTCTTTGTCCGTTTTTCCTTTTAGGTCTTTTGCATACTGGCTTCCTAAGAGGGCTGATACAGCTGCAATATACACGCCCATTGCAATGGATGCTACGGTGATAGCGGCTTCCGCAACAGCATAAAACTCCCAGTTGAAGAAAAATGCTATGAGAAAAATCCCACCAAAGCAAACAAGAAGAAGTATTTTGTGCCGCCTATACATAAGGAATCACCTCAGTTCGCGCAACAGAAGGTTCCTCACTTCTGTGGGGTCAAAATGTTCATTTTCATCTTTCACAGGAGAAATAACGAGGTGCTTTAATACTGATGAGAAGTCAAAAGTATGCTCAACTCCTGCGTCGTCGCTCCCGATAATTACAACATTTTCAAACTCACCTTTATGACGGCTGAAAACGTCAATAATTTGCCTTCCGCCACCATGTACTGGAATATCTCCATATGCAACCTTTAACTGAATTTTACTCGGCAAATCCTGTCCCCAGATATTTCCTACTTGGGCGAACAAATCGCTACTCCTTCCAAATAGGTTATCCACCTGAGTATACTGAAATCCCCGTATAGTTTTTATTTTGCTGCAAAATTCATCTACTGAAGTATAGATGTTATTGATTTGAAAGTCCTTTTGAAGTGTTTCACTAAGATATTGCTGCAAAAAGCTACGCCTTGTAGGATCATTTAGGTACAGGAAATGCGTGTTACAGTCATAGCAGGCAAAAAACTGTTGTCGCGGCTCAATCTGTTCTTTAGACCGAGGATTAGGCTCTTTTTCGCCAGTTTCCTTGTTTATAACATAATCCCTGAATCGAACAGCATCATCATAATCACAAGCCATCCAGAAATATCGTCCTTCGATGATGTCCATTTCGATAGAATACAAATACTTCTGGCGATCAGGTTTGTATGTTCGGAGGCCCACTTTAAGAACTTGCTGAAAATCATCCATCGAAGCCTCCCGAGTGCCATCAACGCGAAGGAGAAAATTACAAAACTTCAAAGCAAAGGACCTCCTTTAATCGAGATTACTGGCGTTTCTTTTTCTTCTCTTTTTTCTCTTTATCTTCTCGTCTGCTCACTTCTGTATCCTCACCACGCTATTGATTTGAATGGCACCAATTTCATCAACTTGGCTTTCTTTCTCTGTGGCCTACCGATATATTTTCCGATGTATGGCATCTAAAATTTGCTCTGGGGTGTAGCCATCCTGATACATCCCTTTATAGTATTCCGGCACCTGCTTCTGATACTTTACCATTGGTCTGCTCCTCTCTATCTATTCCAACGATGCGAACACACATTGACCCGCCCGCTTGCGGACGGGTCTTGTGCGAGTGTTCGCATCGCTGACATTTTCATATAAATATGAAAATGTCGATAGATGGTTTAACCATTATTGTCTATCTCCGCCTGAATACGCTGGCACACCATATCGTTGATGTCATTGAACGTATTCATATAGATACCGTTCAGGTCTATAATAGCCTGCTTTCTGGCTATGCCTCCGTATTGATAGCACATCATTGAAAGCGCTTCCCGTGAGGAATACCCATCTTCTTTCGCCTGCCAATACTCTCGCCACGCTCGACTGTATTCTTCTCTTGTAGCCTCACGCAAATTGGCTTTTCTGGCAAAGTAATAATGATAGTCCCCGCCGTTGCGACTTATCAGGTCAATGTCTTCCAACCGCCTGAAATAGTTGGCTATGGTTTGCCTGCTAACCGGATGGTCTCGCTCCCTCATCAACACTTCTAAACGTTCATCCGGCAACCTCTGGAAATCATCGTCATTGAGAAAGTAATAGAAAAAGTATGCCAACTTCGTAAAGTTTGTCTGCGGGGCATAATTGAGGTCAAGCATACAATACACCTTGAACGGGTCGGATATTTTCTCAATATTATATGTAATCTGGGGTTTTCTTCCGTCCTCGGTAAAGGCAACACCCCATCGATCTAATCTTCTACTAATTCCCTCAGGGTCGTGCGTTCCCATCATCTGCGATAACTCCGCATAGGGGTAAGGCCTAATTTCTAACATATTCTTCTCCTTCTTTAAGTCAGGCATTTAACAACAGTTCTCTTTTTATTATTGCTGTTAAATGTCTGACTTAAAACTATTAAGCGATTTTCTTCGGTTCTTCGGCGGAGGTCTGTTCTTTGCTCTCCGCTTCTGCGGCTTTCTCTTGGGTCGTTTTCAAGTAAGAGCTACAATCAATCACGGCAACCTTGTTGTAGAGGTAGAAAATTGGGTTCTCGTAATACTTAGGAAATTGGTCTACAAACCAACGCCTGATAATTGCGTAATGTGAGGGGGCAGTCAGGCCACCGCAATCTTTCAAGAAGTTATATGACTTCAAGTATTGCTCTGCGTCAGGCAGGCCGTTAATGAAACTCTCCATATTCTTGTATGTGAGCTTTTTGTAGGGATTGCATTTGGACTTTTGTCCCGTCTTTTTAGAAACATACTTGCTGGGGGTGCGGTGGGTGCGATTGACAACCTTCATAGTGGGAAAATCCTTGAGGAACTGGCTAATGGCCTGATATTCTCTGCTGGTGGGGTCGTTCATCTTCTTGGCAAAATCTGCGGTAATGGTAATGGTCATCTTGGCAAAATCAACATTGTAAGCGTTCATTTTTGTGTCCTCCTGAAATCAATTAAGACGCTTTGCCCAGCTCGGCGGGCTCGGTTTCATTTTTTTCATCCTCGGCTGTTTCATCGTCATCGCATGGCACGTCGAGAATTGCACTCGCAATACGATGAGTAGAGATTTCTTCGTTTGCCTTCTTCATATCAAACCCCTTTTTTTCGGGGTCAAACTCACCCAAAAACCATTTTTTCGTGAAGGGATAAACGCTGGTGTTGGATGCTTTTGCCATTGCTTTAACGGCCTCGTATTCTTTCATAAGCTGTTCAGCAATTCTCTGAGTAGCAATATACGCTTCCATAAACTTGAAATCCATTCCATCATAAGTTCTCTTTGCCTTGGTAATGTACTTCTTCTGTTCTTTAACAGCAACCTCGAAATTCGGATGTCTGGCAATCTTGGAGGCCAGTTCTTCATAGATTTCACCAGTTCCCTTACTTGCCTTGTTGAAGCTGGCCTGAGTTCCAATAATCTTCTTGCTGATGAAATCAATGGTGAAACGCTCGGTGGAGGTGGTGTTCTTCGTCATGGTAGTTCCTTTCTGATGCTCTTGGCATCTTGCGTATTTCACAGGCCGCCGCCCTTATTTATTGTTTCGTGAGGTCTTGTTTCATCTCTCACTTTCTGTCTGTATTATAGCAATACTCCTCTGCCATAATATAGCAGAGGAGTAAAATCGTTTTCACTTATTTTTGATGTAGTTTCAACCTATAATCTTAGTTCTTTTTTAGAGATGCTCTGTGTTGTCTTCACTTGCTTTTGGATTAAAAAATATGATATAAGATGTTCAAAAACGTTCCAATCTCTTGTTTCCTGAACACCTTTGCGCTTATACTAAAAATATCCACTTTTTGAGTATCCACTTTTGGGATTGGACGGGGCTTCACCGGCGGAAAAACTGCCACTTTTATGCCACCTTTCCCCTCACCGGCACCCGCCGACACAACCAAAAAAGAGGAGAGGGAACATCCCTCTCCTCTTTCAAAAAGCCGGTGTTGGCGCGGTTTTGCTTACTTGCCGAAGTAGCGGTTCAGCAGACCCTCAAAGGCCTTGCCGTGGCGGGCCTCGTCGCGGGCCATTTCATGGACGGTGTCGTGGATGGCGTCCAGATTGTACTTCTTCGCCAGCTTGGCCAGCTCGAACTTGCCGGCGGTAGCGCCGTTCTCGGCATCCACGCGCATCTGCAGGTTCTTCTTGGTGCTGTCGGTGATGACCTCGCCCAGCAGCTCGGCGAACTTGGCGGCGTGCTCGGCCTCCTCCAGACCGGCCTTCTCCCAGTACATACCGATCTCGGGATAGCCCTCACGATGGGCCACGCGGGCCATGGCCAGATACATACCCACCTCGGAGCACTCGCCCTCGAAGTTGGCGCGCAGACCGTCGATGATCTCCTGGCGGACCTCCTCGGGGACATCGTCACCGAAGACCTTACCGACGCCTACAACGTGCTCGGCGGCCCAGGACTTCTCCTCGGACTGGAGCAGGAACTTGTCGCCGCTGACGTGGCAGACAGGGCACTCGGCCGGGGGGACGTCGCCCTCATGAACATAACCGCAAACAGGACATACCCACTTTTTCATAATCGTATCCTCCAATTTTCATTATTATATTGATCTGTGAGGGGTCTTCCCTCTCGCTTACTGTGGTCAGTATAACACGGACGGCGAATTTGATAAGTTGCAATTGCAACACTTTGAAAGTTTTTCCTGTTTTTTTGCAATTGCAGAGGGTCTCATCAGACGGCGCATTCCTCTTTTACTCAATAATCCACTTTCATCAGGCACAGGCCCTCCGGTGGGGCGGTAGGCCCGGCCAGCTTCCGGTCCTTGGCCAGCAGGATCTCCTGCACGTAGGATGGCTCCCAGTAGCCGCGCCCCACCTCCAGCAGCGTACCTACCAGAATACGCACCATGTTCTGGAGGAAGCCGGTGCCGTGGAATGTGAAGATCACCCGATCCTTCCGGCGCTCTACGGTAATGCTGTCCACCAGCCGGACGGTGGATTTCTTCATACGGGGATTGCCGCAGAAGCTGGCAAAGTCATGCTCGCCGGTGAGGTACGCCGCCGCCTGCTGCATCCGCACCACATCGGGGCGGTAGTCCAGCAGCGTCACATACTTCCGGTCGAACACCGGCTTCACCGGCCCGTCAAAGCAGGTGTAGCGGTAGGTCTTGCCCAGCGCGTTGTAGCGGGCGTGGAACCGGGGCGCAGCCTCCTTCACCTCCCGGACGGCGATGGCATCGGGCAGGTAGCGGTTCAGGTAGTCGCGGATGCCCTCCGGCGTCTCCGCCACGTCCAGCACAGCGTTGGCGGTCATGGCGCGGGCATGGACGCCCGCATCGGTGCGCCCCGCGCCGATGATCTCCACCGGACGCCCCTGTAAGCGGGAGAGCACGCTCTCCAGCTTGCCCTGTATGGTGTCCTTCCCCGGCTGGCGCTCCCAACCGAAAAAGCGGGTGCCGTCGTAGGCGATGGTCAGCTTGTAGTTCTGTTCCAAAAGAAATCACGCCCTTTCTGCCTCATTGTAGCAGAAAGGGCGCGATTTGCCAACGTATTTTCTTTACAGCCAGCCCATCATCTTAACAAAGCTGTACAGCAGCTTCAGGCCGTAGAAGATGATGACGGCGCCGCAGACCTTGTTGATGACGTTCAGCACCTTCTCGTTGAACTTGCTGCCCAGCAGCGATACCAGCGTGGACACCGTCAAAAACCAGATCACGGAGGCAGAGCCGAAGCCAAGGATGAAGGAAACGTCGCCGCCGGCGGGCAGCGTGGCGCGGAAGGCGCCCAGCATCATGGTGCCGTCGATAATGGCCTGGGGGTTCAGCCATGTCACCACAAAGGCGGAGGTGATGAGCTTCCAGATCGGCACGTTCACGTCCCGGCCTCCCTCCAGACTGGCCTTGGAGCGCAGCAGGCCCACGCCGATCCAGATGACGATCAGGCTGCCGATGGCCAGAATGACCTTCTGGAGCCAAGGCACCGCCTGCATCAGCGCGCCCGCGCCCAGAAAGCAGCTGAGTCCCAGGGAGATATCCCAGAAAATAACGATCAGCGCCGTGAGATAGACGCGGCTGCGCCGCTGGGTCAGGGCGCTGTTGATGACGAACAGGTTTTGCAGGCCGATGGGAGCCACATAGGCAAGGCCCATCGTCAGGCCCTGAAGATAGATATTCATGGGGTGATTTTCTCCTCGTTGCTATTTACTTTGTTTTTCTTACCTGCTATCATGATAGCACCTGCGCCGGAAAAAGCAAGAGCGCAGATTTATGTGAGCAGGTCAGGAGGAACTAACCATGTCCGAGCAGCACTATGACTGTCCCTGTATGGAGAAATGCCCGCTGCACCACGCCATGCAGCTCATCGGCGGCAAGTGGAAGGTGCAGATCCTGTGCGCCGTGTGCAACGCCGGCTCTATCCGCTACAATGCGCTGCGGGGCAAGCTGGACGGCGTGAGCAACACCGTGCTGTCCTCCGCGCTGCGGGAGCTGGAACGGGACGGGCTCCTCATCCGTAGGGAATATCTGGAGGTGCCTGTGCGGGTGGAGTACAGCCCCACCGACAGCTGCCGGGAGCTGCTGCCCATTCTGGAGCAGCTGTCGGACTGGGCGGAAAAGCAGATGTGACACATACCCCGTCCATGCGGCGGCACAGACGGGGTATGTCTTCCCTATGTATCGGTGCGTCAGACGGAGATGCGGCGAACGCCGTCATTGGCCTTCAGAAAGGCCAGCGCCTCCTCGTGGCTGATAGGCGGGTCCAGCTTGGCGGTGACCTCCATGCGCAATATGCCGTCCTCGCGGGTCAGGCTGCTCTCGGTGATCTGTCCCCGGTGTGCTTGCAGCAGCTCGTCGAAGCGCGACAGCAGCCCCTCATCGTCCGCCATCTCCACCACCAGCTCCTGCGTGGTCAGGGCGTCCGCCCCCACCGGGAAGCGGTGGAGCACGATCTGGATCGCCACCAGCACGGCGGCCTCGATGAACCCGACCCAGTACAGGCCCGCACCGATGGCCATGCCCACGGCGGCAGTTCCCCACATACCGGCGGCGGTGGTCAGACCCCGGATAGAGTTTCCGTTCTTGAAGATAACGCCGGCGCCCAGAAAGGAAATACCGCTGACCACCTGCGCCGCGATGCGGGCAGGATCCGCACCCCGCAGGCCGTCAACGCCCGCAACATCCACAAAGGCATACTTGGACAGGATCATGAACAGCGCCGAGGTGCAGGCGATGATGCAGTGGGTGCGGACACCCGCCTCCTTCTGCCGCTTGCTGCGCTCCAATCCTACCAGTGCGCCCAGCGCCGCCGCCAGCACGATCCGGATGAAGAATTCCAGATTGTCAAATGCGGTCAGTGCCGTTTCCGGGACAAAGCTCGTCAAACCCGTCAACATCGTAAGACCTCCTTTCGCGTCTTGCATTTTGAAGCCTGAAGGTGTAGTATCCTCATTATACTTGGTATGTCAAGGTTCCAGCAGGGAAAATCCTGCCTAGTTTCCATATTTTCTGCGGGTTTTTCCGCATACCCGCTTTCACAGACACGTCATGGACGACAGACGCCTCCGGTGCGGATATCCGGAGCGCACAAACGGAGGAAACGTATATGAAAAGACTTTTCACACGGCTGCTGGTGCTGGTGCTGGCACTGGCGCTCACCGCCTGCGGCGGCCAAGCATCCAACGATGTCCCGCCGGAGGGTGAGGACGACGATATCGTCTGTCCCACCGGCTTCGACGGCATGGAGGAGCTGCTCGCCGCCGCCCGGGCCGAGGGTGAACTGACGGTCTGCGGCTCCTGCGAGGAGGCGTATCTCGCCGCCGCCTGCCAGCGCTTTGAGGAGCTGTTCGGCATCCGTACCACCTACCAATATGTGGCCTCCGACGCCGTGCAGGCCCAATCGCAGGGAACGCCGGGTCATCCCGCCGCGGACGTGTGGTTCGGCGGCAGCGCCGAGGATTGTGCCGCCTGCGGCGACGCCGGTCTGCTGGCCGCCTACGATGCTGTCCACGCCTCCCACCTGACGGACGATCTGTACCGCGACGCGGGGGGTCTCTGGTATGGCATCAGTGTGGATCCGCTGGGCTTCGTCGTCGACCGGGATATGCTCAAGCGCATGGCGATCGACGCCCCTGCGGGCTGGGCCGATCTGCTGGACTTCCGGTATCAGGAGCTGCTCTGGACCTCCAACTATACATACGACGGGGCGGGACGGCTGCTGCTCCGCGCCGTCCGGCAGCAGCCGGAGCTGTTCGGCGGGGACAACTACCTGCTGGCACTGGATGAGAACGTCGCCCTGTATGCCGCCTCCGACGCGGCGGTGACCCGCTGCCTCGGCACCGGCGAGTGCGTCATCGGCATCAGCTTCCTGTCCGACGGCATCGCCCGCATCGAGGACGGCTGCACCAACCTCCGGCTGGTGTTCCCCGCCGAGGGTACCCCCTGCCGGATCGCCGCCACCGCCATTTTCAAAGGCGCCGCGCACCCCAACGCCGCCAAGCTCTGGACGGAATTTGCCCTGTCCCCCGCCTGCGTGGAGCTGGCGGCCGCCAACGGCTGCTTCCAGTTCCCCGTGCTTGACAACGCCCAGCGCCCCTCCACCTCCGCAGCCGGTCTGGATCTGCGCGGTGTCGTGGCCCTCGACCGGGACGAGTCTGCGGATGATATTGACGCCTGCATCGAGGAGACGATGACTGCCTTGGCCGAGGCCGGAGCGGATGTCAGCGCGGAACGGTTCCAGACCCCCTGAGCCGCCGCACCGGGCTGCCGCCATCCATGGTGCGGCCGGGGAATTTTACGTTTCTCCCCGAAAAGGTGTGACAAGCCGGAAATTTAATGGTATACTTGGAACGTTAGCGACCGGTATCGTGTTAAGAGGTGTTTCTCATGGTTCGCAAATATCCGCAATTAGAGGTCGATCTTTCTATCCTGCGCAGCAATGCGCGGCAGGTCATTACGCGCTGCCAGCAGCAAGGCATCCGCGTCTGCGGCGTGGTAAAGGGCGTGGATGGGCTGCCGGAGGTAGCCCGCGCCATGCGCCTGTGCGGTGCGGAGGAGCTGGGTACCAGCCGTCTGGAGCAGGTGGAGAGGTGCCGCGCCGCCGGTGTCGGCGGCCCGTGGCTGCTGATCCGCATCCCCGGCCTTTCCGAGCTGCCGGACGTGGTGCGCCTGTGCGAAACGTCCCTCCAAAGCGAGCGCGTCACGCTGGACGCGCTGGAGGAGGAATGCGTTTTGCAGGGCAAAACCCACCGGGTCATCGTCATGGCCGATCTGGGCGACCTGCGGGAGGGTTTCTGGGACAAGGACGAGATGGTGGACGTGTGCGTCCACGTGGAGCAGGAGCTGCCCCATGTGGAGCTGGCGGGCATCGGTGTGAATCTGACCTGCTACGGCTCCACCAAGCCCACCCCCGAGAAGATGCAGGCTCTGCTGGCCATCGCCGCGCGCATTGAGGCGCGCATCGGCCGCAAGCTGGAGATCATCTCCGGCGGCGCCACCAGCTCGTACACGCTGGTACACTGGGGCACCATGCCGGCGGGCATCAACCACCTGCGTATCGGCGAAAACATCCTGCTGGGCAAGGACCTGCAGGTAAACTGGGGCATTCAGGACATGGACTATCTGCGGATGGATGGCTTTACCCTGCGGGCCGAGGTGGTGGAGGTGCGGGAAAAGCCCACCTACCCCATCGGTGAGCTTGCCATTGACGCTTTTGGCCGCAAGCCCGTGTATGTGGATCGCGGCATTCGGCGGCGCGCCATTCTGGCGCTGGGCCGGGCAGATGTGGGCGATCTGGAGTCCCTCATCCCCAGAGAGGCCGGACTGACCGTCATCGGCGGCTCCTCCGACCACTGCATCGTGGACGTGGAGGACTGCACACGGCGGCTGGAGGTGGGCGATATCGTGGAGTTTTCTCTGTGCTACAGCCACCTGCTCTACGCCACGTCGCGCAGCGACATCACCATTCAATTTGTAAATTAAATTAGGAGGAATATACAACATGGGAAATATGGGAGATCTGGCCATCCTGCTGGTGGGGATCGTGGACGCGCTGTTCGCCTTTTTTGTGGTGGCGCCCATTCTGCTGAACACCGCCAGCCTGTTCGGTGTCCAGAAGCGCTTTGCACAGGCCATGGTGGAGGAGGGCGTCATTGACGCTGACACCGTGAAGCAGATGCACTCCAAAAAGCAGATCGCCGGTGTGCTGATCTCGCTGGTGCTGTTCGCGGTACTGGTCTGGACGTGCTGGAAGACCGCGCCGATGGGCTACCTCTGCGGCGGCGTGGCGTTGGTGGTAGGGTTCCTGAAGTACCGCAAGATCGTGCAGTACAACAGCCTGACCGTCAAGCGTTTCCGCAACACCTACAAGGACCAGATGAACGTCACCAAGTTCAACAAGTTCGTGGACACACACTTCTGAGCCTACACAAAAGTGTTTTTCTGCCTATTTGCGTTTCCGTTTCCCTTTTCCATGCGGCTGGTATGGCCTCGCCTTGCCGCGTTGGTTGGTTGAGCTTTTCATATATTTGGATAGCTTCAAAACATCAATGATATTGACAAACTGCTCCTTGGTGATGGCGTCGTAGTCAATGCCGAATGTCGCAAGGTAGATCCTTGCCTGTTTCTCGGCGTCGCTGCCCTCAAAGTTCATGGCATCCTTCAATTGGGCCTGCACTTCCTCTGCGATGGAGGGTGTGTCTGCCGTTGTGGTATCGTTGCTGTGTTCCTCCCGAATGTCACGGAGGATCGCTTTCAGATCATCGGCAAGCACATGACCGAAATAGTCATCCTCCCGCACCTGGGCCAGCTCCAATGTCCGGGTGGCAAGATCGTCCTGTCCGTCCTGCTTCATCAGGGCCATCTTCCGCACCGCTTCCAGCATGGCGTTCATATCGTTGATCCGCATATCTGCGATCCTATCCACATAAATCTCAGCGTCTAGCATCATACGCTGGAAAGCTTTGTGGCACAGCATTTCAGACAGCAGCCGGTGATTGAGCTGAATGGGCTGATGTCCTTGAAATCGTCTGCCTCATATTTGCCGAGGGCGGACTTGGAAAGCCCGGTCTGCTCCGCAAGCTGTTCCAGCGTCAGGCCTCGTTCCACACGCAAATCCTTCAGCCGCTCCTGTATGGTGAGCTTTACCTGCATGGCACATCACTCCTTCTTTCTGTCTCTAAGCGTGGAAATCTACCCTGTTTTGCGCTCTTTTCCGACCTCTTGGATATACGGGAAAGAGCGCATTTTTTCGTTAAACTGTACCTGTAACAACACCTGAACCTTGAAAATCGAATGACCGTCCGAATGGGATATG
>SFEL01000060.1 GCA_004557245.1 Clostridiales bacterium | reverse complement strand
GACCTATTCTCTGCGCCCCTCCCGGAGGAGGGGACCCCTTATCCCGAAGTTACGGGGTCAATTTGCCTAGTTCCTTAACCGTGAATCTCTCGAGCGCCTCAGTATTTTCTACCCGGCCACCTGTGTCGGTTTGCGGTACGGGCCGTCGCAGCATATGTTTAGCGGGTTTTCTCGGAAGCCTGATTACCGCCGCTATCACCTCGCCCCGCAGGACTCGGTGTACTTTCCCGTTTCAGCACTCAGGAGGGATTTGCCTCCCCTAAGTATACCTACGCGGTTTAACGTGCTTTTCCGTCAGCACGCGGGCGTGTCACTTCTCCGTCGCCACTTCACTCCTGCGCCGGGTAACGGAATCTTTACCGTTTGTCCATCGAGTACGCCTCGCGGCTCCCTCTTAGGTCCCGACTTACCCTGATCCGATTAGCGTTGATCAGGAACCCTTGGCCTTCCGGCGTGGGGGTTTCTCGCCCCCATTATCGTTACTTATGCCTACATTTGCTTTTCCGGTACCTCCACCAAGGCTCACGCCTCGGATTCTACGGCGGCCGGAATGCTCCCCTACCAATATCATCTTCTGATAATATTCCACGGCTTCGGCGGACGACTTGATGCCCGATTATTATCCACGCGGGATCGCTCGACTAGTGAGCTGTTACGCACTCTTTAAATGAATGGCTGCTTCCAAGCCAACATCCTAGCTGTCCGTGCGATCCCACTTCGTTATTGTCTTCAACTTAGTCGCCCCTTGGGGGCCTTAGCCGGTGGTCTGAGTTGTTCCTCTCTCGGACGCGGACCTTAGCACCCGCGCCCTCACTCCCGGGGAACGTTGCGCGGCATTCGGAGTTTGTCAGGACTTGATAGGCGGCGAAGCCCTCGCATCCTGTCAGTCGCTCTACCTCCGCGCAATTGCGCCCGGGGCTGCACCTAAATGCATTTCGGGGAGTACGAGCTATCTCCAAGTTTGATTGGCCTTTCACTCCTACCATCAGGTCATCCGAAAGCTTTTCAACGCTTACCGGTTCGGACCTCCAGACGGTGTTACCCGTCCTTCATCCTGCCCAAGGGTAGATCACTTGGTTTCGCGTCTGCCCCCACTGACTTATCGCCATGTTCTGACTCGCTTTCGCTCCGGGTACGTGCCTATGGACACTTAGCCTCGCCGGTGAGGGCAACTCGTAGGCTCATTATGCAAAAGGCACGCCGTCACGGTATTGCACCGCTCCGACCGCTTGTAGGCGCATGATTTCAGGGTCTTTTTCACTCCCCTGTTCGGGGTTCTTTTCACCTTTCCCTCACGGTACTGGTTCGCTATCGGTCTCTCGGTAGTATTTAGCCTTACGGGATGGTCCCCGCTGATTCGGGCAGGATTTCTCGTGTCCCGCCTTACTCAGGTGCCGAACTCGTCTTTGTCCCGGATTTCGCTTACGGGGCTTTCACCCTCTGCGGCCGCCCTTTCCAGGGGCGTTCTGCTATCCGTCGCTCTTGACTTTGTCGCTCGGTCCTTCTACCCCGACGCTGCGTTGCCACAGCTTCGGTTTGGGCTCCTGCGCGTTCGCTCGCCGCTACTAGCGCAATCACTGTTGTTTTCTTTTCCTCCGGGTATTGAGATGTTTCAGTTCCCCGGGTTGGCGTCCCGCTTCGCGGAACGGCACGCGTTGCGTGCCGGGTTGCCCCATTCGGAGATCCGCGGATCTAAGGGTATTTGCCCCTCTCCGCGGCTTTTCGCAGCTTGTCACGTCCTTCTTCGCCTCCGAGAGCCAAGGCATCCTTCATGCGCCCTTCTCTCCTTTCCTTTTTTCCTTTTGGGGAAAGTCGCCTTTTTTCGCGCCTGTACGGCCGTAATGACCGCACTTCGCGCATCTTTTACTGAAGGGTTGTTTGCTCTTGAGTTTTGTCTTGTTGCTCGTATTTATTTTTTGTATTTGCGTGCACTCGCGCAGTCTCCCGCGCTTGTGCTCCAATGTGTCTTCGCTGTTTTCACAGCTTCCAGCATGTCAATGTACTCTTTTCC
>SFEL01000011.1 GCA_004557245.1 Clostridiales bacterium | reverse complement strand
TATCAATGAAACTGAAAGGAATGAGCCCGGTACAATACCGAACTCATTCCATAACAACTTAATATTCTTTTTTGTCTAATCTTCGGGGTTCACTTCAAAGGGTGTTCCTTTTAAAATCAGGTTTTACTTCTTAATCTGGCCCATAACTTCCTCAGCAAAGTTATCCTGGCGCTTCTGGAGGCCTTCACCCATCTCAAAGCGGACGAACGCTGTAAGCTCTACATCGCCGTGATCTTTGAGCATCTGCTCGATGCTCTGATCGGGATTCTTTACGAAGGGCTGCTCAAGCAGGCAAACTTCCTTGTAGTACTTGGCGATACGGCCTTCTACCATCTTCTCGATGATGTTTGCGGGCTTGGGCTTGGGGTCGTTCAGAGCCTGGGCGCGCAGTATCTCGCGCTCCTTCTCCAAATCGGCAGGGTTCACTTCGTCACGATGAAGCACGTTGGGCCTTGCAGCAGCAATGTGCATTGCTACATCGTGTACGGCGGGCTTGGCCTTCTCGGCATCCGCCGTCTTGGCGGCTACGATAACGCCGATCTTACCGCCCAGGTGGATATAGGTATCTACCAGCTGGCTCTCCATGCGGGCAAAGCGACGAACGGTTATCTTTTCACCGATCTTGGCAACTGCGCGGGTGACCATCTCGGCAACGGTGCCGTCGCCGCAGTCCAGAGCCATCAATGCGTCTATATCGGCGGGGTTCTTTTCAACTACCAGCTTGGCAACGTCATTTACCAGAGCCTTGAAGTCGTCGGTCTTGGCGACGAAGTCGGTCTCGCAGTTGACCTCTACGATAGCGCCGACCTTGTGGTCATCGGTAACGTAGCTGCTTACAATACCTTCAGCAGCTATACGGGCAGCCTTCTTTGCGGAAGCAGCAAGGCTCTTCTCGCGAAGATAATCCATTGCCTTGTCCATATCGCCTTCGCAGGCGGTGAGGGCCTTCTTGCAATCCATCATGCCGGCGCCGCTCATTTCGCGCAGAGCCATTACGTCTTTAGCGGTAAACATATATGCTTGACCTCCTGTTAAAAGTATCGTTTAAGATTAAAAATCGTCGCCAGCGGCCTCTTCTTCGGCTGCTGCGTCTATCATCTGCTCTCCCTGACGGCCTTCCAGTACGGCGTCAGCCATCTTGGAGGCGATGAGCTTGACCGCGCGGATAGCGTCGTCGTTGCCGGGGATAGCGTAATCCACCTCGTCGGGGTCGCAGTTGGTATCAACGATAGCCACTACGGGGATACCCAGAGCGCGGGCTTCCATGACGGCGATGTGCTCCTTGCGCGGGTCAACTACGAACATGGCGCCGGGGAGCTTCTTCATATCCTTTATGCCGGAAAGGTTCTTTTCCAGCTTTTCCTGCTCGGCCTTGAGCTTGATGACTTCCTTCTTGGGGAGATACGCGAAGTCGCCGTCCGCTTCCATCTTCTCGATCTTGCGGAGCTTTGCTATACGGGTCTGGATAGTCTTGAAGTTGGTGAGCATGCCGCCCAGCCAGCGCTGGTTTACATAGAACATCTCGCAGCGCTTAGCTTCCTGCTCAATGGATTCCTGAGCCTGCTTCTTGGTGCCGACAAACAGAACGCTGTCGCCCGCCTCAGCAACGCTGCGGACGAAGTTATAGGCTTCCTCAGCCTTCTTAACGGTCTTCTGAAGGTCGATGATGTAGATGCCGTTGCGCTCGGTGAAGATGTATTCCTTCATCTTGGGGTTCCAACGGCGGGTCTGATGACCAAAGTGTACGCCTGCTTCAAGAAGCTGTTTCATGGAAATAACTGACATTTTATGATCCTCCTCGTTATTTATTCCTCCCCGGACTTCTTCCCGTGCGGGCAACCCATGTCACAGGCACGAACCGCCGGTCCATCCGGGTGTGTGATATATGCGTTCCATTCGCATATCCATACGGTTGTCAGTATACCACAGCTCCCGCCCCGCGCGCAACCGTAAAAATTAAAAAACCCCATACTTCCGTGTAGGACTACAATTGTCGAGCGGCATAAAACTGCTCTTTATTGACGGGAGGATGGCAGGCATGGCCTTCGCAAACATAAAATGTTGTTTTCCCGTTTAACAGCCGGTATTCTTCCGAAGGAGTATCGATTATCCTGACTATTGAATCAGGAGAGACGACAAAGGGCAGATCGCCGCAATAGTCCTCACCCCTTACAACCGTCACTGTGGCCGGCGGATCAAGGTAATATGATAAAGCGCACAGGAACATCGCATATCCCGCCGGGTATGAGCTCGCTTCGCCTGACATGCGATCCATTTGCCGTCGCAGGATACTGTCGCGGGTATCATCCGGTATGAGGTACTTCAGCTGTGTAAGGTTATATGCCATAAGCGAGTTCCCGCTGGGAATAGCTCCGTCATAGTATTCTTGCGGTCGTATGATGAGCTGCTCGTTTTCTCTGCCGTAAAGGTAAAATCCGCCGCCTTCATAGTCAAAGAAATCGGCCGCCGCCTTATCCGCCATCTGCCCGGCACGACATAAAAAACCGCGGTCCAGCGTGACCTTATACAGCGCGATCAGGGCGAAAATATAACTGGCATAATCATCAAGAAAGCCCTTAACGCTGCTTTTGCCATTGCGGAAACTGACGAAGAGCGTATCGCCGTGACATAGGTTGTTCTGAATAAAGTCATTGGCTGCCTCTGCCGCGTGCAGATATTGGCCGTTGCGGCTTATCCTGTACAGGGAGCAGAACGCGGCGATGGCCAGACTGTTCCACGAGGTAAGGATCTTGTCGTCGGTATGCAGTCTGGCGCGGCCCTTGCGGTATTGATATATATCCGGTAAAAGCATATCGAAGCGATCGTCCGGCTCATGGGTATTCAGCAGATTGGGAATACTTTTTCCCTGAAAATTGCCCTGCTGCGTTATGCCGTAATATTTGCAGAATCCCGCCCCGGTTTCTTTGCCCAATACCTTTTCGATCTCACGCGAATCAAAGACATAGTACTTTCCTTCCGCTCCATCGCTGTCCGCATCCTGCGCGCTGTAAAACCCGCCGTCAGGCGAGGTCATCTCGTTTAAGATATAGGCGGCAGTCTTTTCTGCAACGCTTTTGTAAAATGGCTTTTTCGTAATCTCAAATGCCCTGCAATAAGCCATTATAAGCAGAGCGTTGTCGTAGAGCATCTTTTCAAAGTGCGGGACAAGGAAAAACCTGTCTGTGGAATAGCGGCAGAAACCATAGCCTATATGGTCGAACAGGCCGCCGAGATACATTTGCCGCAGGGTCTTTTCCGCCATTTTAAGCGCCTTTTCGTTACCGTGCCTGTCATATTCCTGCAAAAGGAACAGCAGGTTATGGGGCATGGGAAATTTAGGAGGCTCCCCGAAGCCGCCGTATTTTTCATCAAAGCTTTGCCGGTAGGTTTCCATCGCACGTTGGATCAGGCTTTCGTCACCTTGAACGGCGGCGCCGCCAACGGATCCAACGGCAGATATTATTTTGTCTGCCGCTTTCAGCAGGGAACCGCGGTCGTACTTCCATTTGTCGTTTATGGCCAACAAAAGCTCCTTCAATCCAACGGAACCCCAACGGGACGTTGGCGGAAAGTAGGTTCCGGCAAAAAAAGGCTTCTGTTCAGCGGTCATAAAAATACTGGTGGGCCACCCGCCGCTGCCGGTAAAGGCCTGACATACGGCCATGTAAATGCTGTCGATATCCGGCCGCTCCTCCTTGTCGACCTTGACCGAAATATAATGCCGGTTCAAAATATCGGCAATTTCCGGATTTTCAAAGCTTTCCCTCGCCATAACGTGGCACCAGTGGCAAGTGCTGTATCCTATGCTGAGAAAGACCGGCTTGTCTTCTCTTTTGGCGCGCTCAAAGGCCTCCTCACACCAGGGATACCATTCTACCGGATTTTCGGCGTGCTGAAGAAGATAGGGGCTGGTTTGTCCCTTCAAATGGTTGCTCAATATTCCTTACCACCTTTCATATATATGCAAATATTCAAATCCGCTGCAAGCATAACCAAACGTTCAGCGGACATATTCATATGCCGCGCAGCTGCTGCGCAGATCGCACACCCGCTTTCCCCCTTCCCATAGGCGCATGTTGATTTTGGCGTTAGTGCTCTCACGTACGGTTCCTGTCATGCGGCCGCACACCGGCGCCTGAAGAGGATGGAAGCTATGGGACGGTGTAACATCGATCTCAAGCAGAAGCCTTTTCAGAGACAGGCGGATATGTGCTTCGTCGGCTGCCAGTATACGCGCACCGTTATAGGTAGCAAAGCGGTACTCACGGCCCTCTCGGACTATGGCGCAAATAAAGCCGGTAAAGCTGCTGCCACAAAAAGGAATATGGGCAATAGAGGCCATTATGGAGCATGGTTCTGCAAAATCATTGCATTGCAGCCATTGGTACGAGCTTGGAAAGGATGTGCCGCTGTCCTTTTCTATGTATCCTATGCCGCCGTCAAAGCTGTGATACACTCCATCTACGGTCAGGCCACCGCTTAGTGTATGCGCCATGCTGACCACACCGTGGCGGCATTCCATGGGCATGAAACGAAACGGCCCCATAATGTCTGAGTGCAGAGGAGTATTTTTCCCGTAAAGGATTTCGCCGCTGACGCCGGGCAGGTCAATTTTGCAGCCGCGGGGTGAAAACAGGCAGCCGCCCATGCGGATCGTGTCGCCTCTTACCGAAGGCTCCGGCATATCAAACTGGCGGGAGCCATCCGAATATATCATCTGTATGAACGCGCCGCTTTCCGCCCTTCCGGGGATAAAGGCGATAACGTCGTCGTGCAGCTGGTGCTTATAGTACCAGCCCTCAAATTTCCTATTCAACATGGCTGTCTCTCATGGCGGGGTTGTCTATTATGTGCCCGTGCTCATCGAAGCGTGATCCGTGGCATTGGCAGTCCCAGGTATACTCCGCCGGATTCCACTTGAGCGCGCAGCCCATATGGGAGCAGCGTGGGGCGCTGGGCGCAACAAAATTCAGCAGTGTGGTACCCACATTTGCAAAAAGCTGACCGGTGAGGATGCTCCTTTTAGGGGCAAATGCAGCGGCAAAACGGTTTTTCCGCCCAAGCACCATGTCCGTCAGAATTTCCGAAGCGACCATGGAGCTGGTCATTCCCCAGAGATTGAACCCGGAGGCAACGTAGACATTCGGAATGCCGCTGCTGTATTCTCCAATATAAGGCACGCCGTCCAGGCTTACGCAATCCTGATTTGCCCAGGCGATTTTCTCCCTGGCTTCCGGAAAGTAACGCCTGGCAAAGGCGCGAGGCACTTCAAAGCCGCCCCCGCTTTTACCCGTGCGGTGGTCGCCGCCGCCTACGAGCAGAAGACCGTTGTAGTTTCGAAGATACACGCCGTTTTCAGCCGAATCCTCTATGGTGCAGCCCAGATCCGGCGCGTTTTCCAGCGCGACGACGAAGGAACGCTGCTGGTAAAGCTTGGCAAAGTACAGCCCGTGGCTGTTAAGGAAGGGGTAGTGTGTGGCGATGATTATCTTTTTCGCACTGATGGTACCGCGCTCGGTAAAAGCGGTTGTTCCGCTCAGCTTTGACACGAATGTATTCTCGAAAATATTAAGCCCTTTTGCCGCACTGTATAAGAACTTCAGCGGATGAAACTGCGCCATGCCGTTATAGCGTACTGCTCCGGCTACTGAAAACGGCAGGGGAGTTGTCGTAATGAAATCCACGTCGAATCCAAGAGACCGGACTGCTGCCGCCTCCCGCTCCATAAGGGGCTTGTCATCCAGAGAGTACATTACCGACGGCCTCTCCTCAAAGTCGCAGGGTATGCGCTCGCACAGCTTGCGGAACCGTTCCACGGCATGAAGATTTGCATGAAGGTAAAGCCCTGCCTTTTCCCTGCCGAATTTCTTGATAAGCTCCTGATACAGCGTATCATGCTGGGCCGTAAGTACTGCGGTGGTGCCTTTTGTAATTCCGCCGCCCACATTTTTTCCTTCAACAAGAATATAATCAACGCCCGCTTTCTGCAATTTCAGCGCGCACAGCACGCCGGCCATGCCTCCGCCGATTACCAGCACGTCGGTTCTTTTATCGCCTTCCAATGCCGGAAAGCTGTGGGGCGTTACTTCTCTTGTCCACAAAAAATCCATATCCTGCTCCTCCATTTTAAATAGTATTATCCATTTAATACAGAAGAATGCAGTATGGCTTGCGATTTGATCTTGAGAGCTGTGAGGCCACTGCGCCTTCCAAATGCGCAGCCGGATAAAGATTTTTCAGCGCATGCGAGGCGTTTAAAATTTTCATGCAACCCGGCCGCCGCCTTGTACCGTTTTCCGGCCCTTCCGGGTGACGCTTTTGCCTTCAATACTATTTCATAACAATCCTCTTACTTGGCCCCCACACCCTCCTTCCACGGTCAACGCATTTCCGTCGAGTTTATCCCTATACCCTTTCCACCAGGAATTCATCAATATTTGTATATTTTTATCATAGCCATTTTTAAATTTAAGCAGCGATAAGAAAAAAGAGCAACGCTTTGTTGCTCAAAATATATGCCGGCTAAAAAAAGCAATAAACGGGGGAAATTTTCTTTTCCCGGCCTTTATTCACGCTTGCTTACTCGTTTTCCCCGTTCTTGTCCTCTTCCTCGTTTATCTCGTCCATGAGGTCGAGAAACTCGGCGAATACTTCGTCCAGCAGCACCTCGTTGTCTATGCTGACGTAGGTATCCTCGCCGTTTTCGCTGGTTATCTGGAACAGCACCACCTCCGCCTCATCGTCATCCATAGCGCTTTCCTCATCCGCAATGGGAGAAAGCGCTACATATTTCTTACCCTCATACATAAAGGTAAGTATGTGCTCAAAGGTGTTCTCCTTTCCGTCCTCATCCAGCAGCACTACGTCTTCGCCTATCTGATCTATTATATTCCTGTCTTTCATCTTTTCATCTCCCTGTCAAAGCTTTGGGTTGGTAGCAAGGTAGCCTTCCAGAGTTACCACAGCCGCCAGCTTGTCTATCACCTTACGTCGCTTGCGCCAATCCATCTCGGCCTCGTACAGCACCCTTTCTGCCTGAACGGTAGTGAGCCGCTCGTCGTAAAAGGTATGCTCTCCGTCCCACTTTTCGCACATAGCGGCAGCAAATTCCTTCACCTTTTCGCTTGCAAAGCCGTAACTTCCGTCCATATTGCGGGGCATACCGAAAAGCAGCCGCACCGGCTTGTATTTGTTGGCCAGCGCTATAAGGTAGTCAGTGTCCTTATCCAGGTCGCCCGTCCGGGTGTAGGTCTCAAGGCCCTGGGCGGTAATGCCCAGCGGATCGCTCACCGCCACTCCTATGCGTTTATCCCCTATGTCAAGGGCAAGCACTCTCATCATAATATCAGTTTTATTCCTTAAATTATTCTTTAAAAAGGCCGCGAAAAATACGCGGCGTATTTTATGTCGCTTATTCGCCTTCTATAGGGCCGTGGGACTCCACGTAATACTTTACCAGCTCCTCCAGAAGCTCGTCCCGCTCCAGCATGCGTATAAGGTATCTGGCGTTATTATAGCTGGTGATGTATGTAGGGTCGCCGGAGATCAGGTAGCCAACTATCTGGTTGACGGGATCGTAGCCCCTCTCTGACATGGCCTCATATACCCGCATGAGCACGTCGCCAGCTTTGGTACGTTCCTTTTGGATCTTGAAGTGTACGGTTTCGTTTGTCTGGTCGCCCATAATCTTGAACCCTCCATTCACCTAAATTATACCCTTTTTACCATATTTTTGTAAACCGGCAAAGCGGTATTACACAAAAAATGACCCGTTATTCACAAACAGGTCATCTTTTCGCCGGTCTGCGGCCTTATTTGAGCACGCTGTTCATCATGCGTCTGCCACAGCGAACCATCTTTTTGGCATCCCTTCCCATTCTCTTGGGTACGTCGGGGTATGCTGCGGACAGCGCCGCGCCCGCCATTACCATGCCGGCTGCCATTCCCGCCATAAACGATACGGTCTTCATAAAAAAGCCTCACTCCTTTCGGGCTTATTCTTCCCACAAAGGAGCGAGGCAACTATGTTAAGTTATGTATGTACTGCCAGACTTTATTCCTGAACCTCGTGTACGTCCTTGTGCTCTGCCTTTTTCTTGAGTTCCTCAGGCATATCGACGCCCTTGCGCTTATAATAATCCTCGAGGGCGGCTTTTACGGCTTCCTCAGCCAGCACGGAACAATGTATCTTCTGCGGGGGCAGCCCTTCCAGCGCCTCAACTACCGCGGCATTGGAAAGGTTCAGCGCCTCGTTTATGCTCTTACCCTTTATCATCTCTGTGGCCATGGAGCTGGTGGCTATGGCAGCGCCGCAGCCAAAGGTCTTAAAGCCCACGTCCTCAATTATGCCGTCGTCGTCTATTTTAAGGAACATCTGCATGATGTCTCCGCACTTGGCATTGCCTACCATGCCTACTCCGTTTGCGTCCTGAAGCTCGCCCATGTTGCGGGGATTGCTGAAGTGATCGAGTACTTTTTCGGTATACATATGGCTGTTCTCCTTTTATTTATTAATTTGACCCTTATACAGGGGGGACATGGCACGAAGCCGCTCTGCGGTCTTCTTCAACACATCTATTACATAATCCACATCTTCCTCGGTAGTGTCGTCACCCAGGGTCAGTCTCACGGAGCCGTGTGCTATCTCGTGGGGCAGTCCCAGGGCCAGCAGCACGTGGGATGGATCAAGCGAACCGGAGGTGCAGGCGGAGCCTGATGAGGCCGCTATGCCGTTCATATCCAGCATCAGCAGTATAGACTCTCCTTCTATGAACTTTATGCTGTAGTTCACGTTGTTGGGAAGGCGCTCTGTGCGGTGGCCGTTGAGCTTTACATAGGGTATCTCACGCTCTATGCCCTCCATGAGCCTGTTTCTCAGCGCGGTCATGCGCCTGGCATTTTCTTCCATATTGCTACATGCAAGCTCTATCGCTGCACCGAGGCCAACGATGCCCGCAGTATTTTCGGTGCCGGCCCTGCGGCCCCGCTCCTGCGCACCGCCCATTATATGGGAGGGAAGGCGTATGCCCCGGCGGACATACAGCGCACCCACGCCCTTTGGCCCGTGGAACTTATGGGCGGAGAGCGACAGCATGTCTATATTCATGGCCTTTACGTCTATAGGCACATGTCCTACCGCCTGTACTGCGTCCGTGTGGAAGAACACGCCCTTTTCCTTACACACTTTGCCTATCTCGGCAATGGGCATTATGGTTCCCACCTCGTTGTTTGCAAACATTACGGATACCAGCACGGTATTGTCCCTGATGGCGTTTTTTACCTGCTCCGCCGTTACCATGCCGTTTTCATCCACGGGAAGGTAGGTCACCTCGCAGCCGTGTTTTTCAAGGTATTCGCAGGTATGCAGTATGGCGTGGTGCTCGATATTTGTGGTTATTATGTGATTTCCCTTGCTCTTGTAGCGCTCGGCAACGCCCAGCAGCACGGTATTGTCGCTCTCTGTGCCGCAGCCGGTGAAGATTATCTCGTCCAGCTCCGCGTTGAGGGCCTTGGCAAGCTGCTGGCGGGCTTTGTCCACTCCCGCCTTTGCTTCCCGTCCGAAGGAATGCACGCTGGAGGGGTTGCCGTATATGTTGGTAAGGTAAGGCATCATCTGCTCCAGAACTTCCGGTGCAAGAGACGTTGTGGCTGCGTTGTCCATATATACTCTTCTCATGTCAGTTTTTCCTCTTCTGAGCGCTGTTGAAGCGCCCCAATTGTGTTTTATAGTCCTCCGCCATGTCGGCGAGTGTAGTCGTATCCAGCACCTCGTCTATCCTCTTTTGCAGCTTGAGCCACAGGGGCCTTGCACTGCAGCTGCACGCATTGTCGCAGCTTGCGCCGTTCACGTCCACGCAGCCCATTATGGAAGTACTGCCCTCAAGCGCGCGCAGTACCTCGCCCACATCTATATCCTCAGGCTTGCGCGACAGCGCATAGCCGCCCTGTGCTCCCCTTACGGATTCAACAAGGCCCGCCTTTTTCAAGGAGGCTATCAGCTGCTCCAGATAGGATTCGCTTATGCCCTGCTGCTGTGCCAGAGTAGCTATGCTCACATATCCCCTGCCATATGCCACGGTAAGATCCACCATGGCCTTCAGACCGTATCTGCCCTTTGTAGACAGCTTCATGGGCACGTCACCTCAATTCCCACCTGTATACTGTGATTTTCTATGGCTAAGTATACCATCGCCAGCCTGCCGTGTCAATAATTCCCACCTTTTTAATAGGAATTATTTTCTGCGGTTAACCACATCATTATTCCTGTTTTTCGTCCTTTTTCACCGGCAAAATATGTCAATTTTCACTACACCCTTGTTAGATTGGGCTTCACGTGATAAAATGCACAATGTACATATATGTAGTTATATATGTCGTTACCATTATTTGCACCGGCCAACCCACACTTTGTACTGTGCCGGAACAATGAAAGGATAGTTGAACTATGGAAACCGATACCCCCGTAAGGGAAACTGAAAGGATACTTACAGACGAGGAAGCTGCGGAGCGCGCGGCACGCAAAGAAGCCGCCCGCGAAGCGCGCAGGAAGAAAAAGCAAAGGAAAAAGCGCATAAAGACAGCGCTGCTCATAGTGCTTGCAGTAATACTGGTCATCGTAGCTGCGTTCGCAGGTTTCCTGCTTTACCTCCAGAAGTGCGGTACCGAGTACGATAACATCACCGAATGCGTACAGAGCCAGCCCATGGACTTCACACAGCGTTATGCCTTCTCCTCTGCGGATAAAACAATGTCCGTAAGGCTTGACAAGAACGACCTGTGGTGGCTGCTCTACCAGACGGGCGCCATTGAGAAGCTGGAAAAGATGGATACCGCGTTGGCCGACAAGAACATTCGCCTCTCGGGCATGGGAATATCCGCCGACAACAATGCCCTTACCGCAAATGTTGAGCTTACCTGCTTCGGCAGCGTCCGCATTCCCCTATCTGCCGACTGTGGCGTATCCGTAGATGACACCGACATCACTGTTTTTGTCAAAAGCATAAAGCTGGGCAACGGCTGGGGTCTTCCCATGAACTTCGTATGCAACCGCTTCGATGTGGAGCCCTCTGCGCTCAATGTTAAGATCAGCCGCAGCATACACCCATTCCTGAACGACCTGACCCAGTTTACCATTGCCGACGGCTGCGTGGTAATAACAATGAATGCCACCGACAAGTTGTTTGCAGAGGCTCTTGCAAACGCGGATCAGGTAAAGGAGCTATCAAAGTTCGGCATTGAAAGCCCCGCCATAGCTGCCGTTGTCGAGGCAGCCTCCGGCACCGGCGATGCAGCCTTCCGCACGGCCCTCGACGCTTTCGCCGACGCAAACGTATATGCAGACTTCCGCACCAGCGCCCTGGCTCTGGGCACCGTAGACGCGGCTTCCGCCTATATGTCCAATCAGGATTACGCCCCCTACATTCAGCGTTTCCTGCCCAGCCTCACTCTGGAGGGCGTTACCAGCCTAAACTCCGAGCTGTACAGCCTTTCTGCCAACCGTGAGCAGCTGCTGGAGACACTTGCCACCAATGTAAATACCGCGTATGTAAAGGGCACCATAGGCGAACCCAAGCCCGCCGAGGAGACTGCCAAAGACAGCAAAGATAAGAAGAAAACCGAAGATACCGCGGCCGAGGCTGCCGCCGCACCTGCCGGTTCCTTCGTCAGCTACACCGAAGGCAGCCCCGCCCTGACAATGGAATCCATGTCCGGCAATAACTGGGCAAGCTACTCAGAGTGGATTACCGAGGGCGATTTCCGCGTGGTATACCTCAACGGCTTCCCCAACGTATCCGTACAGATAGAGAAGGCCAAGGAAGATGACGCTTCCGAGAAGGATAAGAAAAAGAAAACCGAGGAGGAAGCCTCAGCTTCCGAGACGGTAGCTTCACCCGAAAAGCCCATAGGCTTGCTGGTACGGCTCAAGGACGGCAGCTTCCGCCTGTTCTACCATGAGGCTGCTCTGAAGGAAGGCTCTAAGACCGATGTACAGTTTACCATAGCTCACATCGACCTTAACTCCGCCACCGGCGAAGAGTATATGGCCCTCTCCTTTATCCCCTCCGTTGCATACGCAGCACCTGCCGAGGCTCCCGTAGTGGAAGCCCCCGCGGGGCAGGACGACGCGTCCGTGTCAGATCAGACCGGCCGCAGCCCCTTATGTTCAATCCGGCTCTGACGACATGTGCGTCAGAACGGATGAAAACCCAGAGGTTTTCGTACTTTGCGGGGTTTGCCGCCCGGGGGCCCGCCGCAGCGGGTCAGTTCCGGCCCGTTTCCCGGGGCGGAACCTCATGTTTTTTGCGAGAGGCAAAACCCGTAAAACTCAAAAAAGTGGCATTCAGCCACTTTTTTGACATTCTGAAAGAGCCGGTCATACCCGGCTCTTTTTGTTTGCCTTTGTGTAACCTTACCATATGTGGCCCGCATATTATGCCATATATAAATGCCCTGTAATACCATGTAACAGGGCGCTAAGGAGGCAAAACCGTGAATCTAAAAAACAACACATGCCGCTGCGCAGAGCTTACCTGCTCCGACAGCGGAATACTTGTGGCTGCCGGCACCGCAAGCACCCAGCCCTGCTCCGGCTGGGACAGCGGCATCTGCCTTGCATCGGCCGCAGGCAGCAACCCTCTTGCTACCGCATACTTCCCGGATCAGGCCTACCTTCAGGGTTACTGCCCCTGCGAGGCCCTGAACAACGGTACCATCTTTCCAGAGCTTGTGATGTAAGGAGGCCGCCATGGACGACATGACCAAATGTGAACTGCTTAAAACCATAAGCGAATATCAATTCGTTGCGGTAGAGCTGAACCTGTATCTCGACACCCACCCCGGGGACGCCGCTGCCCGCAGCGACTACCTGTACTACTCCACCCGGCTCAAGGAGCTCATTGCCGCCTATGAGGAGCAGTACGGCCCGCTTATGAACTTCGGCCACTCGGCGACTGCTACGGGCTGCTACGTTTGCAGCGAATGGCCCTGGGATTAAGGAGGAAAAGACTAAATGTGGATCTATCAAAAAAAGCTTGAATACCCCGTAAACATCACTACCCCCAACCCCCGAATGGCAAAGGCCCTCATGGCTCAATACGGCGGACCGGACAGCGAACTGGCCGCAGGCTGCCGTTACCTGACCCAGCGCTTCTCCATGCCGGATAACCGGATAAAGGCCACCTGTAACGACATAGGTACTGAAGAAATCGCCCACTGGGAGATGATAGGCACCATGATACATCAGTGCCTGCGCGATGCTACACTAAAGGACATTGAAGCCGCGGGACTAATGGGTTACTACACCATGCACTCCAAGGGCGTATACCCTGCCGACCCCAACGGCGTGCCCTTCACTGCGGCCTATTTGCAGTGCACAGGCGACCCAATAGCCGATATTACTGAGGACATGGCAGCAGATGCTGCTATGTCAAAAAGGCAACATTTTGCGCAAAAAAGAAGCACTGCCCCGCATGGCAGTGCTTCTTTCTCCGCTGTATTAATTAAGTAAGAAATAAGAATAAGAGGTTTTTGTTTCAGCCGGTTCTTTATCCGCATTTATAATAGCATTTATTTTGGCTTATTACAAATACACAGGTATGATATCATGTTGGCTGTTATCGTTTTTATCAATTATATTTCTTTCAATGCCAGATCATGTCCTAAGAGTCGCACGAAGTCTGTCCGTCTTAAGCAGCAGGTCAAGGCCTTCCTCTGCGCTGCGCACCAATACATCGCTGTGAGCTATCAGGCCGGCACACACTCCCTCGCCGTCCATGATGGCAATGGACAAATCCGCTATATCAAACATCTTTATATCGTTGAATCCGTTGCCTATGCAGGCGGCCTTGCCGCCAAGGGCGCGCACTATCTCTTCCTTACATTCCGCAGCGTTAGCCCTTGGGAACGTCTTCACCTCGGCACCTAAGCCGTCGCATTGTGACCTTACCGTGCCATAGGTATCGGCTGTAAGCACGTAAACATGGGCACTCTTACAAAGCTCCCTTATTCGCCATGCCGCGCCTTCTATGAGCTGCCCGTCAAGGGCTATGGTGCCGTTGTAATCCAGCACTACATGCTCTATCTCTATGATCTCCCGTCCGGGTACGTCTATCCTTATCATGCTTTCTCCCTATCCGTATATTCCCGCAAGGAATTCGCGGGTGAGCTGCTGTTTGGGCAGCTCAAAGACTTCAGCTGCTGATCCGTTCTCTATTAGCCTGCCGTCGAATATCACCGCAACTTCGTCCGCTATGCGCTTTGCCTGAGCTATGTTGTGGGTCACTATCACTATGGAATAATCCTTCTTCATCTCCGACAGCATATCCTCTATTACTGCCGTGGCCTTTACATCGAGCGCCGAACAGGGCTCGTCCATCATCAGCACCTCCGGTTCCACGGTGAGCGCACGGGCGATGCATAGCCTCTGCTGCTGCCCGCCTGAAAGCTTCAGGGCGCTTTTGTTCAGATCTTCCTTTACCTCCTCATACAGGCCGACGGTTCCGAGCTTCTCTATTACTGCGCTTTCCAGTTCCTTCTTGCCGGTTTTACCGTAGTATTTTAACCCGTAGGTCATGTTTTTGTAAATGGAAAACGGGAATGGCGACGGAGTCTGGAACACCAGGCCCACCCTGCGGCGCAGCTCCTCGGGAGGCATATTTGCCGTATCCCTATCCCCAAGGTAAATATGGCCGGATACCGCAGCCTCCCTGTTTTCCCTGAGCATTCCGTTCATGCAGTGCAGAAGCGTGGTCTTGCCGCAGCCCGAAGGGCCGATTATGGCAGTTATTCCCCGCTTTGGTATATCAAGGCTTATATCGTGCAGCACCGTCTTTTTGTCGTATGCCGCGGTCAGGTTCTCTATTCGCATTATGCTTTCCATTTTGCATGACTCCTTGCTGCATAGATAGTTGCTAAGAGGTTGCTTATGAGTATTATTGTCATCATAACGAATGCCGTGCCGTACGCCATGTCAAAGGACGTCGCACCCTGAGCAAGCAGCAGATACAGGTGCAGCGGCAGCGCCATTGCCGGCTTCATCAGGCTGGTAGGTATGCTTGCATATGCTACGCCTCCTGTGAATATCAGTGGGGGCGTGGCGCCCATGGCGTAGCATCCGCCTAACATGAGACCGGATATCAGCTCGCCCTTGCAGGCGGGCAGTACTATTTTCATTATGGTGTACCGTTTTGAGCAGCCCAGCGCGTATGAGGACAGCACTATCGCCTTCGGCAGCTCCTGGAACGCCTTCTCGGCCCTCACCTCCACAAATGGCAGTATCATTATACCGAGGGCCACACCGGAGGACAGTATGCATCTGCCCCACTGAAGCTCCCGCACGAGGAAGCTATAGGCAAACAGGCCTAATACTATGGAAGGGATACCCGATATACAGCGTATCACAGTATGGAACGCCTTCTCAATACGTCTGTTCTCGCAGTAGAACACTATGTACAGCGCAGCGGCTATGGCGGGTATGCCTCCCAATACTATGGCCACGGCTGTAAAGCATAGGCTGCCTACTATAGCTGGCCACACGCCGCCCTCCATACCCAGTATGGCGCCCTTCGGGGGCTGAGACAGAAACTCCCATGTTATAGTTCCCGCGCCCCGGATAAAGACGTATACGAACAAGAACAGTATGGAGGCCACCACCAGCGCTATGCTGACGTATGCCCAGAGCTTTGTCATCTTGCCCTTCATGCTATGCCTCCTTTATGAGCCTGGATCTGAGCGCGGCGATGACTGCGTTTATTATGAACAGCAGCACCATCAGAACAAGACCAGCGGCGTACAGGCCGTGGTAGTGCAGGCTCCCAGCCTCTGCGGTGCCCATCTCCAGAGCTATTACCGCGGCGATAGTCTCGCTCTTGCCCAATAGAGTGGGGAAAAGATTTGCGTTGCCTATTACCATCATGACCGCCATGGTTTCGCCCATTGCCCGGCCTATGGCCAGTATCATTGAGAGCAGTATGTTGCCCCACGAGGCGGGCAGTATAACAGACGCTATGGCATGCCATTTGTCAATGCCCATGGCATTTGACGCCGGCAAATATCTTTCTTTTGCTTTAAGTATAGTCTCGCTGCACGAGGAAATGATGTATGGCAGCAGCATGACGCTAAGCAGTATGGCTGCCGCCAGCACGCAGGAGCCGGTATGCACGCCCATCTTCATAAAGAGCTTTACAAGCACCACGAGGCCTATAAAGCCGTATATTACGGAGGGTATACCTGCCAGCAGGTCTATGAACGGGTACAGCAGCTCACGTGCCTTCCGGGACGCCACGCAGGACAGGAACAGCGCCGCGCCTATGCCTACTGCCGAGGCTATTATCATAGCCAGAAGCGATACATAGAGCGTGGCCATTATAAAGTTGAATATTCCAAAGGACGGCTCACCTACATAAGCAATGGGCATCCATCTCTTTCCAAGCAAAAACTCACCGACCCTAACCTCTCTGAAGAGCGGCAGGGCTTCCTTTACTATAAAGAATATGACGAACGCGAGGGACACGACGGCAAGCAGCGCCAGCAGTCCTATAAATAACCTGAACAGCTTTTCAAGCCTCTTTTGCATAAGAATATGCTCCTGTTTATAACGCACAAATGCTGCCGGTGTGTTTTTGCGCCGGCAGCACGTATTATATTGATGTCAGAAGTATTACGCAGCGGGGGTGAAGGCAGGGATATAGCCGTTCTTCACTACTACATCGTAACCGGTCTGGGAGAAGACATAGTCTATGAAGGCCTGAGCCGCGGGAGATACGGGCTTGCCGGTAACGAACATGACCGGGCGCTGGATCTTGTACTCGCCGCTGATGATGTTTTCCTCGTTTGCCTCAACGCCATCTACCTTCATGGCGAAGAGCACCTGCTTCTCAGCGTTTGCCTTGTTGTAGGCGCCAAAGCCGGCATAGCCGATGCCCCAGGGATCGCCTGCAATGTTGGTGGCCAGCTCAGTCATGGAAGCGGACTGAGTAGCGGCGGGGGTAACTTCGCTGTCGCCCATTACGGACTTCTGGAACACTTCGTATGCGCCGCCGGAAAGGTCGCGAATATATACGTTGATGGCTTCTGCGGGAAGAGTGGCGTCTACCTGATCCCATGTGGTTATCTCGCCTGCGAAGATCTTGCGGATAGTATCGGTATCCATGTTATCGGTGGTCTTGCAGATGGGGTTCTCAGCGTTTACGGATACGGTCAGGGCGTCCTTCGCTACTACGTAATCCTTGTAGTCAGCGCCAAGGGCCTCGATCTCGGAATCCTTGATATCTCGTGCAAGCATGCCGAAGTCGGCAGTGCCATCAACAGCGGCACTGACGCCAACGCCGGAGCCGCCGGGCGCTACGTAAATAGAAATGTTGCTGTCGGGGAAAGAAGCGTCTACCTTATCCCAGGTCACAAAGCCCTCGGTAAAGGAGGAAGCCAGTGAGGAGATTATGGGATAAAGAGAGGTGGAGCCGCAAAACAGTATGGAAGACTGGAACGCATCGGCCTCTTCTGCGGGGGCGGCAGTCTCTTCTGCGGGAGCGGCGGTTTCTTCGGTGGCGGGAGCAGTCGCTTCTTCAGTTGCGGGGGCAGCACAGGCGACAAGGCTCAACGCCATGACAAGCATCATGATAACAGCAATCAGCTTTTTCATCGTTTTTCTCCATTTCTCGTTATTCTTTGCCGGGATAACCCCAGCTTTTCAATGATAGCACTTATACGGCCTCATTCCAAATTCGCAAAAGCGATTTTAAATACGGCGTTATTGGCAAAGCCGATAACGCCATATCCCTAACAATACTTATCCCTATGCGCCTTCATCTGCCCCTCCAGCGGAACGATATCGTGATACTCCGCCCCGGAGGCTTTTATGGCTTCTCTGGCTTCGTCGATGTGCTCCTTTTCGATGAGCAGCGACATACCGCAGGAAAGCTCCCCCTGTATGCAGCGGGGCGCAGGCGCTATCCTGTTCTGCACACCGGCGCCATCCAGTATGCCGTGCAGCTTCAGCCCCTGCTCATAGTTTGCAAAGAGCACATAATACCTTACGTCAGACATTATCTGTTGTTGAGCATCTCTATGAACGCGCCTATGCGGGTGCGGAGCTGCTCGGCGTCGGTATCGGTATAGTCCGTTTCAAGGCCGAGCACCGGTACTCCGGCTTCCTTGAGGGCGCGGGCCACGCTGTACTTCTCGGTATCATACAGGCAGCAGAACTTCAGGCTGCAGTCGATAACGCCGTCCACCTTGTATTCCTTCACCATCCTGAGCAGATCGTCTATGCGGCCATGGTTCGGGGTGAAGCAGGCGCAGTTGGTCTTCATGTACCGCTCGGACAGCGCCATGAACTGGTCGTCCAGCGTGGTCTTGGTCTCGTCCACCAGGTTCTCAAAATAGCGGGTGCCGGTGCACATCTCCTCGCATACGACTGCCGCGCCGCTGGTCTCTATTATATTATGCAGCTTCCAGTTGGGTACCGCCATGGGCGTGCCGGTGACGAGTATGCGCTTGGTGCCCTCGGGAACCACGGATACGCCGTCCTTTATGCGCTGCTCCAGCTCGTCCGCCAGCCTGTTGCACATCTCCGCGCAGCGGACGGGATCGTCGAAGAAGGATATCTGCGTCATGAGCAGCACGTCGCGTCCCGATATGGGCAGGCATTCGGACTTGCGCGCATTATATACCCTCGCCATGGCCTTGCGCTTGTTGTTTATTATCCTGATCGCCTCGCCCAGCTTTTCGGGGGTTATGCTGTTTCCGGTGAACTCCTCCACCTTCTTCGCAAACTCCGCTATCTCGTCCTTCCATTTGATTATATCCTTCTCGCGCTTCATTTGGGGGATGTCCATTACATACATGGGAACGTCCTCGCCCAGTATCTCATACGCCTTCTTTTTGGCGTCGCAGGTGGTCTCGCCGACGTACATGTCCGCTATGCGGAAGAAGGGGCAGGTGCGGCCGAGGCGGGCGCCTACGGAGGCCTTTACGAGAGGGCAGGTGCTCTTGGGCAGCACTGTCTCGCCGCCCGGTACCCAGAACTGGCTGCCGCCGCAGAGCCCTGTGACTATGCCGTTTGCGGCTATGACGACCTCGTCCGGGACATACACGCAGAAGGTGCCGAATACCTTTCGGCCTTCCTTTTGCGCGGCTATGAGCTCGGCGGGGCGGATACCGTGTACCTCGGATATTACCAGATCCCAGAAATCCATGGCCTTCGGCCTGTTCTTCTGGGTAAGGAAAACATCCCCTACCGCCGTAGGCAGCACCTGACAGAGCATATCATGGCTTTCGAGATCCATTCCAAGGTCTTTCCACATCTGTACATAATCTGACATTTACAATACCTCCGTGTGATTTGTTTTTTGCTTCTGATTTTTGATGGTGATCTTTTGACTGATAAGCGGCGCGCACGCGCCTTGATAATACTATTATACCATCGCGCCCGATATTGATAAAATTCATACAAACGATATTAAAAGGGGCGTTATGGCCCATGCCGATAACGCCCGATGGTAAATACCTTTTCTTTTCACCTCGCTGCCTATCCGCGTATGAAGGCAGCGTCAGATCACTATTTCATATGCGCCGTCCGTAGCTATTCCCGCCTGCTCGGCAGCTTCTATAAGCTCTTTTTTATTTTCCACCGGCGCGCGCCAGCTCATTCCGCAGCCGGCGGTTATCTCCCGGGGTACGGGTATAAGCCGCCCCGGCAATCCCTTTTCGGTACAGAGACTCTCCATGGCCATGGCGGCCGTAGTTGTATGGAAGGTTATTATAAGCCAAAGCTTCTTTTCTCTCATTTTGCAAGCTCCGCTACCGCTCTTACCGCTTCATCAATCTCTTCCTCTGTATTGTAAAAGGAAAAGCTGAACCGCACCGCACCTACTTCAGCCGTGCCGAGGGCCTTATGCATTCGAGGCGCGCAGTGGGCTCCAGGTCGGGTGGCTATGCCGTAGCCCTGCGAAAGCTCATAAGACACCTCTCCGGACTCATAATCCCGTATGTTAAGCGCGACTATAGCGGTCTTGTCCTTTGTAAAGTCGCCATAGACCGTTACGCCATCGATATCCTTCACTCCCTCATAAAAGCGCAGCATAAGCGAGCGCTCCTTCGCATGTATATTCTCTACGCCGGTCTCGCATATAAACTTTGCAGCCGCTCCAAGTCCTGCTATACCGTGGCCGTTCAGTGTACCCGCCTCCAGGCGGGTGGGGTACTCGGCCGGGTGCGTCCTGCTGTAGGACTGCACTCCGGAACCTCCCACCTTGAAGGGACGTATCTCTATACCCTCTTTAACGCATATACCGCCGGTACCCTGCGGGCCCATAAGCCCTTTGTGTCCGGTAAAGCACAGCACGTCTATGCCCATTTTTTTCATATCGATAGGCCAGCAGCCCGCCGTCTGAGAAGCATCCACTATCACTAACGCGCCGTGGCTGTGGGCTGTTTTTGCTATGCGCTCTATATCCAGCACGGTTCCCGTAAGATTTGAAGCGTTGGTGCATACTACGGCCCTTGTATTTGGCTTCATGAGCCTCTCAAAGTCCGCATAATCCACATTGCCAAGCTTATCCGCCGGCACAAAGCTCAGCTCTGCGCCATGCTCCGCCTCAAGGCGGTAAAGTGGCCTCAGCACGGAATTGTGCTCAAGGTCCGTTGATATTACATGGTCGCCGGGACCGATAAGCCCGTTTATGGCGATGTTCAGCGCCTCGGTGGAGTTCGCAGTGAAGGCCACATGGTCCACCCGCGGGCAACCGAAAAGCGACGCCAGCCTTACGCGGGCATCGTATACGGTACGGGCAGCGTCAAGAGCCTCCTCATGGGTGCCCCTGGCGCAGTTGCCCATCGATTGCATTGCATGTACTACCGCGTCTATTACCTGCTGAGGCTTATGTAGGGTAGTTGCTGCATTGTCGAGATATATCACGGTTTGATGACCTTTCCGGCCTTAGCCAGAGTTTCTACTATTACGTACATATTGGTAACGCTGCCTACCGCCAGTTTATCGGCAAGGCCGTAGAAGTTAAGGCAGGTGCCGCAGGTGAGTATCTGCACACCCTGAGCTTCCATGCTCTTGAGATCCTCCAGTGATACGGAACCCTCGGTAGTGAGCTTGGCGCCGCCGTTGTAGAACAGTATAGTTTTAGGCAGGGTCTCCAGCTGGGATACGGCATAGATGAAGCCCTTCATAAGTGTGCGGCCCAGATCATCGGAACCCCGGCCCATTGCATCTGTATCTATTGCAACCACGAAGTCTCCCCTGTTGTCGGTATGGCAGGAAAGATCCTCGCCGCCCATGGTCAGGGGGCCGTTCACTTCCATAGTAATGGCAAAAAGATTATCTCCCAGCTTTTCGCTCCTGCTCTTGAGGCCCTTGCTGTCGGCAAGGCGGGTAAGGTTCTGTATGGCTATCTCATTGTCAACCTGTACCTCAAGGGTGCCTGCTTCCTTGAACTCGCCAAGAGCCTTGGTAGCCTTTACTACCGGTATTGGGCATTGATCGCCTACCGCGTTTACTTTTACGTTTGCCATTTTGTTATTCCTCCTTAAGTAGTTTCTTGTTATTCTTGTTCTGCTTCGGCTTTTCGCCGCTGCGGTTCCTTACGTAATTCAAAAATGCCTGTTCCGTCTGGGTAAAGCTGCGGTTCTTGAGGTAGGCGATGTATATGTCGCGATACGGCCCGTCTTCCTCAAGATCAAAGCACAGCACCCGGCCGTCACGTATGGCGTCCGCCGCCGCCCGCTCTGAAAGTATGGTGGTGCCCTTTCCGGCAGCTACCATGCTCTTTATTCCCTCAATGTTGTTCATGTAGCCGGCCACGTTAAGATCCGCCGAGGACATACCTATGCTCTTGAGATAGTTGTCCGTCTCCCGGCGAGTGCCGCTGCCGCTCTCACGCATTATCATGGGCCATTCCAGCAGCTCATTGCCCAGCACGCCCATTTCCTTTTTTTCGGCAAACTCTTTATTATTTTGGGTAATCAGCACCATTCTGTCGCGGCAGACGGTATGATAGCTGAATATGGTCTTGCGGCTGCTGGTTCCTACAAACGCAAACACAGCCTCGCCGTTTTGCAGCCGCTCAAGGGCAAAGGAACTGTCTCCGTCAAGAACGGAGAACCTGCATTCCGGCCTGATATCGGAAAATCCCGTCATTATATCCGGCAGTATGTAGCTTGAAGGCACCGTAGAGGCGGCAATGGATATAAGGGGCTGGTCAGCCTCCTCCTTGCGGAACATGTTTTGCAGCATTTCCGCCTGATTGATTATTATCTGGGCTGCGCGATACGCCCGCTGCCCTTCCTCAGTAAGTTCTATGTTCTTCTTTTCGCGGCGCTTTATGAGCGTCACCTGAAGCGACTGTTCCAGCTGTGCCACATGACTGCTTATGGTAGACTGGCTCAAAAACAGCTCGTCCCCAGCCTTTGAGAAGCTTCTGTGCTCCGCTACCTTTATAAATGCCTCGAGTTGCCGAAGGCTGATGTCCATATCAAACCCACCTTATCCTTAATCACATATAGTATACAACAACGTGAATTCTTTTCCCATCAGTTATTCATTCGAATTCCGGATAATGCGATATTTGTTATCTATTATGTCAATATCACAAACTGACAGCAATCCATATTATAACCGGCATCCTACCCTAATATTTATATACTGGAGGTGTTGTTTTTTGGCAAAATCACCCATGTGCAAAAGCGTATTCAAAAATGGCCGGTTCCCGGATAAAAAGCTGTTTGTGGAAAAATGGCTGCAAATGCTCAACAAAAGGCGCAGTATATGAGGGCCGCCATATACTGCCGGCTGTCCGAGGAGGATAAGGGCAAGGCCGATGGCGCGGACAGCGGAAGCATACAAAACCAGAAGATGCTGCTCACTCAGTACGCTGACGCGCAAGGCTGGGAGATATACGATATATACAGCGACGACGACTATGCCGGGGCGGACAGAAACAGGCCGGAATTCAACAGGCTGTTAAAGGACGCGGAAGCAAAAAACTTCGACGTAGTACTGTGTAAGACCCAGTCCCGCTTTACCCGGGAGCTGGAGCTGGTAGAAAAATACATACACGGCCTGTTCCCCATTTGGGGCATACGCTTCGTAAGCGTAGCGGACAACTGCGATACCGACGATCCGGGCAACAAAAAGACGCGCCAGATAAACGGCCTCGTGAACGAGTGGTATCTCGAGGACATGTCCGATAGCATAAAGAGCGTACTGAACAGCCGAAGGAGTCTTGGGCTGCACATAGGTTCTTCCGCACCCTACGGCTACGCCAAGGATCCGGCTCAAAAAGGGCACCTCATCATCGATGAGGAAAAGGCCTTTACAGTACGGGAAGTATTCTCGTTATTCGCCAATGGCCAAGGAAAAACGTCTATAGCCCGGGAGCTCAACGCCCGGGGCATACCCTCCCCCGGCGGCGGGCTGTGGCAGTACGCCACGATATCCCGCATGCTCCAAAACGAGGTCTACATCGGCCATATGGTTCAGGGCAGGTACGGCAGCGTATCCTACAAGACCAAGCGCAACATGCCAAAACCCCCGGAACTGTGGTTCAGGGTGGAAAACACGCACGAGGCAATAATAGATGAAAAGCAATGGCAGACCGTACAGCGGCTCATATCCGAAAAATCGCGTCCCTTCGCCGGCAATAAGGCAGGCGCTTTTGCCGGCAGGGTTTACTGCGCCTGCTGCGGCAGTCCCATGCGCTCCGCAAGGAGCCACGGCGAAAGCTACCTTCGGTGCAGCCGCCGCTATATATCAAAGGCTGCCTGTCCCGGTGGTTTCATATCCGTAAAGCGTCTGGAGCGTACCGTGCTGTGTGAGCTTAACCAGCTCGCCTCAGAACACCTCGACGCGGATATGCTAAAAGAACGATGCATTCAGTGCAGCAGTTCCCGGCAGATGCAGCTGTCGAAGCGCATTTCAAAGCTGCAGGGACGCATCGATATGTATTCCGAAGCCATGGCAAAGCTTTACCTCCACAGAGCGGAAGGCTCCATAAGCGAGGCTGACTTTTCAGATACCCTCAAACGCATTTCATCTGAAAAGCAGCGGCTTATGCATGCCGCCGCAAGGGGTACGGCAGAGCTGAAGCAAATCAGCCCCTCATCAACCAGGGAAGATATCCCGGTCCTGCTCGACGCTCTGAACAACGCTGCCCCAGGAGCTTTGATAGAGCGCATATACATCGGAAGGCGCTCGCCCGGCAGCTGGGAGGTCCCTGTGGAAATACACTGGAGCTTTTAATACAGCTGCAAAAAATGTTGCCTTTTTGATACAGCAGCAGAGCAGAAGGCAAGAGCAACATATGAACACCTGATGGTGCTCACGGACGACCCTGCCATAATTAACCCCCTGCGCTTTCTGCGGGAACGGGAGATAGTTCACTTCCAGCGCTTCGGCGAGTGCCTGAACATTCTGCAAAGCAGCATAACCGCCGGCCTTACCCTAAACATGGGCCCGGCCAATAATCCCTGCGCGGATATGTAAAATTATCCCAAAAAAGCGGCGGTGCTTTCGCAGGTATCCGTAAAGTAGTATTGCAAAAGCCAGCATCATTTTTTTCATGCTGGCTTTTGCATTGAAGGGGCGTCATTTTTCTCTGCTGAAGTCCAAGTTTACGGCTCAGAACGCGCAATACGCCGCACAGAATGGATAGGCACGTACTTTCGCTGCCGGGTTTGCATCAATTACATACCGGGATTTATCAGGAGAATACTTTATTTATCACAGGTGGATTTCTGAGTTGCCGGAATTGTCCTCCACAAAATCAGCGCGTAAGCCATTGCTATTACCACCATGACCATGGCAATAGGAATTTGATATCTGGCCGCAACAGTATCATTTGCAAAAGTGCTCATGGCGTTCACGATACTATGTGTGATAATACAAGGCCACAAACTTCCGCCTTTATAGAATATGGTCACAAAAAGGAAGCCGATGGCAGCGGCATAGACCACCTGGCAGATATTGGCAACCAGTTCCATTCCACGTCCATTAAACAGATTAACAATATGTCCAATTCCAAACAGTATGCTGGTCACGATAATTGCAGTTTCTACATTATCCTTACGCATAGCATTAAACAACAGTCCCCTGAAAATCAGTTCCTCAAGGAATCCGACAAAAAGCATGCTTCCCACATAGCATATGGCATCTGCAACAGGCATATTCATCTGAACACCAAACCATATGTTGACAGAAGCCAGAACAATCAGTGGGAAATAATATAAGAAACGGGCTGCGGGATATTGGGGCCTACACAATCCAAAATATCTGTTCAAATGATTATTCTTTATAAACAAGAACAGACACAGTGAAAGGACAATATCAAAAGCCAGCGTAATCAATTTTGTAATTCCAATACTGGCGGATATAACATCAGCAACGCTGCTGCCAACCACATATATTATGATGAACACTATCGCAAACCATATTTCGTTTTTTTGAAATAATTTATTCATAAAACAGCCCCCACAAAATTCCATTTACCCCGTGCTTTTACAAATAAAGTATATCACAAAGATATGAAGCAATCCACCAACGTCCACCGGCACCGGAGCATATTATGTTTAGGCGTTTGATCGTCATATGAGGTAGTACTCGCCTTAACCACGGCGTGGTGCAAAAGACCGATATTAAAGGGGCTCCGCTTTTCTTAGACGGCGCCCCTGAAATGCCTGAATGAAAATTTACGACAGCAGTATCCTATCGGATTCTACCTGCTTGCCCGCTATCTCGGCGAACTTTTCCATCAGCTGCTGCTTGGTCAGCTTTTTCTTTTCTTCGCCCTCCACGTCGAGTATTATATGCCCCTCGTTCATCATGATGAGCCTCGTGCCATGGTTTATGGCGTCCTTCATATTGTGAGTTATCATCAGTGCGGTAAGGCCGTTCTCCCTGATGATGCTGTCGGATATGTCCAGCACCTTCTTGGCGGTGGCGGGGTCTAGTGCAGCGGTGTGCTCGTCGAGGAGCAAAAGCTTTGGCTTTTGCAGCGACGCCATGAGCAGCGTCAGCGCCTGACGCTGACCGCCGGAGAGCAGGCCCACCTTAGCCGTCATTCTGTCCTCAAGGCCGAGACCCAGGCCCTTCAGCCTGTCCCGGTACTGTTCCCGCTCGGCCTTTGTTACGCCCCAGCGCAGCCCGCGGCGCTTGCCGCGGCGCATTGCCAATGCGAGGTTCTCTTCTATCTGCATATTTGGCGCGGTGCCGAGCATTGGATCCTGAAATACGCGGCCTATGTACGCGGCGCGTTTGTGCTCGCATTCGCCCGTAACGTTTATGCCGTCAATGGTGATGGAGCCGCTGTCCACCGGCCATACGCCAGCTATGGCGTTGAGCATGGTGGACTTGCCTGCGCCATTGCCGCCTATGACTGTAACAAAGTCGCCCGGTTTAAGGGTCAGCGAAAGGTTCTGCAGCGCTTTTTTTTCGTTTATAGTGCCCGGATTGAAGGTCTTACATATATTATCCAGCTTCAGCATATCTACTCTCCCCTTTCATCAGGCCTTCCCATTGAGGCTGCGCTTACCCGCCATCTTGAAGGAGCTCTTTCGCTCCGCCTGTATATGGGGCACCGCAAGGAATACGGCTACTATTATGGCGGTAAAAAGCTTCAGGTCGTTTGGATCAAGCTTGAGCCACAGTATTATCACCATTACGATGTAGTACACTATACCTCCGACTATCACAAACAGCAGCCTCATGTAAAACTCACAGCCCTTGCGGAACGCGGCATCGCACAGAACCTCTCCGATTATTATGGCGGCAAGGCCTATAACGATGGAGCCCCTGCCCATGTTTACATCGGCGAAGCCCTGATACTGGGCCATAAGTCCTCCCGAGAGGGCCACCATTCCGTTTGAAATGGCAAGGCCGATGAGCTTCATGTTGTCGGTGTTTATGCCCTGCGCCCTGCTCATGTTGGGGTTGGAACCGGTGGCGCGGATCGCCGAGCCCTGCTCTGTACCGAAGTACCAGTACATTACCGCTACTATGGCCGCAGCTAACACAGCGCCTGTCAGTATGGCTTTGGGTACGCTGCGCATGGTGATGAGCAGCTTGAAGGTATCCGGATTAGCTGAGCGGTTTGCGGACATGCCCATTATGCGAAGGTTGATGGAGTACAGCGCAAACTGGGTGAGTATGCCGGAAAGTATGGCGGGAATACCAAGCCTGGTGTGCAGCACTCCTGTGCATAGCCCTGCAGCAGTTCCTGCGAGAAGGGCCGCTATCAGCGCGGCCCAGGCAGGACAGCCAGAGGTTATAAGCATTATGGCTACTGCGCCGCCGGTTGCGAAGGAACCGTCCACCGTAAGGTCCGCAATATCCAGCAACCTGAAGGTAATGTATAGGCCAAGTGCCATTATGCCCCAAATTATTCCCTGGGCAATACCGCCCGGCATTCTGGATATCAGGTTGGCGATACTGGGAAGCCCCAAACAAACCGCTGCGTTCATCTCATTTCTCCTCTTGCTCTGTCTTATTTCTTTTTAGTTTTTCCTGTTAATCCTCTATGGCGACATATTCGTCGGGGATAGTTACGTTCAACTTTTCAGCCATATCCTTGTTGAACTTCTTTACGGGTCCCTGGAAGTATTCTACAGGCATCTCGGAGATATCGGCCTCGCCCTTGAGTATTTTAACTGCCATTTCACCAGTGGTGCGGCCAAGGTCGTAGTAATTGATGGACAGGGTAGCCAAGCCGCAGCCCTTGCAGATGCCTTCTTCGCCCGCTATCACGGGTACGCCGGCGGGAACAGTAACGGCCGCTATGGCCTCGGTGCAGGAGGCGGCGGTGTTATCGGTAGGAATGTACAGAACGTCGCTCTCGGCAACAGCGCTGGTGGTTACGGTGGATACGTCATTGGAATCTGCGAAGGTGAATATATTTACGGTCAGGCCGTCAGCTTCGAGGCATTCCTTCACAACGTTTGCCTGGTATACGGAGTTAGCCTCGCCGGAGCAGTAGAGTATGCCCACCGTCTTTGCATCGGGGAACAGCTCCTTTACCATTGCCGCCTGCTGATCCAGAGGAGCCAAATCGGAGGTGCCGGATACGTTGCCGCCCACGGTGCCGGAGAAGTCTGAAATATTCAGCGCAACGCCGTACTCGGTAACGGAAGTGCCCAGTATGGGTATGGTATTGGTAGCCGCTACAGCCGCCTGAAGAGCAGGAGTGGCGTTTGCCATTATAAGGTCTACTTCAGACGAAACGAAGCCGTTCACTATAGTAGCGCAGGTGGGGATATCGTTAGAGGCGTTGCCCTCTTCGATGGTCACGCTGTCGCCCAGCTGCTCGGTAAGCACGTCCTTGAAGCCCTGTGTAGCAGCGTCGAGAGCGGGATGCTGAACCAGCTGGCAAATGCCTACGGTATAGCTCTGCTTCTCCTCTGCGGGAGCGGCAGTCTGCTCGGTCTGCTCGGTCTGCTCTGCGGTGGCCGCAGGTTCAGTGGTCGCTTCGGGTGCGGAGCTGCAGGCGGTGAGGCCCAGCAGCATCAGTGCCGCCATCAGTATAGCGAGTGTCTTTTTCATGGTTTTTTCCTCCTGAAAAATTAGATTTTTTAAAAAATAAAATGCCGCATGAGCGGTTGCTCATGCGGCTTTTTATCATCGTAAGCTTTATCGGTTCGCCTTCGACGCGCAGCACAAACAACCATTACCTGTTGCATAAAAGTAATAGTAATAAATGCCGGCGTTCTTTATAGCAGCGAACATCTTCATCTTCTTACGCGTCCTTTCTCAAATGTTGGGTATATTCTACTCCGGGTTTTTCAGGCTGTCAATACCTTTTTCAAAAATAATATATTATTTATTATTATACAATATCCGTCTCTAATTATACCAGCGTCATATATTCCTCAAACACCGGCAGAAGCACGTCCGCCTCCTTTGGGGAGTATCTTGGGGATATGGCTACGGACATAAAATCATACTTCTCCTCTGCCTTAAACCCATTATAATCCTCATATACATTAAATGGTATCACCGGTTCTTTGCCGTTTATGCCCAGAGAAAGGGCAGCAGTAAAAGAGCTCAGCTGTATTGCGTCCGCCTTGCCCGGCACGAGTATTTCCTTTGGTATATCGGGTAGGGAGCTTGGATTACGCACGTTTTCCAAAGAGGATATCCACCTGAAGGCCAGAGCGAAAAGCAGATAATTCGCCTCGTCCAGCTCGTTGAGCCTTCTGTACTTTTCTGCATCTGCCCGTTTGTCGTATCTTATAGGCAGCACGCCGTTGAGCACATACCCCGGTCCGGGATAGCCTATGCCAAGGTCGCTGTGTGCGTCGATGTGCGTCACATCAAAGGGGACTGTAAGCCGCTTTGCTTCCAGCATATCCCGCCACAGCTCCAGCGCAGAATCATGGGTTTCAAATATCCTGCCGGGTATAGGCCTGTCCTTACTCAATCCGCAATTGCCCTCAAGAAAGCGCCGCACTCGCCCGCTTTCCCACGGCTCGTGGCCAAAAAGCTCCGGCCGCCTGCCCTTATCGGCCAGGGGACAGCAGCCCGCGAGAAAAAAGTCCAGATCAATATCAAGTACCCGCACAGAAATACCCTCCGTAAAATCATTACAGTTATTATGATACCATCAGTTGGGCGATATGGCAAAAGGTTGACTTTGATCTGCAAATGCGCTAACCTTTGATTAAGCAAAATAACTGTTTCGGAGGATGTTATGAACCCAAGGGAACGTTTTCTTCGTTATGTAAAATACTATACCACGTCCGATGAGTTTTCCGAGACCTCTCCCTCTACTGAGCGGCAGAAGGATCTTATCCGTGAGCTTGCTCGCGAGATGGAGGAGCTTGGCCTTGAGGACATATGCTTTGACGCTTGCAGCAACGTATACGGCACGCTGCCCGCCAACGTTAAGGGAGCTCCCTCCATCGCGCTCATAGCCCATGTGGACACCGCCCCCGACGCCCCCGGTGAAAACGTCCGGCCTGCGGTGATCACCTGCCCGGAGGGCGAATTCGCCCTCGAATCAGGCGTAGTCATGAACGAAGCCCTCTGCCCCGGCCTCTCCAAGCATGTGGGCGAGGAGCTGATAGTCACCGACGGCACTACGCTGCTTGGCGCCGACGACAAGGCTGGCGTAGCCGAAATAATGTCAGCCATCGATAAGCTTATCGCAAGCGGCAGGCCCCACGGCGAAATAAAGGCCATATTCACCACCGATGAGGAAGTTGGTTGTGGCGCCGAAGGCATAGACGTAAAGGCTTTGGGCTGCGACTATGGCTATACCGTAGACGGCGGCCCCATAGGGGAGATAGAATACGAGAACTTCAACGCCGCTTCCGCCGTACTTACTGTTCACGGCGTAGGAGTACATCCCGGCGACGCCAAAGACGTAATGGTAAACGCAGCAACGGTAGCCATAGAGTTTCATGATATGCTGCCCAAAACGGAAGTACCCGAGAACACCAGCGGTTATCAGGGGTTCTTCCATCTGCACGACATGCAGGGCAGCGTTACCGAAGCTACCCTACGTTACCTAATCCGCGACCACGACGCCAAGAGCTTCGAGGCCCGCAAAGCGCTGTTCCTCGCCCTCGCCTCCGAGATAAACCGTCGCTACGGCGAAGGCACCGCCGTGGCAACCGTCACAGACAGCTACTACAACATGAAGGAAAAGATAGAGCCCCATATGCAGCTCATCGATAAGGCCATAGCCGCCTTTGAAAAGAACGGCATACCCGCCCGTACGGTGCCCATACGCGGCGGCACGGACGGCGCACGGCTATCATGGGAGGGGCTGCCCTGCCCCAATCTGCCCACCGGCGGCTACAACTACCACAGCGTACGGGAATGGATACCCGCAAAGAGCTTAGATCAGATAACCGACGTACTGGTGGATCTCGTTGTAAGCTTTGCTGAATAAAAATGCAATAATTAAGGGACTGCAGCAGCAGTCCCTTAATTTATTTTTCCCATATATGGGCCGAAAGCTCACTTTTCACAGCGTCATGTGCCTGCCTCCAGTGCACCTCGGCGCATACGCTTTTAAGGTACTCATTTACCCTGTCAGAAGGCATAGCCGGCACCTCCCAATACCTTATTCACCGCATGGGAAAACTGCCGCCACTCCTCGGTTTTGGCGGAAAGCTCCGCCCTGCCCGCCTTGGTTATGCTGTAGTATTTCCGCACCCTGCCGGTATCCGCCGTCCTTTCGTACGCGGTTATCAGCCCCGCCTTTTCAAGGTCGTGGAGCAGCGGATAAAGCGTTCCGGCTTTTAATGCGAAGGTATCTTCAGACCTCCTCGCCAGCTCCTCTATCATTTGATAGCCGTACATGTCTTGGTTTTCAATAAGTTTGAGCAGCAGCATGCCTGTGCTGCGGGTGACAAGCGTCTTGTCCATATGCCTCCTCCATATATCGGAATTCTATATATATCTTATATCGGCATTCTATATATGTCAACGCCTGCCGCCCGCTATTCACCGTTTGTTAATATGTGCTTATTCTTCAGTCGTGACGTCTATCCTGGCATAGCCGCCCCTTTCGTGTACCTTTCCCTGACCGTTTATCGTGCAGTTGCATGTGACGGTATACTCGTAGTCCGGACCGTGATTTATGCAGTTTACAGAAGTCCTCACGCACTTGTTGTTTACGAATATGCCGTACTTCTCGTTTCCGCCCATGATGGGGCTTATCTTTGTATGCAGTATTATGGTACTGCCCTGCTTCGCCTTGTACGTGCCCAGTTCCGTTATTATCTCCTCGTCTACAGCCACATACCTTTCACCAAACAGGCCGGAATTATCAAAACTTCCTGTAAGCGTCAGCGTGACCGTCTTAACTGTTTCCCCCGCCATGAGCCTGCGCCTTTGCGCGAATTGCCTGTGTATCATGTTTTCCTCCTGTTGTATTTGTTCCGAACGTTTGTTCTGAGCATATCTTAACACTACACTCCTCCTCGCCGCAATTCTCAATCAAAAAAGGAATACCTCTTTCGGTATTCCCTGTGTACATGTCGCACATTTCGCGCAGTTTTAATGTATCAGAAGCCCCACTATTATGCCTATGGCTGAGCCTACTGCCACCTGGAAAGGCGTATGGCCCACCAGCTCCTTGAGCTCCTCCTCCGGCAGCTCTATCTTGCTGTTTCCGGAACGCAGAAAGCGGGTTATGGAATTCAGTATCTCCGCCTGTCGGCCGGTCTCCAGGCGCACCCCCCGGGCATCGTGTATCACCACTATTGCAAACAGGGCCGCCATAGCAAATTCAAAGGAGGCCGGGCCATAGTTAAAGGCTGTAGCCACCAGAAATGCGCACACCGTTGCCGAATGGGAGCTGGGCATTCCGCCGCTGCCCCAAAGACGCTCCGCCTTCCATTCTTTATTTATCAGATAGTTTATTATCGTTTTGAGCACCTGTGCCGCCGCCCACGCCGTTACCGCGCTAACGAGGGGGCGATTCTCCATAAGACCCTTAAAAAAGTCTCCTAAAGTCATATTCAAATCCCCTTTCTGACGATAAGCATAGCAAAATTAATTACTTCGTGCAAGCATTCAATCTGAACTGTCATGATCTCCCCAAAAAGTTAATTTTTTCTTAGTTTTATCAATGTATATACATAATGCCTTGACTATTTCGCTCTATATGATTAAAATATTTTAATAATTAATTCATTCAATTATTTTAATCATTTTTTATACTCAATTAGGAGGCACAATGGACTTATTCGAAAAGCTCAAGCCCAACGAATTGGCCGCCGAGGCCATGGAAAAGGGCATATACCCCTATTTTCATGCGCTTGAAACGCGTCAGGATATCCAGGTCGTAATGGAAGGCAAGCGGCGCATAATGCTTGGCTCCAACAACTACCTCGGCCTTACCAATAACCCCGAGGTCATTGAAGCCGGCAAAAAGGCGCTTGATCAGTACGGCTCCGGCTGCTCCGGATCCCGGTTTCTCAACGGCACGTTAAAAATGCACCTCGAATTAGAGGAGGAGCTTGCGGACTTCCTGCATAAGGAGGCGGTAGTGACATTCCCCTCCGGGTTTCAGTCCAATCTTGGCATTATCAGCGCCCTTGCAGGCCGCCACGACTATATTCTATGCGACCGCGAGAACCACGCAAGCATATACGACGGCTGCCGCCTATCCCAGGCGACCATGCTGCGCTACCGCCATGGGGACATGGCTGACCTTGAAAAGAAGCTGAAGGAGATACCGGACACCGCAGGCTGCCTCATAGTAACGGACGGCGTATTCAGCATGGGCGGCGATATTGCCAATCTGCCGGAGATAGTCCGCCTTGCCAGGCAGTACAGGGCGCGTATAATGGTAGATGACGCCCACGGCTTAGGGGTGCTGGGCGAAGGCGGCAGAGGCACCCCAAGTTATTACGGCCTCGAGGACGAGATAGACGTATACATGGGTACGTTCAGCAAGTCTCTTGCAAGCCTCGGCGGGTATATGGCATCGTCAAAATTCATAGCCGATCACGTTCGCCATAACTCCCGGCCTTTTATATTCGCAGCCAGCATACCACCCGCAAGCTGCGCCTGCGCCTTAGCGTCATTAAGGGTGCTGAAAAAGGAGCCATGGCGGGTACAACGGCTAAAGGATATATCGAATTACGTCCAGAAGGGGCTGACTGAGCGAGCCATACCCCACAAGCTCACCAGCGTACCCATAATACCCATATATACCCATGACCCTGAAAATACGCTGATAATGGCAAAGCGTGCATACGACGGCGGCGTATACGTCAATCCCGTGCTGCCACCGGCAACCCCCATGACCGAGTGCCTGCTGCGCACCAGCTACATGGCCACACATACCGACTCAATACTTGACGAGGCAATGGACATACTCGGCAACGTACTGGAGGGCAGTAAATGAAAAAGATAGCTATAGTGACAGGTGGAAGCAGCGGCATAGGCAAAGCAGCCGCCCTCATGCTCTATGAAAACGGCTATACCGTGTACGAGTTCAGCCGCAGAGGCGAGGATTACAGCGACATCGCCCACATAACAGCGAACGTGACAGACCCCGCCAGCATCGCCGCCGCAGCAGCAAAGGTAATAGAAAAAGAAGGCCGCATAGACCTTCTTGTAAACAACGCCGGATTCGGCATATCAGGGCCTGTGGAATTTACCGACTCTTCCGATGCCCACGCCCAGCTCGAGGTGAACTTCTACGGCGTATTCAACTGTATACAGGCGGTGCTGCCGCAGATGCGCGCCCAGGCCAGCGGCCGCATCATCAACCTCAGCTCCGTGGCCGCGCCCATAGCTATACCCTACCAGTCCTTCTATTCCGCGGCTAAGGCAGCTATAAACTCCCTGACACTTGCCCTTCGCAATGAAGTCCGTCCCTTCGGCATACAGGTCTGCGCTGTGCAGCCCGGGGACATTCGCACAGGCTTCACCGCAGCAAGGAAAAAATCTCACGCTGGAAGCCATATATATAAATCCCTCGACCACGCTGTGGCCGTGATGGAGCATGATGAGCAGAACGGCATGGCTCCGGAAGCCGTGGCAAAAGTCATACTCAAGGCGGCAAACGCCAAGAAATGCTGGGCGCTGTACACCGTAGGAGCACAATATAAGCTTTTTACCCTTATCAACAAGCTGCTGCCAGCCACCACCGTAAACTGGCTGGTGGGCAAGATATATCGTTGATACCGCATAATCAAAACCACCGGTTAAAATGGTGGTTTTGATTTGGTCATTCTATATTCGCAGTCTTTATAAATTGAATATTGCGCTTTATGTGTGTATCCATCACAGAGCGGGCAGTGTCGCCGTCATGCCGGGCTATGGCGTCTATTATCGCCACATGGTCATCTATGGTCTCTGGCACCAGCACACCCTGAGTGTATTCCACCGTCATGGGAACCGTCTTTATCAGTACCGGATATATCAGGTCAACTACGCTGTTGTGCGAGCACTTTGCCACATTGGTATGGAAACTCACATCGAATTCGCTGTGATCCATGTGTTTTTTGTATGCCTCCTCCAGCTTGCCCTCGAAAAAGCGCAGCCGCTCTATCTCCTCCTCGGTGGCATTCTGGGCCGCAAGCTCTGCAAGGGAAGGCTCTATTATGGAGCGTAGCTGCAATAGTTCCAGTATGAGCTGAGACTTGTTCTGCACAAACTGAAAGCCCAGCGGGTCATCAGGAACACCGGGGTTCTGAGATACGAATGTCCCCTTTCCCCGCTCAATTCGTATTATATTGCGGGATATAAGTATCTTCGCCGCCTCACGCACCGTGCTTCGGCCCACGCCGAGAGCCTTGCCTAACTCAGTCTCATTGGGAAGCCGATCACCAGGTTGAAGCTTCTGGGTAATGATAAAATCTATCAGTTGCTTTGCAGTGTATTCCGAAAGTGATCTTTCGCTGAAGGTTATTGGTTCCATGGTATTTTCCTCAAAAAATATAAATGTTCATTTTAGTATATCATTATTTGCCAGCATCATACAAGGATGCTGCAAACAAAAACAGCGCAAAACTTCACGTTTTACGCTGCCTTAAAGTCTGTATCAGTTTTTGAACCTTTCCCTGTCTATCCAGAGCCCCAGCGCCGGGTTGGGTATGAAGTATATTTCCTCGCCGTCCTCCATGGAATTGTAGCCATAGCTCAGCCTTTGCGGGTCGTATTTCTTTACCGCTTCACTGTATGACACCGCATCAAAGCCAACGCTTCGCATCTCGTCCTGCGTTATGCTCTTTACGGCATAGGTTATCCTGAATCGCCCATCAGACGAGCCGTGTATGAGATGGGCCGCGGCGCCCATGTTTTGTCTCAGTTCCGTGCTTTCCTTAAAGCTTTCCAGCACCTTCAGCCGCCCTCTGTAGCCGTATCTGCGTATCAGCCTGTCCATCTCTGCGTCCTCGCCGAAACGCTCGACGCCTGGAGCCAGCACTATCAGCTCGCCGCCGTCGGCTATGGCCATACGGGTGCGGTATATGGCCTTGTTGCCCAACCATGTAGAGCGAAACTCCGAAGGGTTCAGGTACACCACGCACTTCCTGATGCCCGTCTCCACAAAGTCTATGTTCTTTTTCTGGGATAAAGCTATCGCTTCCTCAAGCACCTTGCGGGTATCCCCTATGAAAAGGCCATGGGTGCATATATGGCCTCCCGGCGCCGTAGTTACGGTTAGGGCGAATATTATGTGCCTGTCCTTTATAAAATTTTCGAGGCAGTAGTCGAACAGCCTGCGAACCGGGGTATGATCCCGGCCCATCATGCGCTCCATGCCGTATACCGCCCCTATCATATGGGATTTATTTATCATATCGCTGCCGCCCACGCCCACGAAAAGATTTTTTGCGTGGTTCGACATGCCTATGACTTCATGGGGTACAACCTGCCCTACGGATATTATAAGGTCGTAGCAGTCTTCCATTACCCGTCTGTTTATCTCTGCAGTCACCGGCTCCGTCCAGAGTCCCCCCGTCCACTCGGATATAAGTTCTCCCGGCACCCGGCCTATCTGTACAACGTCATTTCGCCAAGAATGGGCAATAAATTTTTCAAAGGGTATATCCCCGAACATCTTGTCCGCCTGCTCCCGCGTCACCGGCACATGTGATCCGAGGGCTGGCATTATGTCCACATTGCAGCCCCTGTCCGTCAGTACGTGGTAATACATGTTGGTTATAAGCCCGGCATTGGAGTGATAGCGGGTAAAGTCCGGAGGCAGCAATAGCGCTCGTTTTGGTTTTTCCCCCTCTATGGAGGCCAGCACTCCGGAAAGTATTTCCTGCCCGCTCAGGCCTTTTTCGGTTTTCGCCCTGTAGCACAGCTCCATGAGTTCACCTATGCGTTATATGTAGAGGCAGAAGTGTTGCCGCCGTGACCAGTCCAGTTTGTATGGAAAAACTGGCCCCTCGGAGCATCGATCCGCTCATATGTGTGCGCTCCGAAGTAATCCCGCTGCGCCTGCAAAAGATTGGCGGGCAGCCGCTCTGTTGTATAGCCGTCAAAGTAGGCAAGGGCAGACGAGAATGCGGGCATTGGTATGCCGTGGAGCGCCGCCTCTGCCACTATATTGCGCCATGCCGGCACGAGGCTCTTTACGGTCGCACCGAAGTAGCCATCCAGCAGCAGATTATCAAGGCCGGGGTTTTTGTCGTAGGCTTCCTTTATTTTGCCTAAAAATACGCTGCGTATTATGCAGCCGCCGCGCCACATAAGTGCTATTCCACCGTAGTTTAGCTTCCAGCCGTATGCCTTTGCGGCGGAGGCCATAAGGGTATAGCCCTGTGCGTAGGATATTATTTTCGAGGCGTACAGCGCCTTACGCAAAGCCTCTGTCAGCTCCGCCCTGTCGCCCGCTATATGAGTATCGCCCTTGGGGAATTTCTTTGCGGCCTCTATCCGCTCCGCCTTCATTGCGGAAAGGCAACGGGCGAACACCGCCTCGCCTATGAGAGTAAGGGGCACTCCTTCGTCAAGGGCCGCTATGCCGGTCCACTTGCCGGTTCCCTTCTGGCCAGCTGTGTCCAGTATCTTTTCAACTATTGGCGATCCGTCCATATCCTTGTAGCCAAGTATATCGCCTGTTATCTCTATGAGATAGCTGTCCAGCTCGGTCTTGTTCCAATCCTTGAACACCGCCTGCATTTCATCGTCCGTCATGAATAGGCCATCCCGCATGAACTGATACGCCTCGCAAATTAGCTGCATGTCGCCGTATTCTATTCCGTTATGCACCATCTTTACAAAGTGGCCCGCGCCGTTTTCCCCTACCCAGTCGCAGCAGGGTGATCCGTCCTCCACTTTGGCACATATAGCCTGGAATATTTCTTTCACATGTGGCCACGCGGCGGGGCTGCCGCCCGGCATCATGCTTGGTCCTTTCAGCGCCCCCTCCTCGCCGCCGGAAACGCCTACGCCGATATACAGAAATCCCTTCTCCTCAAGGTATTTCGTCCGGCGCACGGTATCCGAAAAGTGGCTGTTTCCGCCGTCTATGAGTATATCTCCCGGCTCAAGGAAAGGTATGAGACTGTTTATAAGCTCGTCGACTGCTTCCCCCGCTTTTACCATCATCATTATCCTTCTGGGCTTTTCAAGTGACTCTGCCAGTTCCTTTAATGAGTATGTACCGATTATGTTTTTGCCCTTTGCCCTGCCCTCGATAAAACTCGTCACCTTGGAAATGGTTCTGTTGAATACAGCTACTGTAAATCCCTTGGATTCCATGTTCATCACAAGGTTTTCGCCCATCACCGCAAGGCCTATAAGTCCGATGTCAGCTTTCATATGCTTCTCCTCATATTTTAGCGTTTAACTCTGGCGTTTCCGCTCCATATGGACCATACCTGTTCTTCGTCTGCAGGCTGTGCATAGTCGTTGAGCGACGTCGTGGCGAGCACGCCTGTAGCCCAGCCGAAATGCAGACAATCCTCCGGGCTCCAGCCCTTGAGTATGCCGTAGAGCAGTCCTCCCACGAAACCATCGCCTCCGCCTATGCGATCCAGTACCTGTATGCTTCGGGGCTCCGCTATGTGCCATTTGTCTTCCATGAGAAGTATGGCGCCCCAGAGGTGCTCGTTGGCCGAGACTACCTCCCGCAGCGTGGTAGCAAAGGCGGATACGTTGGAGAACTCCTTCTTCACTTCGATTATCATGTTCTTGAAGCTTTCCATCTTGGCTGCGATGTCCCTGCCGCCCGCCTCGGGCCCCTTTACGCCGAGGCTCAACTGGAAATCCTCCTCGTTGCCTATAAGTATGTCGGATACCGACGCTATCTCCCGAAATATCTTTGAAAGCTCCGGCTCACGGCTCTTCCAGAATGAGGCACGGTAGTTCAGGTCGAAAGATATCTTTGTGCCGTGCTTTTTCGCACACCTCGCAAGCTCGAGACAGAATTTGCCCGTTTTTTCGCTCATTGCGGCGATAAGACCGGAGATATGCAGTATCTCCGCCCCCTCCTGTCCGAATATTCGCTCCAGGTCAAATTCGGAAGCGTCCAGTATCCTGCCCACTTCGCCTGCCCTGTCATTATGCACCCTCGGGCCTCTCAGGCCGAAACCGCAGTCTGCTATGTTAAACTGATGGCGGTAGCCCCAGGGGCCGCCCTGAGGTATCTCGGGACCTTCGTATTCTATATTCCTGCTGCGCAGATCCGCCTTTATGAATTCGGCTATGGGAGAGCCTTCCACAAAATTCGTAAGCACCTTTACCGGCAGTCCCAGTGACGCGGATACCGTCTCCACGTTTGTTTCGGCGCTGGTGGCCTGCATATAGTACTCCCGGCTAGTATGCACTGGCTGCCTGTCCTTGGGGGTAATGCGCACGCCCATGCTGGAGGGAACGATAATTGCGTAACGTTTCATATATGCTTTCTCCTTGGGTTGTTGTAAAGCGTTATTTCAGCCTGCCGTCAAATCCGCCCCGATTCTCCGGAGCAAGCGGGAACTTAACCGGCATGTCGTCTCGGCAGGACCTGTATATGCCTGTTATCAGCTCTACCGTCTTTCTGCCGTCCTCAAGTGTTATAAGGGGCTTCCTTTTCCCGATTATGGCGGACAGAAAGTCCTCGAGCTGCCGTATATGGAAGTAGTGTATGCTGTCTATGCTGTTGAAGAAGGCTCTATCCTCGGCCTTGTACCGTTCCAACATGTCCTCTTCGCCATGCACCGTCCAAAGGTCGTTCACCGGTGGCTCAGCTATGCCCGAAACGCCCGCTATAAACATGGCACCACCGTCCGTCTGTACGCCTACGCTTGCGCCGTTTGAGCCGTGTACCCTGACGTTGCCGAACAGGGCCGGGTTCTGGGAATTGCTTACGACTATATTGCCTATGGCACCGCTCTTGAAGCGTATTATGGCGGCGGCAGTGTCGTCAACTTCCAGTTCCGGGTGGTTAAGGGTGTCCCATACGCCGTAAAGCTCTGCTATGTCACCCATGTACCACAGCAGCAGGTCAAGCTGGTGCGGGGCCTGATTTATCAGCACACCGCCTCCCTCGCCCTTCCATGTTCCGCGCCATGGGTCGCTGTGGTAGTATGCCATATCCCGCCAGCCCAGCATATTTACCGTGCCAAGTATAGGCTTGTCCAGCTTGCCATCATCTATCGCCTTCTTTACCCGCATTGCGGGGCGGTAAAAGCGGCGCTGGCATATTGTGGTGCCAGTCACCCCCGCCTCATTGGCTGCGGCTATCATCGCATCGCAGTCCTCAAGGCTTGCGGCCAGCGGCTTTTCCACCGCTATGTGCAGCCCCAGTTCACAGCAGCGCACAGCTATATTCCCGTGATCCGGGTGAGGCGTGCATATGGATACCGCCTGTACGCCAGTCTCCCTGACCATCCTCTCAAGATCGGTATACGCCCTTATTCCGTACTGGGCGGCAAAAGCTTTGGTCTTTTCCATATTCCTGCCGAGGCAGGCAACCAGCTGGCTGTTTTCGCAGTGCTGGTATGCATATGCGTGGAAATGGCCCACCTTGCCGCAGCCTATAACGGCTGTCCTTATCTTTTCCATAGGCCTCTATTCCTCGTTGCAGCGGAAGACTATCTTGGTAAGTCCGTCCTCCCTGCGGTATACCTTGTTCAGCCAGTAATCCCCCTCACAAAGCGGCACTACCTTGGATATCATGCCGTCTATATCCACCTTGCCTTCGGCTATTAGCTTCAAACAGGCGGGATATTCGCCTGCAGAGGCGCAGGAGCCAAAGAAACTCAGCTGATGTGTGACGGCGTATTGCAGCGGAAAATCCACATGCTGGGCAAGGTTGCCCACCATTACCACCCTGCCACCCAGCGCCACAGACTTTACGCACATGTCGAATGTAGCAGGTATGCCCGTAGCGTCTATGGCCACTGTAGGTGCGATTTCCGCAAGCCGCTGTGCAGCGTCCGGGGCCTTTGAGTTTATGATATCCGCAGCGCCGTTTTTCTTGGCGAACTCCAGCCGCCCGTCGTCTATATCCAGTGCGATTATGCGCTTCGCCCCGAAGCTCTTCACTACCTGAAGTATGAGCATGCCTATTGTGCCCACGCCTATTACCGCTACAGTGTCCTCAGCGGTTATCTTTGTTCGGGTGGCCGCGTGCATGGCTATGGAAAGCGGTTCGGTCATAGAGGCCTGAACGAATGTAACGTTTTCCGGTATCCTGTAGAGTATGTATTCCGGCACAGTAACGTATTCCGCGAAGCAGCCGTCGCGGCGGTAATCGCCGCAGGACACTCCCAGTACCTGCCTGTCCGCGCATAGGTTCACATCGCCCCGCTTGCAGGCATCGCACTTATTGCAGTATACGGTAGAATCGAAGGTAACTCTGTCTCCTATATTGTATCCCTTTACCCCATCGCCCAGCGCGGATATCACGCCCGCAGCCTCATGCCCCATTATGATCGGAGGTATCCTTCGTCCGGAACTTCCGTCAAATCCGTGAACGTCGCTTCCGCATACCGAACAGGCCATGAGCTTTATCTGCACCTCCCCTGCCCTGGGTAAAGGAGTCTCAACGTCCTGATACGTGAGCTTGTTGTATTCGTGCATTACCAGCGCCTTCATTTTTTATTGCGTCTCCTTGATGATTTGGTTATTTTCTGTTTTATCGTTTTTGATGAGCAGACCGTTTTTCTCAAAGGCCGCTATGCTGCGGCGGCAGGTAAACAGCAGCGCAGCACTTACCAGTATCAGCGTCACAGCCGCTATGCTGTATGGATAAAGGTTATACACCACGAAACCCAGCGCCAACAGCACCAACAGCATGATAAGGCTGTTCTTCCATTCCAGCACCGTAAGCAGCAAGGCATTTTTCACGCACGCCGTTACCGGCAGCTCTACAGTGGCTGTCATTGGAAAAAAGTAGCACTGCACGATTGCCGACAGCGCAAAGAACACCGTAAACGCCCATTCTGAGACTTTGCCGCTCCCGCCCAGCATTCTTATCCACAGGCCGACCGACACGGGCAGCAGCACAGCTATCAGCCATGCGCCAAGCTTTTGCGGAAACTTCTGCATGAACTCCTTCCAGTATTCCTGCCAGAAGTAGCAGGGATTGCCCATTATCAGCGTGTTCAGCGACCGGCACGCGGCAGATGCCGCCGCGGGTATGGTCACCGCCGGCAGGCAGCACAAAACTGTGAGCAGGTTGAGACATATCAAGCGAAAGAAGTTTGAAAAGAGCAGGTCAAAGTATCCTCTTTGCCCGTATTTTCCATTACTCGCTTTCTTTGTCATAATCTCCGTTTAACCCTTCACAGCGCCGGCCGTAAGGCCGCTTATTATATACTTTTGCAGGCAGAGGGACAGCAGCACTATTGGCAGCGTGATTATGGTCGCGCCCGCCATAAGTCCGCCCCAGTCCACATACGCGTAAGATACGAAATTGAATATGGCCACCGGCAGCGTTAGCGTGTTCCTGCCCGCCAGTATCAAGGAGAACATGAAGTTGTTCCAGGAGAATATAAATGCCAGCAGCGACGCGGTGAATATGCCAGGTATGGACAGCCTCAGCACTATGCGCCAGAATGCGCCATACTGAGTGCAGCCGTCTATCCAGGCCGCCTCCTGCAATTCCATGGGTATGCTCTCGAAGTTGGGGATCATTATCCAAACTATAAACGGCAGCGCCACCAGCATATGGGTGAGTATCAGCGCGGTATAGGTATCCCTAAGGCCCATCCTCGCAAATATGCTGAACCATGGCAGCAGAAAGGATATGCCGGGTATCATTCGCACCAGCAGCACTATCATGCTGGCCTTTCGCAGCTTGAAGCGGGCCACGACGTATGCGCATGGCAGTCCGATTATAAGCGAGAACACCGTAGCCAGCGCCGCCACCACGAAGCTGTTCCAGGAATACTTTAAGAAATCGTATTTTTTAATGACGTTTATGTAGTTTTCCAACGTAGGCACAAAGTCAAATATACCCCTGTTGGCATTGATTATGGTCTGGTTCGGCTGGAAGGAGGAAAGGAACATCCAAAATATGGGAAATACCGCGAGAAACAGGGCAATGTATATCAAAAAATGCTTGCCTATGGAGTTGAACAGCAGCTTATTCTTTTTCGACATCAGTACTCCACCTCCAGCTTTGATTTTACCTTGAGGAAGCCGCAGCCTATGGCCATTACCACTATAAAGAACAGCACGGATATGGCGGCTGCCTTGCCGAATTCATAATACGAAAACATGTTCAAATAGCCGTATATATTTATATTTTCCGTGGCAAAGTCTGGGCCGCCCTGGGTCGTGGCGTATATGATATCGAAGGTCTTTACCACGTCTATAAGTCTCATCAGCACCGCTACGAGTATCGCGGGGCTCGCAAGAGGCAATGTGATCTTAGTAAGCGTCTGCCAGGGCGTAGCACCGTCCACAAGAGCGGATTCGTAAGGCTCCTGAGGTATTGTCATAAGCCCTGCGTAGACCATTAGCATGACCATGGGCGTCCACTCCCATACATCGATGAGTATGAGCGTGAACATGGACTCAAAGCTGGTCGTAGCGAGGAATTTTTGCGGTGCCATGCCGAGGAATTTCACCACGGTATTGGCAAAGCCTATGGTAGGCTCAAGTATCAGCTTCCACGCCATGCCTAAAGCCACAGGGGTAGCTACTACTGGCAGCAGCATGAGCGCCTGCACGACGCGGCGGCCGTGGAACTTTCTGTTTATGAGTATTGCAAGGGCAACGCCAAGCAGCGTCTCCAGCGTTATTGCTATAACGGCAAACACTATGGTATGCCATACGGAATTGGTGAAGCGCTTTTCACCGAATACCTCGATATAGTTTTTTAAACCCACGAACTGTGGTGCCTTTACTATAGACATGGACCAGTCCGTAAAGCTCATTATAAAGTTATATAACAGCGGTGCGATTATCATTATTATTATGAAAATGATGCACGGCAGTAAGAATACAGATCTAAGGTGTTTTTCAAACCATTTTCCCATAGGCGCCTACTCTCTGAATTTCTTGATTGGTTCACATCACTGCGGTACGCGGTGGAATACAGCTCAATAAGTTTGTTACGGTAAGATTTTTCAATGACTGTAAAATCGGAAAATGGAGGCGTGGCGGGAAGCCTCGCCTCCATAGATACTATTCGGCTTTAACCCTGGGCAGCGGCTTTATCCGCGTCCAGAATCGCCTGAAATTCTACATTCGCCTTGTCGGCAGCGGCCTGTACGTCGCCGCCCTCAATGGCGGTAGTTATTACGGTGCCAATGACGTCACGTGCCTTGGAAACAGAGGTGGTCAGAGGACGGTCATAGGACTTGGTGGCGATTTCATTGCCCTTCTGTATGGCAGCCAGCAGTTCCTCGGGATAGTTGGCGGTGCAGGCGGGATCTTCCCAAGCGGAGTTACGTGCAGAGGATATGCCGGAGGTCTGGATGTACTTGGTCATCTCGACGCCAGCGGCCCACTTCATGAACTCCTCGGCAGCTGCCTTGTTGGGGCTGCCGGCAGATATAGCCAGCCCCCAAGAGCAGATGTTCCAGGTAGAGTTGTTAGGACTTACGGCAAAGCCGGCATTCTCGTATACGTCTGTATCCGGGCCAGAGAAGGACTGCCAGATAGCGTCGGCATCAGTGCAGAAGGCGGCTCCGCCTGTAGAATAGATGGCGGCAGCCTGCTGCCAGTGCATGTTCAGCACGCCCTCGGGGCCGTAGTTGCGGAGCAGATCGCCATAGTATGTGAATGCCTTGACGGCTTCGGGGGTGTTGATTATAGCGGTGTTGTTGGTAAAGTCGATGAAGTCACCGCCGAAGGCATACAGATATGCAGAGAACTGGGTAACGGCAGCATTTGCAAGGCCGCGGCCTACGAAGCCTACCACGCCGTTTGCAGGATCGTGGAGAGCGGCAGCAGCGGACATAAGCTCATCGAGGTTGGTGGGAACCGCTACTCCCTTGGCCTCCAGCAGATCCTTCCTGTAAAAGAGCACCTGACGCTCGGTTACAAGGGGAACGCCATAGTATACGCCATCTGTAGCGCCGGAGCGGAGATAGCTGTCAGCGGCGGCGGCGATAAAGTCGTCAGCCTGGAATTCGGGATCTGCGCGGACTTCGGAGATGTCAGCAAGGTAGCCGTTCTGTATGAACTGCTGTACCTCCTGAAGAGGGCGGCACATGAAAACATCGATGTAGGTACCGCCGGAAGCCAGTTCAACGTTAAGCTTGGTGCTCAGCTGATCCTCGGGATAGACTTCGAACTCCAGCTTGATGCCGGTCTTGTCGGTGAACTCTGAAAGCTTGCTCTCGATAGCGGTGGTCCAGTCGTGGCTTGCCAGAATTACACGGATAGTCTGGCCTTCAAAGGGCTTATCGACCGCTTCTTCCGTGGGCGCCGCGGTCTCACCGGTCCCGGCGGGGGTGGTCGTTTCCTCCGCCGCGGGGGCTGCGCAGGCTGCCAGAGACAGTACCATTACGAGGCACAGTATCAGGGACAGAGCTTTTTTCATTGTGGTTCCTCCTTGAATTTTTGTTTTTTATGTTTACCTGCCCGTGTTTCAGAGCATGGTCAAACGCCTTTAGGAAGCCATCGCAATGTTTGTTGTTGGGATAACGTTCTGGATAAAGATTTTGTTTTAATATAATTGATTTTTAGATTTATATGCGACAGTCAAACTTTCTCCAATACATCATACGTCATACGTCATATGTCACATTTTGCGCACTTATGCCTATGAATTGAATTATAAAGCTCCACGCAGCTATTGTCAATACAAATATCAAAACTGTGTGTATTTAATAATTCTTATATGTTTTTCATATATTTAGGCAAGTTTTACCTCATGTTTAATTTTTTTAGTCTACAAAACGGTCATTTGAGCGGAAAAGCTATAGGGTTTCATAATTGGTGGTAATGACGTTTTCACGACCACCGCAGCGCAGTCCTATGCCCCGCCGCCATTTGCCGCCCTCATACGCATCCACTGCCAATACTTTTGTTATCCAAATGTAAATATTGAAATCATACATAAAAATCAGTTGTTTTTGCCCTGCTCCTGATGTATGCTTTATTTTGCCATTTTGGCTTATTTGTGAGGTTTATCGAAATGAATAACGTTAAAAATGACCTTACCGAAGGAAGTATCGGCAAAAAGCTTATAATTTATTTTCTGCCCATCGCCGCGGGAACCCTGTTTCAACAGCTTTATAATGCTGCCGATGCCATAGTCGTAGGCAAATTCGCAGGCACGGTTGCACTGGCCGCTGTAGGCGGAAGCGCCGCCCATATAACCAACCTGCTCATAGGCTTCTTTGTGGCGCTCTCCGGCGGCTCTGCCGTAGTCATAGCGCAGCTTTTCGGCGCAAAGGATGATGAGTCCATACACAAAGCCACGGGCACCGCGGTAGCTTTCTGTATAATATCCGGCATAGCGCTGACTATATTCGGACTTGTCTTCACGCCGTTTTTTCTGCGCATATTGCAGTCTCCGGAAAATACCATACCTGAAGCCACAACATACCTTCGCATAGTTTTTCTCGGCGTTACCGCCCAGCTGCTGTATAATATAGAGGCGGGTGTGCTCCGCGCAGTAGGCGATTCAAAGAGCCCCTTCATATACCTCTTCATCTGCTGCATGATCAACATATTCCTCGACCTGCTGCTGGTAGCAGTCCTCAAGATGGGGGTAGCCGGCGCGGCCATAGCCACAATCGCCTCCCAGATAATGAGCGCAGCGCTGGCTACCGTTAAGCTAATGCGAAGCAGTGAAGCATACCGCATAACCATAAAGGGCATATGCATCGACCGTTATCTTCTGGGCCGTATGCTGCGCATAGGCATACCCGCAGGGCTCCAGTCCTCAATGTATGCCATTTCCAACATGATAATCCAGGTGGCCGTGAACCTTCTGGGCACCGCTACTGTAGCCGCATGGTCCCTCACAGGCAAGCTGGACGGATTTTATTGGGCATGCAGCAATGCTGCCGGCATAGCTGTAATGAACTTCGCCGCACAGAACTACGGAGCGGGACATATGGATCGTGTGCACAGCTGCGAAAAGCTCAGCCTGAAGATGTTCATGGGCGTAACGCTGCTGTTCAGCGCCGCCCTTTTAGGCCTCGGCAGGTTCGTGCTGCCGGTATTCACCGACGATGCAGAGGTTCTCACCCAGACCTGGCAGATGATGCTCTACATGGTGCCTCTGTACTTCACCTGGACGTACATAGAAATAATTTCAGGAGTTCTTCGCGGCATAGGCGACGCAATAGTCCCAGTAATAATAATAGGTGTTGGAGTGTGCCTGCTGAGGATAGTATGGATAGTCACCGTGTACAACGCCCACCCAACCATGCTCAACGTATGCCTCGCGTATCCCATATCCTGGATAGTGACGGACATAGCGTTCTTCTTCTATTACCGCAGGGTAAAGTGGCTGTACCACATTAAATGATAAAGGAAGGTTGCATTTTATGAAGCTGTTCGATTGCCACTCCGACGCCATGGCGGATATCCGCAACAAGAAATTTGCCGGCGAATCCGATATACTAAGGCGCTATCACCTGCCTCTCTATAAAAAGGGCGAGGTGCTCGGCCTCATATATGCCCTCTGGATAGACCCGGATCTGGGAGACCCTCAAAAGACGATGTTTGAAACGCTCGCCGCCTCCTTTGCGGAGTTTGACAAGTGCTCAGATAGCCTCGGTATCGCCAAAAACACCCGGGAGATACGGGATATAGCGGCCTCCGGCAAAACCGCCGTGATGCTGGGCATCGAGGGCTTTGACGGTTTCAAGGGAGATATGGACTATATACATATGATGTACCATCTGGGCTTTCGCCACGGTATGCTCACCTGGAACGGAGACAATGCCTTCGCGGCGGGCGCTCTGCATGAAGGCCCGGGGGATGGCCTTACCGGGCTTGGCCGCGCCGCTGTACGGGAGATGGAAAGTCTGGGCATGATAGTCGACGTTTCCCATGCCAGCGAAAAGACCTTCTGGGACATAGTCGACGCCACGGAAAGGCCCTTCATTGCCTCGCATTCCAACGCATACTCCCTATGCCCCTCAAGGCGCAATCTGAAGGACGGCCAGCTAAAAGCTTTAGCTGAGCGCGGCGGCGTGGTAGGCATGAACATATGCGGCTCCTTCATAGACGAAAAGGAGCCTTCTGTAGCTCTGCTCGCCAGGCATGCGGACTACATAGCCAACCTTGTGGGCATAGACCATGTATGCTGCGGATTCGACTTCTGCGGCTATCTTAATCTTGGCGGCGGCTTTGACGACGACACCCCCGGCATACACAACCACTCCGAATGCCAGAGCTTCATAGACGAGCTTGAAAAACTGGGTTACTCACAGGAAGATATAGAAAAAGTGGCCTACAAGAACATATTCAGCCTGATGGATAAGCTGCTGAAGTAAATTCAGAATATGCAAAAAACACCCTGACGGGTGTTTTGGCTGTGTGGGTATTTACTTTTCGCCGCCAATGGTCTCTTTGGTCAGTATCCTCAATGCGTCGTGTATGTTTTCTATGACTATGTGCTCGCTGCCCTTCTGGTGCTCGCCGTCCAGCGACCAGTCCATATCCGGACTGGCGAATATCTCCGCCCTGTCTGTGCGTATGAAATCTATCATGCTGCACTCATACTGCTTGCTGGCTATGGCGGTAAGTATCTCGTTGAGCTCTATGGCGGAATTTGGCATATGCACAAGCATTATCTCAAACTTGCCGTCGTTCATATCCACCACGTCGGGATCCAGCGTCAGCACGCCCCCAAGGGAGGTGGAGTTGCTCACGGCTCCAAAGAGCAGTTCGCTCTCATACGTCCTGCCGTCAGCTATCAGCTTCACGTGCTCCGGGCGGATACTGGCGAGGCTCTTCATGCCCTCCAGTATATAAGCGAGATGCCCCAGGGCGTTCTTCACGTTTTGCGGCGTCTCGTAGGATGCCCGTGTAAACGCGCCGAAAGAAGCCACGTAGGCAAAATATCTCTGCTGGAACCTGCCGACGTCTATGGATACAGGCTCTCCCTCCATTATATTCTTCGCCGCATTCATAATATCCGAAGGAAGGTGCAGACTGTTGGCAAAGTCGTTTGTGCTGCCTGCCGGTATGTAGCCCACCGGTATATTGAGGCCCGCCTGCATGACGCCGGTGACGGTCTCGTTGAAGGTGCCGTCGCCGCCTATGCTCACTATGCACTTGACCCTTCCACCGTATTTTTTAACGAATTCAGTCGCGTCCCCCCGCTTTTCGGTAACGAATACTAGGCACTGATAGCCGTAATCGGTAAACAGCGCTATTATCTCGGGAAGGAACTTCCTCGCGTACCTCAGCCCCGCCTCGGGGTTGAGGATCAGCAAAAGCGTGTTGTCTGTACTGTCCATGATCAGCAATTATCCTTGAATACCGTATCAGGTCTTTACTATATCCGCACCAAATGGCATTAAGGCTAGCTTGGCGTACTTGAAGCACTGCTTGCCGAAAGGTATGCCAACTATGGTGATGCATAGTATGCAGCCTATGAGCACCGCCTCAACGCAGAGGGGCAGGCCGCTTACGCAAAGCCATATTATATTGAGTATAAGCGAGCCGAGGCCGCCCCCAAACCGCACGTCCTTACCGAAGGGGCGGAACAGAAGCTTGGCAAACTTGAAGCACTGTACGCCCCAGGGTATGCCTATTATGGTTATGCACCAGAGCAGCCCTGCCAGCGCCCAGCCCAGACCAAGCCAGAGCCCTGCAAATATAAACCATAATGCATTGCCTACAAAGCGCATATGCGTAACCGCCCTCTCATATATTTCATATGCTATATCATACCATTATTGCGCCTTATATTCTATGGCTGTTTTGAAAACAAATTTTGATAAAATTCTTGACAGCCGCCTTTCTTGGTGCTACAATGCAAAAAACCGTTGAAGAAGAGTAAGTAGATTCTGAAGCTGTTCTTTCAGAGAACCGCGGGAGGTGCGATCGCGGCAGAATAAGACAGGATCGAATGGACTTCTGAGGGCGACCGGAAACAGGGCATAAGCCCTGGAGTATGTGAGACGGAGCAAGGCTCTCCGTAACCAAAGGCCAGCGTATTATATAGTACGCGCAAAGTGGGCGCAGTTCGCGTCAAGCCGGGTGGCACCGCAGGAATATCACTCCTGTCCCAGCAGTGTTTAATTGCTGTGACGGGAGTTTTTATTTTAAAAATCTTAAAGCTTCAAGCTTATGAAAGGAAGGAAAACAAAATGAAAAAGATCATCGCACTGGCACTCACCGTACTTATCGCACTCAGCTGCCTCACCGCCTGCGGCAAGGCTCCCTCCGGGACAGAAGCCGGCAAGGAAATAAAGGTCGGTATCTGCAACTACGTTGACGACGCTTCTCTTAACCAGATCGTGGACAATATACAGTCCCGCCTCAAGGAGATAGGCGAAGAAAAGGGCGTCACCTTCAACGTATCCTACGACAACTGCAACGCTGATGCCAACCTTATGAACCAGATAATATCCAACTTCATCGCCGACGGCGTTGATATAATGGTAGGCGTTGCCACCCCGGTTGCCATGGCCATGCAGGCTGCCACCGAGGATAACCAGATACCCGTAGTATTCGCCGCCGTATCCGACCCCGTATCTACCGGCATCGTGGAATCTCTCGAGGCTCCCGGCAGCAACGTTACAGGAACCTCCGACTACCTTGACACCGCTGCTGTAATAAACCTGATGTTCGCTGCAAAGCAGGATACCGCTAAGGTAGGTCTGCTGTACGACATAGGTCAGGATTCCTCCGCAACCCCCATCGCCGCCGCCAAGGCCGATCTGGATGCCCGCGGAGTAGCATACGCCGATTACACCGGCACCACAGTTGATGAGGTTGTGCTGGCTGTACAATCCCTGATAGCCGACGGCGTTGACGCGGTATTTACCCCTACCGACAACACCATAATGAAAGCTGAACTCAGCATCTACGAGCTGCTGGCCGAGGCCGGCATACCCCACTACACCGGTGCAGACTCCTTCGCCCTCAACGGCGCATTCCTCGGCTACGGCGTGGACTACGCCAACCTGGGCGTCGAAACCGCCAACATGATAGCCGAAGTAGCTCTGGAAGGCAAAAACCCCGCCGAGCTTCCCGTTCGCACCTTTGACAACGGCTGCGCTACCGTAAATACCGAAACCTGCGAAAAGCTTGGCTACAAGTTCGACGATATTGAAAAGGCCTTCGCTCCCTTCTGCACCAAGGTTCAGAGCATAGTTACCGCCGAAAGCTTCGACGAGCTCAACTGATAATATATATATATAGAATAGTAAGAAAGGCTTATTGCAATGTCACTGAGTTCGGCCCTTGGCCTTGTACAGACCGCCCTTGAACTGGGGCTCATATCCTCACTTACGGTACTGGCGCTGTTCCTAAGCTACTCCATGCTCAACGTCTGCGACCTTTCCACGGACGGCTGCTTCACGCTGGGCGCAGTGGTAGGCGCGGCTGTCGCCATATCCGGGCACCCCTACCTTTCTGTTCCCGCCGCCATGCTCTCCGGCGTGGCATCAGGCTTCATTACGGCCATTTTGCAGACTAAAATGGGCGTGAACAGCCTTCTTTCCGGCATAATCGTCAACACCGCGCTGTATTCCGTCAATATAGGCGTTATGGGGGGCTCCTCTATACTGAACATGAACAAGACGGAGACGGTGTTCACAAGAGCTAAGGATATGCTGAGCGGCGGAATTCTGGGCAGCCAGTACAAGCTGTTCGTTATAGTCATCGCGGTGCTTGCAATAGCCGTTATTCTCGGCCTGTTCCTCCGTACCCGTCTTGGCCTCGCCATACGAGCCACAGGCAACAACCCGGACATGGTGCGCTCATCCTCCATCAACCCCGCCTTTACCACGATAGTCGGGCTTTGCGTGGCAAACAGCTTTACGGCGCTGTCCGGCTGTCTGTTGGCTCAGTCTCAGAAGTCGGTAAACATCGACATAGGCTCCGGCATGGTAACTATAGCCCTCGCTTCACTGCTCATAGGCAATGTTTTCATGGGCAGGCGCAAGATGCCGCTCCGCATATTCGGTATGGTTATAGGCGCCTTCGTGTTCAGACTGGTTTACACCGTTGCATTGCGCTTCAATATGCCCGCCTTCATGCTGAAGCTGGTATCCTCAGTCATAGTCGTGGCGGCAATATCCATACCCTACCTCAAGGAGCAGCTTCCGCTGTATAAGCGCAAGCTTGCCCAGCGCAACGGAAGGAGGGCTGCCTGATGCTTAACATTTCCCACATTTCAAAGTCCTTCAACCCGGGCACGCCAAACGAGAAGCTGGTGCTCAACGACCTCTACCTCAATGTGGAAAAGGGCGATTTCATTACTATAATAGGCGCCAACGGCGCGGGCAAATCCACCCTGCTCAACGCCATTGCCGGCAGCTTCATAGCCGATAGCGGCACCATAACCATGGCAGGCTGTGACATCACCCTCATGCCTGAGCACATCAGGGCAAAGCATATAGGCAGGCTGTTTCAGGATCCCATGCGCGGTACCGCACCCGGGATGACCATTGAGGAAAATCTGGCTCTGGCCTCCGGCAAGGGCGGTTGGCTCAGCCACCTTTCCAAGGCCGACAGGGCGACCCTCCGGGACAGGGTAGCCATGCTGAACATGGGCCTTGAAAACAGGATGCAGCAGCCGGTGGGGCTGCTCTCCGGCGGCCAGCGGCAGGCGCTCACACTTATGATGGCCACCATAAACCCGCCAATGCTGCTGCTGCTGGATGAGCACACGGCGGCGCTGGACCCCGGCGCGGCGGAAAAGATACTTTCTCTCACCACCTCGATAGTGGCGGAAAACGGCCTGACCTGCCTTATGGTGACACACAACATGCAGTCCGCCCTGGAGCTGGGCAGCCGCACCATAATGATGGACGCCGGCCGCGTGGTAATGGACGTATCCGGAGTAGAGCGGGAAGCTCTCGAAATGGCCGATTTGCTGCTGCGCTTCAAGGAAATATCCGGCAAGGCGCTGAATAACGACAGGATGCTCCTGATATAAGCCCGATACAAAAAATCGCCCCCGGCCGCAGCCGGGGGCTTATTCATTCCGCTATTTGCTTACCTTATCCCTAAGAAGTGCAGTATGCTCTGCCAAACCGTCATATCGCCGGTCTTGGGGGGTATGACTATCACGGGAACGGGGGTGGCGGTGGGGTAGTAGTAACTGTGACCGCTGTCGCCCGCCTTGTAGTTATTAAAGGCTGCGGTTGAGGTCTCTCCGGCCTTAATGGTGCCGGTATTGCCGCTCATAGTCACGGTATATCCGGCGTTGTCGCTCTCGGTCACGGTGTAGGTCATGTCTGCCGGAATACCTTTTATCGTCTTGCTCTCGTTGTGCTTGAGGGTGAAGGTCGCTACTCCGTTGATGAAGGTTACGCCGTCATATGTTTCGGTGACGGGGGTAGGCGCGGCGGACGTACCAGGAGTTGCGTTGATAATCGGTGTAGCCAAGGCATCTACGGTAATCTCCGGCCTCTTCAGCGTTACGGTAAAGGTGAAATCCTTGTTTTTATCGCCTTCGTTGCCGGTCACGGTCTTTGTTACGGTGAGGGTGCCGGTGTCGAGTGGCGGCTGAGTTGATTCATAGGTGTTGGTAAAGCTGACGACCTGCGTTTCTCTTTCCTTGATGGTCACGGTCTGTTGGTTGTCATCGCTAACAGTGAGCTTATAGCCATCGACCGCCGCTTTTTTTTCATCTTCCGCTACTGTAACAGTAACCTCGCCGTTTGCAGGAACTGTTATGCCAGTCGTGAACGTGGCGGTAAAGCCGCCGTTTTGATCGGCGGTCAAATTGTTAAGCTTAGCTGGCTGCGACTCTGCATTTCCAACCTGATAGGTTATAAAATCTTTATCAATCAGCGTCTTGGCACCTTCCTGGCTTAGCCCAACTATCTTCTTCTCTATTATCAGCCGACCCTCACCATCGTCGGGCCGAGGAGTAGTAGTCTCAAAATCCAGATCGTCAAGCAGATTGCCGCAACTGAGATTACCTCCATTGGTTTCCATCGCCACAAAGAAGTAGCGGGTAGCGAACTGATCGGGGGGAACTATGTATGAGCCGGTATAAGTGCCCCACTCTGTGTTGTCACTCTTGAATGTCTTTATGAAAACACCATCGCCGTTATATTCTGCAGCGCCATTAATAAGCTTGCCATCGATATAATCTCTGAGCGCGTCTTGTTCCGTCAAGTTTTCAACTTCCGAAAGGGGCGCGATGACCAACGCCATAGTATCATAACCGAGACGTCCCCTGTGGCTGACCCGCCACTTCATCGTAGCGGTAGGAACGGTCAAAACATCCTGATAAAGCGCGCCGGGAGCAATAGCGTTAAGCTCCGCCACCTGATCACCTTTCTTAGCTTTATCGCATTTATATGGGTTTGGGGTTCCGTTGTTATACTGCTTTTCAACATTTCCGATCTCGATCCAATGAGCTTTGTCGTGGCTGGTCGGTTCCCCCGTATATGTCTTTACGGTGGTTTTCCAGCCCGGAACTGCTTCCTGCTTTATATACTGTATTGCCGGAGTTCCGTCGTTTGCCAAACACACCGTGACGTGTGAACCATCGCTGACGTCTGCAACAGTAGGATCTTCAAAGCTGCCGTTCTTCAGCTTGTCATTCCAATCGACCTTCATAGAAGCGGACTTTATTTCGGTTTCACCCTTGCTTACAGTGACGGTATAGGTTTTCTGTGCGCCCTGGTCATAAGCCACATTGACCCACGCCCCATTATCCGCCATGTTGTATTCGTTTCCGGTGACCTTTACGCGCTTGACTTCACTTTCGCCCCTTTTCCACGTTATCGTATAGCCAGATCCGGGTAACTGGTTCGTTATGTCATCATCAGCACCACCTGTCACTTTCAGGCTAAGGCGCCCGTCATTCTTTATGGTGTCAACGATCTCAACCTTTTGGATATTCAGTTCCTCTGCCAGCGCCACGGTCGGCACGAGCGCCAGCACCATTATAAACGTAAGGATCAGTGCAAGTGTTTTTTTCATTGGTTCTTCACCTTTCGGTTTTTTATATACAAAAATACCGCCCCGGCGCTTTACGCCGTAACGGTATCCAATGTATGCCTATGTTATTTTGAGCAGCCCCAAAAAGGCCGGACTTATCCTGCCTGCCAAGATTATAATATTATCTCTCATGGCAAAGTCAACCCTTTTCGTTGAAAACTGACTGGGTAATTATTCTTTTACCCCATATATGATATATTTTAGCATAATCGCGCCGATTTCTCAAGATAGAAATATACAAATATCCCCCGGTTTTTTGAAATTCCCGGGGGAATACTTTTACTTTTCCTCGCTGCCGGTCACGGGCTTGTATTCTACCTCTATCTTCTGCGCCCCGCCCAGCGTATCACTGCGCCATGTCTCATATTCGGATGCGCTGATATACCTTGTTTCCGTGCCTTCCGTAAGTATCACAACGTAACCGGCGTTTTCCTTATCTATATCGGCAGGGTATGGGTTGCCGTCCGCGTCCTTATCGGCAAGGGCCTTGTCCCATGCGTCTACGGAATAGCGCATCTCGTACTCGTCCTTATCGGCATTGTAGAAGAACAGTGAATAGGGCCACAGTCTTTCGCCTGCCCAGCCCTGATTGTGGGACCAGCCTACCTCAGCAATTCCGTTTGTATAGTAAGTTACCAGGGGAAATTCGTTGAGCTTCAGCTTGAGGGTGCCGTCGGCATCATTATAGCCGTACACCTGCTCCACCTCGCCCGCTACGGGAGCGGTGGTGAATGAGATTATAAGCTCATCTTTACCGTCGCTGTCCACATCCGCAATGGCATACTTGTTCTCGTCCATATCACCGAAGAAAGAGTCGGCCTCAAAGCCAGTGTCCTCCCCGTTTGGGAATACCTTGTCGTTTACCAGCTTTTCTACGGCCGCCTTATAGGCTTCATCAGCTTTTGCAGCATATTCGCTCTGATCTGCCGGGGCTTCAGCCGAAGGTTCTTCGGTGTTTGCAGGCTCAGCCGCTGTTTCGCCGCTGCCGTTCTGGCAGCCCGCAGCTGCAAGCAGCATAATCGCCGCCATGGCGACACATATAATGTATCTGATCTTCTTCATATTTCTATTTCCTCCTAAAAATCTCCCGGCGCTGCCGGGGAGGTTATTGCCGGTGGACTCATCTTCCATCGACAAGTAATGTATATTAGACCCAAAATATGAATAAATCAACACACCTTAGCCGTATTTTCATTCTGTTCACAAAAAATTCGATTCTGAAAAGCCGCTGTCAGACGGATTTATGTTTTTACAGCGCTGTCAGCTTTGCCCTGAAGGATATCATGCGCGGCGTAGCCATGCCGTCGAACCGCACCATGTACGCCCCCCTGTCCACGTCTATATTCTCTATCGCGCCCTCGCCAAAAACGTCGTGGCGCACCCGGCTGCCTATGGCGAGTCTTTCCTCGTCGCCGTCCTTAAGGTGCCGCTCGTTGAAGGCTATCATGTCCTTTGCCCGGGCGATAAGCTCCTCCCGGGGCGGCTGGGTATAGTGCAGCAGCTGCTGGTCTATGTCCAATATGAAGCGCGAAGGGTATCTGGGCGTGCCGTCAAAGTTGTGGCCCTCCGCCTCCGTTATGTAAAGCTCCTTCTCCGCCCTCGTCACGGCCACGAAGGCAAGCCGCCGCTCCTCCTCCATTCCCTCCCGGGTGGCAGTCTTCCTCGAAGGGAATATTCCCTCGTTCATGCCGCAGAGAAACACGTACGGGAATTCAAGGCCCTTTGCGGTATGCACCGTCATGAGCTTTACCTTGTCCCCCGCCTCCGCCGTGTCGCTGTTTGTAAAGAGCGCTATATATTTAAGGTAGCTTTCTATAGTGGCTTCCTCGCCGCAGGTAGTCTCAAACTCGTGTACCGCCTGCTTCAGTTCCGCAAGGTTGTCGAGCCGCTCCTGGCTTCCCTCTGTGCGCAGCATCTTCTCATACCCGCTCTGATCCAGTATGCCGGAGAGCACCTCGGATACCGGCCTGTCCTGAGACGATGCGGCAAAGCCTTCTATCAGCAAACGGAAGGAAGCGGCCTTTGTACCCTTGAATATCTGGTCGTCCAGACTGCGCTCCATGGCCTCATACAGAGAACAGCCCTGCTTTTCCGCGACCTCCTTCAGGAAGTCCATGCGCCGCCTGCCTATGTTGCGCTTGGGAGTGTTGGCGATGCGCAGGAAGGAAAGGTCGTCCTTGTAGGTTATCATTCTGAGGTAGCTCAGGGCGTCCTTTATCTCCGCCCTGTTGAAGAACTGCACCCCGCTGTATATCACGTAAGGCAGCTTCTGCTTTAAGAATACCTCCTCGATGTTCCTGGTCACGTAATGGGCACGGTAAAGCACCGTCATATCCCGGTACGGCACGCCTCCGCTGTGCAGCTCATCTATGCGTCCCGCTATCCATTTTGCCTCCTCCTCGCCGTTTTCGCCGTGGTGGCACACTACCTTGGGCCCGGAGGGCAGCGTAGGTATGAGTTCCTTTTCTATTCTGTTGCGGTTGCGGCTTATGAGGGAGTTGGCCGCCGCCAGTATCTCGGGAGTGGAACGGTAGTTCTCCATCATCATCACGGTCTTCGTGCCCGGAAAGGCCTTATCAAAATCCAGCAGATATTTCACGTTTGCGCCGCGCCACGTGTATATGGTCTGATCCGGATCGCCCACTATGAACAGATTTTTATGATAACCGCACAATACCGTCATGAGCTGATACTGCAAGTCGTCTATATCCTGGAACTCGTCTATCATTATGTATTCCAGCCGCCGCTGCCACTTGAGCCGTATATGGGCGTTTTCCGAAAATATGTACAGAGTGAACTTTATGAGGTCGTTGTAGTCGAGGGCAAAGCACTTCTTCTCCTGATAGAGATAGCCGTAGAATATTATATCCCCGGTCTCCGTGGCCGCCATGTACTTTTCCCTAAGTGCATCGAGGGACATGTTCACCATGTCCAGATAATACTCCGGCTTTTTGAAGAGCTTCTGTATTTCTATCATGTTCCGGGCATCCGAAAAGGTCATGTCTCTTAAGGTAAGGCCCCGCTCCTCGTATATGATTTGCAGCATGGCGTCTATATCGGAATTGTCCAACACAAGGAAGCTCTTTGGGTACTGCACCGCGTAGCTCTCCTCCTGCAATACGCTCACGCAAAAGCCGTGGAAGGTGTTTATGTAGCCCGTATCGTTGTCGCCGGTAAGGGCGTGTATGCGCTGGCGCATCTCATTTGCGGATTTGTTGGTGAATGTTACGCAGAGTATGTTACCCGGCAGTATGCCAAGCTCGTTCACAAGGTAGGCGAAACGCCTTGAAAGGGCCCGGGTCTTGCCCGAGCCTGCCCCCGCTATGACGCGCACGAATCCCTCTGTGCTCGTCACGGCCTCTGCCTGCGCCTTATTCAGTCCCTGCAATACATCAGTCATATTATCCTCCCTGCGCCAATTACAGTGTAAGATATACGGGCAGGGTTGGCAATAAGCAAGTGAAGCGCGCCGCCAAAAAATCAAAATCACCGGTTGAACCGGTGGTTTTGTGCCGTCAAAGCCGGATTGAATATAAGTGGCTGCGGCCGCTTATCAGCCTCGGGATTTTTCGACAGACTGTATAATATTCATTTATTCAGTTTTGAAACTCTTTCCTCCATTGGCACGTACCTGTCGCGGATAGTCACTGCACGGTATGCGGGACGCATTATGCGGTGGCAGGTGACGACTTCTTCTATTCGGTTGGCGCACCAGCCCGCTATGCGTGCAGAGGCGAACAACGGCGTGAATACGTCCTCCGGGATGCCCAGCATGGTATATACGAGGCCGGAATACATGTCGACGTTGGCGCACATTGGCGCGTCGCTCTTTCTGCGCTCCTGTATGAGTGGGATACCCAGCTCCTCCACCTTTTGCAGCAGGTCGAAATCCTCGGCGTAGCCCTTTATCTCGGCCATGTGCCGGGCGTACTTCTTCAGCAGCACGGCTCGGGGATCCGACATGGTATATACCGCGTGGCCAAGTCCGTACAGCTTACCGGAGCGGTCGCCCGCCTCCCTGTCCAGCATTTTATTGAGATAGTCCTTTATGGAGCCATCGTCATGTGGGTCTACGTTTTCCTTTACGTAGCGGAACATCTCCATCACCTTAGCGTTTGCGCCGCCGTGAAGAGGCCCCTTCAGCGAACCCACTGCTCCCGCTATGGCGCTGTAGGTATCTGTGCCGCTTGAAGACAGGGCTCGGCATACAAATGTGGAGTTGTTGCCGCCGCCGTGCTCCGCGTGTACCATCAGCATCATATCCAGTAGCTTTGCTTCCTCGTCTGTATAGCTCTTGTCCGGCCGCATCATTCTGAGGAAGTTTTCCGCCGTGGAAAGGTTCTCCACCGGGAAATGGATGTGCAGGGAATCTCCGTCAAAATAGTGCCGTTTTACCGCGTAGGCATTGGCGACGATTGAGGGGAAATAACCAATGAGCCTCACGGATTGCATCAGTATGTTGTCTATTTCGATATTGTCCGGCTCCGGATCGTAGGAGTACAGGGACAAAATGCTCCTCTCCAGCTCGTTCATTATATTGCGGCTGGGGTGGCGCATTATCATGCCCTCTGTAAAGCCGTCCGGCAGCTTGCGGGCGCGGTTCATTATATCGTTAAAGTGGTCGAGTTCGCTCCGTGTGGGCAGATAGCCCATGAGCAGCAGGTACGCCACCTCCTCAAAGCCGAAGGTATCCGCCTTCCTGTGGGCTTCCACTATTTCGGTAAGCTCTATTCCCCGGTAATACAGCTTGCCCGGGGCAGGTATGCGCTGGCCGTCCTGCATAAAATACCCCTGCACGCTGCCCACCTTGGTAACGCCTACCAGCACGCCGGTGCCGTCGCTGTTGCGCAGGCCCCTCTTTACATCGCCCTGATAGAACTTCTCATCGATTAGGTATTCCTTCTGTATACTGTCGGTCAGAGAGCCGGTGTATTGCTCAAGCATGCCGGTAGTATCCTCAATCATGGCTAAGCTCCTTTTCTTTATCCTTCTATATGTCATATCATTGTACTGTCATATACTCCCCGGTGCAACGTTTATTTTTTTAGCATCTGTGTTTGCCAGCTCATTTGTGCTATACTATTGGATAATTTATTTTACACACCCAAGCTGTGAAGGGGGAGTTATCATGATAGAGCTGCACGGCGGAGCAGTAGAGATAAAAAACGGGGTTCCCGTTCCCGCGAACAAGATCCCGGGCCGGGAGGGCACCATGGCCTATAAGATACTCAGAGCGCACAGCATACGCCGGGAGAAGGGCCAGCTCCATATAAAATTCGACAGCCTCATTTCACATGACATAACCTATGTCGGCATAATACAGACCGCAAAGGCCAGCGGCCTTACCGAGTTTCCGCTGCCCTATGTGATGACCAACTGCCACAACAGCCTCTGCGCCGTGGGCGGCACCATAAACGAGGACGACCACGTATTCGGCCTTTCCGCCGCTGTAAAATACGGCGGCTGCTTTGTTCCGGCCAATATGGCGGTAATACACCAGTACGCCCGGGAGATGATGTCTGGCTGCGGCAAAATGATACTGGGCTCGGACAGCCACACACGCTATGGCGCCATAGGCACAATGGGCATAGGCGAGGGCGGCCCCGAAATAGTAAAGCAGCTGCTCAAAAATACCTATGATATAGCTGATCCGGAGGTTATCCTCGTATGGCTCACCGGTTCGCCAAAGCGGGGCGTAGGTCCTCACGACGTGGCCATCGCCCTCTGCAAGGAAGTATATAAAAACGGCTTTGTAAAAAACAGGGTGTTGGAATTCGCAGGCCCCGGAGTGGCAAGCCTGCCCATGGATTACCGAATAGGAATAGACGTGATGACCACCGAAACGGCATGCCTGTCTTCCATATGGGAGACCGATGGGGCGGTAAAGGAGTATCTCACAATACACGGCAGGCCCGATGATTACAAAAGGCTTTCCCCCGACGAGGGCGCTTGCTACGACGGCATGATAACCATAGACCTTTCCTCCGTGGAACCCATGGCTGCGCTGCCCTTCCACCCGTCTGAAGCCGTAACTCTGCGCGAGCTTATGGCAAACCCCGGCGACATACTGCGCGAGGTGGAAATCCGCACCGAAAAACAGTTTGGCGGCAAGGCAAAGCTCAGCTTTACCGATAAAGTAAAGAACGGCAGGCTGACCGTGGATCAGGGCATCATTGCAGGCTGTGCCGGCGGCATGTACGACAATATCGCGGAAGCTGCCGCCATACTCAAAAACCGCGGCACCGGCAACGGATACTTCTCCCTGTCGGTATACCCGCCCTCTGTGCCGGTAAACCTCGAGCTGATACAGTCCGGCATACAGCAGTCGCTTCTCGAATCCGGCGCGCTGTTCAAGCCCTGCTTCTGCGGCCCCTGCTTCGGCGCGGGAGACGTGCCCGCAAACAATGCGCTCTCCATACGTCACACCACCCGCAACTTCCCTAACCGGGAAGGCTCGAAGCCGGCTGACGGCCAGCTTTCCGGCGTCATACTTATGGACGCCCGGTCCATAGCCGCTACGGCTGCCAACGGCGGCGTGCTCACCTCTGCGGCGGACGTGGACTATGACCAGCCTGTACAGCATGAACGCAGCTTTGACCGCACAGTCTATGACAGGCGTGTATACTTCGGCTTTGGCAAGGCTAAGAAGGACGAGCCCCTCAGGCTCGGCCCCAATATAACCGAGTGGCCCAATATACCAGCGCTTGGCAAAGATCTTCTGCTGAACGTGGCAAGCGTTCTGCTGGATCCCGTGACCACCACCGATGAGCTGATACCATCGGGTGAAACGTCCTCTTACCGTTCCAACCCGCTGAAGCTCGCCACCTTCGCACTCTCCCGCCGCGACCCCGGATATGTGGGCAGGGCAAAGGCTGTACAGGAATTGGAAAAGCAGCGCGAAGAAGGCATACTGCCCGACGGATTGAAGCCCGTGTTTGCCGCCCTCGGCCTGAAGCAAGATGACCTTGCGGATATCCAGATAGGCTCCGCCATCTACTCCAACAAGCCCGGCGACGGCTCCGCCCGCGAGCAGGCCGCATCCTGCCAGCGTGTGCTGGGGGGCTGCGCAAATATCTGCCTGGAGTTCGCTACCAAGCGCTATCGCTCCAACTGCGTCAATTGGGGAATACTGCCCTTTACCGTTGAAAGCGGCTTAGGCGTATCTGTGGGGGATTTCATATATGTACCGGATGTGCGATCAAAGGTTGAAAACGGAGATGAAGCCTTCGCCGCAAAGCTTGTCGGCGGCGAAAAAAAACGCGATATCACCCTTTACCTAAAAAACACCACTGCGGAGGAGCGGGAGCTGCTGCTCACCGGATGCCTCATGAACCACTACGCCGCACAGAACAGGGAGTGAAAATATGAAAAAGATAAGCATGCCAAACCCCATAGCCGAACTGGACGGGGACGAGATGACCCGCATAATATGGGCCATGATAAAGGATGAGCTGATAAAGCCCTTCGTGGAACTGAACACCGAGTATTACGACCTCTCAATACAGAATCGGGAAAATACTAAGGATCAGGTGACTGTGGAGGCGGCTGAGGCCATCAAGCGGCTAAAGGTAGGCGTAAAGTGCGCCACCATAACCCCGAATTTACAGCGCCAGCAGGAGTATCACCTGACAAAGCTCTGGCGCTCTCCCAACGCCACCATACGCGCTGCGCTGGACGGCACGGTATTCCGCGCGCCCATACTCATTTCAAAGGTAAAGCCGGTGGTGTCCTGCTGGAAAAGACCCATCACTATAGCCCGCCACGCCTACGGCGATATATACAGGGCTGTTGAGTACAGGGTCGAGTGCCCCGGCAAAGCCGAGCTGCTGTTCACAGATGAGAACGGCCGTGAGCTTAGCCGCCAGACCATATTCGACTTCAAAGGCCCCGGTGTTTTGCAGGCCATGCACAACAGGGACGATTCTATTTTATCCTTCGCCCGCTGCTGCTTCTCCTATGCCCTTGACGTAAAGCAGGACGTATGGTTTTCCACCAAGGATACCATATCCAAAGACTATGACCAGACCTTCAAGCTGCTCTTCCAGAAGGTTTTTGACGAGGAATACAGAGAGGCCTTCGAGCAGGCAGGCCTACGCTACCGCTACGCCCTCATAGACGACGTTGCGGCAAAGGTAATACGCTCGGAAGGCGGCATCATATGGGCCTGCAAGAACTATGACGGCGATGTGATGAGCGACCTTATAGCCGCCGCGTCCGGCTCTCTGCCCATGATGACCAGCGTGCTGGTCTCCCCCGACGGATGCTTCGAGTACGAGGCCGCCCACGGCACGGTAGTGGACCACTACCGGAGGCACCTCAAGGGCGAAAAGGTCTCCACCAATCCTCTGGCCACCATTGCCGCATGGGCGGGCGCGCTGAAAAAGCGCGGCGAGCTGGACGGCAATGCCGAACTCGTGAGCTTTGCCGAAAAACTTGGCCGCGCCGGCATAGAGGTATTCGAGGAAGGTTATCTTTCCGAAGATCTGGCTGCACTCTGCGATCCCACCGAGTTCAGGGAGATGCCCGACAACGAAAGGCTCATGAGCCTGATAAGGGAAAAGCTGACGGAAATGATGCAGGGATAATTGCGGTAACAAACAATAACAAACAAAAAGGCGGCAGGATGAAACGATATGGCTCCATCCTGCCGCTTAGTTTTTATGCTTTTTATCTTATCTCGTTGTCTGCGATATTCCCTTTATCGCGCACAGCGCCCAGTCGTGCTCGTCAAGCGTCACTACACGGCCGCAATAAGGGCATTTGGCCGTAGTGTTTATTGAGAGTGGCGCACCGCAGCCTGGACAGGATACGCTGTGCATAACGCCTTCCTTACTGGTCACAGAGCCGGCCGTGCGGCACATATCCCATTCGTACGTCATAAACTTCTCCCGGTTCCTGTCGCCGGAAATCAGCTTGTTGTTGGAATCCTGCACTGTGTAATCCACTATTCGGGTGCGAAGCTCCACTATGAGGTGTTCCTTGTCGCCCTGTTTATAGAAACCCCTGAGGTTCACGCCAAGCACCGCTATGCGATCCACATGGTTGGTGAGTCCCCTGCTCTTGAGGCCGTTGAGCTGCCTTTCCATCTGGGTAAAGAAGGCGTCCGTAAAGTACGGTCTGAGTGATTCTATGTTCTTGTCCGTCCAGCAGTTCTGCATCTGCACGTACAGATTGCTTATCTTTTCCTGCATGGCGTTTGCGTCAAAGCTCGGGTCGGTCACGGCAAGGTCGCCGAGGGGCTGCAGACGGGAATCAGGCGTGCGCTGCGCGCCCTGAGGCTTATTCTGCTGCTTTTTCTTCTTCCTCTTCTCTGAGACGTCAAATATCAGGCCTAATACCACTATTGCCGCCATAACGGCTAAGCTTATCCCGATATCGATACCGCTGACATCGCTGTCGTCGTCATAGTAGCTGCCGGAGCTGTAATCCGAATCCCAGCTTGACGAGCTCCAGTCGGAGCCGGAATCCCAGCCTCCGCCGTAATCACTGTCGCCACTGAAGCCGCCAAAGTCCGCCCCGGCAAAGGCAGGAAGTATTATGAGGAAAAGGCCAAGGGCAAATATCAGAATTTTTATCGTTCGTTTCATTTATGCAGATTCCTCCGGATACAGCATTTACATTCGGAAAGCCCCGTTACGCAGCTTCTCATATTGATATTTTACATTATATTACTCCCCTTGTCATCATAATAAATGGCGCAGCCGTCTCCTGCTCCGCCTTTTCACGGACCCATTGGGCGATTTTCAGCTTTCGCCGCCACGGTTTTTATACGAAATCAGCCCATCGGGTTTGTCGATGGGCTGAAAAACTTACTTAAGGAGCTGCTTTTATTTTGACTTTGTTTCATTATTTGGAAAGGCTGTCCACAGGGATTATCGGCTCTTCCTTTATGAATTCCATTATCATGTTGGATTCCGTCTCGCCAAAGGAACGGAGCTCGTCCACAAGCTTATTAAATTCGCTGGTGCGGCAGTACACGTCCAGCACCATATCCTTGCTTCCCGCCACGCCGTGAGCCCCTGCGATAAGCTTGTTCTTCGCTATATACTCTAACAATCCGGGACGCTTGTTCTGGTTTACCTCCACAAATATATAAATATGCATATCGTAGCCCAGTGCGATATAATCCACCACAGCCGCATAGCCCTTTATGACGCCGGCTTCCTCAAGCCTGCGCACCCGGTCTATAGTAGAGGGCGTGCTCATATTTATGAGTTCACCCAGATGCTTCATGGTTATGCGCCCGTCTTTCTGCAATATTGATATGATTTTCCGGTCGGTAAGATCAAATTGCATCGCCCTTCGCCCCTTTTCAGAGTATTTCAAAAACTTCCATGTATATCATTTTATCCTCACTTTGTATACCTTGTTAAGTGTAAAATTTAGGCAAAAAACCCCGGGGTTGATAAGGGGCCGCAGCCCCTTATGTTCAATCCGGCTCTGACGACATGTGCGTCAGAACGGATGAAAACCCAGAGGTTTTCGTTCTTTGCGGGTTTTGCCGCCCGGGAGCGAATGCGAGAGGCAAAACCCGTAAAACTCAAAAAAGTGGCGTTCAGCCACTTTTTTGACACTCTGAAAAGCCACCCCTGAGGGTGGCTTTCCTTGAATCAATAATTGGGCTTTTCGTAAAGGTTTCCCTCGTACTTCTTGAAGTGCTCCTCCCACTTGTCCTTATCTACTTCCTCAATGGATACGGAAAAATATTTTTTGTCCATTTTGAGAGTCTCGGCGGCACAATCGCGTACATTCTTCGCAAGTTCAGCCTTGAGCTCCTCACTGCGGCCAGGATACATGGTTATATCGATATGGGGCATGGTTAAAACCTCCTTATTGATTATGCCTAAAGTATATATCCGTCCAACAATCAATTCAATATAGGCCGGTGCAATGATAAAAATATTTTTTGCCTGACCCTGCCGTATGGGCATAGTCTATACTTCAGCCTGTGGAAAAAAGCATCTGCCTTTTATTGTTTCCCGGATCAACGGTTGTAGTGGCTGAACATGGCGTCGGTGGCCTGCCTTATGGCCTTGGTCACCTCCGCCACCTTATCCTTATCCCACTTATCCGGCTCGCTGCGCAGGAAGGAGGTCTTGTCCACCCTGTTGTCGAATACTCCTATAGGCACATGGTAGGTAGTTCCGTGAGCCTTTACGGTGACGGTGTTCTCCACATCAGTGTTCTTTATGAGATACTCCATATCGTCACAGCCATAGTCCCCCAGCATTACCGCCATTGGCACTCCGTGATGCAGGTTGGAACCGGGATCGTTTGGATCCGCCCTGTCCGCGTTCTTGCGGCGGGACTCCTCAGGCGTGACCCAGATATAGAGTATCACGGCATTTTCCAGTATCTCTGGACAGAACATGGGCAGAGAATACTGATAGCCGAAGGTGCCTGTAAGGGGCATGGAAGCGCCGTCCGGGCCGCCCCGGGCGCATTCTATTATGATTGTTTTATTCTCGAAGCTCTCTGGATACCCCGCATGCTTCTCGTTCAGCATGGTCCTGGCCTCTTTTTCCAGTATGCTTGCCAATTTATCGCGTATCTCTTCCCTGAGAAGACCCATTCTGGGCTTTATGCCGGCGGCAAGACCTGCCCGGTCGAATCTGTCGAACAGCAGCTTTGCAGCGGAGTCGGTCTTTATAACGTTGCGGTTCATAAGGTCGTGATAGTCCTCATTGAGCAGGTTACACAGAGTGCCCCAATCACGGCCGTCCTTGAAGGGCTCTTCGCCGGGGTAAAATACCCGCTCCTGCCCCATGGCCTGCAGCTCGTTGTCTATGCGCCGCATCATATGGACATAGGGAAAGTCGTCCAGCTGAAGGTTTTCACCGATATGGAATTCCTCCTGCAACCTCCCGGGCTCCACATGGGCCATGAAGTTTCTCACCTCGGACTTGCCGGAGGCCGGCAGGGCCTGCAAAAGTACTACCTTGAATACGTTGTTTTTCATGATTGCTCCTTATACTTTAATATATTACATTAAGCCATTTTGTCTTATCAACCGTTATATCGCGATACCTGTCCACATAGGCGATTATAAGCTCCGCTATCTCCGTAGACTGCTCTCGTATCAGAGGGCATTCCCTGTACACGTCATACCCGCCTGCGCCGGTAGCTCTGTAGTTATTCAGGCACAGGGTAAGCCGCTTTCCTTCCGGCAGTTCCTTGCCCCTGTATTTTATTGACACCACCCTGTCGCCTATTGGCCTGCGGATATCCTCCGTCACTTCGACGCCTGATATATAGTCGTAGTTGAAGTGCTGCTCTATAGGCTTCAGGAAGCACTCGCTAACTGCGAGCCCGCCGTTTTCCAGTGCAAAGTACTCCGCGCTGCGCTCCAGCGCTTTCTTTAGCTGCTCCCGGCATACCTCCACTGTCTTAAGGGTATTCGGAAATACGTATGTGGATACTATATCCCTTATTGTGACGTCCTTACCCAGGCCCTTCACGCTGTTGCCCAGGCTGGTGGCGGATATGTCCGCGCCAGAGGCCTCAAGCTGCACCTGATTGAAAAAATTGGCTATAAGGGAGCCGTTTGCCGCCATTTCTATATGACGGGAGGGCAGCAGCGGCGTATCCAGATGCCCCACAGGCGTATCAAACCACGCCGCGGCCTGTTTTTCTGCGGGAATAAGCAGCGCCTTGGCCTTGGTCTGGGTGACGTTTCCCGCGTCCATGAGATGCTGTTCCGCCGTAACCTCGCCGTCCACAGTCACATCCATCTTGATATACTGCCGCGCCTTATCCGGGGGCTGGCAGGTATATGTGCCGTTTATCCTTACACTTTCTGCCGCCGTGTGCTGGTGCCCGGCAAGGAGTATATCAAAGCCCAATTCCTCGCAAATGCGCCAGCCCTGATTCTCATCGGTATCCGACAGCACCTTTCCCGTCTTAACGTCGCGCTCAAAACCGCCGTGGTATATGCATACGGTAATGTCCGCCTTCGCCGCCTTCAGTTGGTCATAAGCCTCTTTTGCCGCCGTAAATGCGTCGGTTACAGCTATTCCGGCCAGGTTTTCCGGCTTCTCCCATAGCTTCACATAATGGGTGGTAACGCCCGTCAGGCCTACCCTCAGCCCGTTTTGCAGTGTGACTATGGCGGTCTTTTCAACGCCCCTTATGCCGGCTATATTGGCGCATAAGCACCTCGCATCCAGCGCAGAGATATACTTTTCCAGCTCTTCTTTACCATAGTTGAAGTCGTGGTTGCCCAATGTGACGAAATCATACCCGCCAATATTCATTATCTCTGCGGGCAGACAGCCATCGCCCTTACGCTTATTGTAAAGATAATAGGTGAACGGGCTGCCCTGCAGGGTATCCCCGCCGTCTATTATCAGCGTGTTGCCGTCCTTCTCAAAATTGCTTATGCAGTTGGCGAGTCCGGAGGGTATCTCGTTTCCGCTGGCGTAGTCTATCGGCGAAAAGTACCCGTGAACATCGCTGGTATAGTATATGGTTAGCTGTTTTTTCATCTTATGCTGAAGTTTATCCCTTTGGCCAACAATGCCCCCGCGCTGATGGCGCCGGGGCATTGGGTACAGCGGTTATTATGCGCCGTGTGCAAGCTTTCTGCGGATCCTCGTGGATACCAGCTCTATTATAAGCACCAGCACCATGAGTCCCCATACGAAGGCGCCTACCATAGCCCAGCGGCGGCTGTTCAGGCACTGCACCAGCGATGCGCCTATGCCGCCCGCGCCGACGATACCGAGGGTAGTAGCGTCCTTAAGGTTGATATCGAAGCGATATATGGTGGTGGAGATAAAGCTGGCGGTGAGCTGCGGGATAACGCCGTAACGTATCTTCTGGAAGGGGGTGCAGCCCATTGCATCCAGGCTCTCCAGTATGTGGGTGTCCAGATCCTCTATGGCCGTGATATACATCTTGGATATCATGCCTATGGAGCAAATTGACTGGGTTATTACGCCGCAGGCAGCGCCGGGGCCGGTAACCCGTATCCACATCAGCGCCCATACTATGCTTGGTATGGTGCGTATCATCAATATCAGCACACGAACCACATATGCCACGGGCTTAGGCATGATATTGAAGGAAGCAAGGAACGCGAAGGGTATGGCCAGTATGGCGCCGAACAGCGTGCCCAGCACGGCTATGGCCATAGTTTGCAGCAGCAGATAAGGCACGTCGGTATTCGTGGTGCCGAACATAAGGTTGGTATCCGGGTGGAATACGCCGTGGAGAACGCCCTTTGCTACCTCGGTACCTGTGGCAGTAAGGCCTGTGAACTTGATGTCGGCGGCGGACCAGCCCACCAGCGTCACTATTATAAGCACTATGGCGGTATATACTATCCACTTGTGCGGCCTGTTGGCGTATACCTCCGCTACGGTGAGCTTCCTGTCCAGCGTCTGCTCTATTTCTTCTATGTTGAATTTTTTCTTTTTATCCATATTGCCCCTCCTGTCAGCTCAGCTTCCTACGCAGGTATTCGCTGAAGAAGTCTATGGCCACAACTACCACGAACAGTGAAAGGAGCACCATGCCAAGGCTGTTGTAATCCCTCCAGCCTATGCGCTCGTTGATGGTTATACCCAAACCGCCGGCGCCTACGTAGCCCAGTATGGCAGAGGCGCGTACGTTCATCTCAAAGCAATAGAGGCTGTGGCTGAGGTAAACAGGCAGTATCTGCGGCACGCATGCAGACCAGAAGGCCTGAAACTTGTTCGCGCCCAGCGCCTCCATGGCCTCGAAGGGACCCATGTCTATAGTCTCTATGCTCTCGAAGAGCATCTTTGCTACGATGCCGAAGGTAAATATAGCTATTGCAACGGTGCCTGAAAAGGTTCCGAGGGAAAATATCAGGGCGCAAACCAGCGCTATGATAAGTGTAGGCAGCGTGCGGATAAGTGCCAGTATGAACCTGCAAACGCTCACTATTGGCAGGTTGTGGTTTATGTTGCTTGATGAAAGTATGGCTACGGGCAGCGCCAGAAGGCAGCCTATTACAGTGCCCAGTATGGACATCTTTATGGTATCTATAAGGGGAGATACCACCTTTGGGAAGAATGTCCAGTCGGGCTGGAGTATCTTCTTCATCAGGTCCAGCATCTTGCTGAACTTGCTGATGATAATGCCCATGTCAAAGCCGGTCATCTCCAGTGAAAGGTATATGGCCAGAGCCAGAAGCAGCACTATCAACGGCGTGCGGCTCCTGCGGCGCAGTACGCTGTGGCCGTTGGCAAGGGTTATCTTCTGGGGCTTGAACACCTTGTCATACAGCGTTTCTTTTATGATGGCGGAGCTGTTTTCGTTTTCCATATTATCAGCCCTCTACCTTGTTTATTTGGGGAAGTTCTCCCTCGCCTTCGCCCATGGTGGGAACCTTCGTGCCGTTGTATACCTCGTCTATCTGCTCCTGAGTTATGGTACTGGCAGGACCGTCGAATACTATCTCGCCGGCGCGTATGCCTATTACCCTGTCGCAGTACTTGAGGGCAAGGTCTACATGGTGAATGTTGAGAAGTATGGATATCTTATATTCCTTATTGATGCGCACAAAGTCCTGCATCACCTGCTTTGCGGTAATGGGGTCAAGGGAGGCCACAGGCTCGTCCGCAAGGATTATCTTGGGGTTCTGGTTCAGCGTGCGCGCAAGCGCTACGCGCTGCTGCTGTCCGCCGGACAGCTGGTCGCAGCGGGTATAGGCCTTATCCAAAATGCCTACCTTATCCAGGCTTTCCAGCGCACGCATCTTCTGCTCCTTGGAGAATATACCCAAGAGCACCTTGAAGAAGGGCATGTCGGGTACATCTGCCGTGAGCACGTTCTTTATGGCAGTACTGCGGGAGACGAGGTTAAAGCTCTGGAATATCATTCCTACCTTGCGGCGGTACCTTCTGAGTTCTTTGCCCCTGAGAGAGTCCACGTCCACACCGTCCACCGTAAGTTCACCCTTGGTAATGTCGTGCATGCGGTTGATGCAGCGCAGTATGGTGGATTTACCCGCGCCGGAAAGGCCTATGATGGCCACAAACTCGCCCTGTTCGATTTGCAGGCTTATGTTCTTAAGTGCCGTAAAGCCGTTTGGATAAGTCTTATACACATTCTTGAATTCTATCATGCTGCGACTCTTTCTATATTAATAAAATAAAGTAATGCTAAATAATGCCTTGTATAAAATAATTAAGGGAAAAGCGCCCTGTTTACGCAGGGCGCTTGGCTTTGGATATAATTAGTCGGAAACAGCCTTGAGGGCAGCGCGTGCGCCGTCGTAATCAGCGTCGGTGGCCTTGGCGTAGCCGGTGTGGCTGTATACATCAAAGATAGCCTTGCCTTCATCAGTGTTGATGATGTTGATAAAGCAATCCTGAAGTGCAGCTACGATCTCGGGAGTGTAATACTGGCTGGCCTTGGATATAGCTACGGTGTCATTGTAGATACCTTCAGTCACGCCGATAACATTCAGCTCGTTCCAGATGGACTCGGTGCGGCCCATGCCCTGCTTACCGGTCTCATCCTGCTTGTCGGTAGGCAAAGTCCAGCTTGCCTCGTAGTCGTTACGGCCGTCGGCATAGCATACGATGATGTCTACCTGCTCGGCAGCGGCATAGGAGAAAGCGGTGCCATAGCCGGAGTCAAGAGGGATTACATTTGAAAGGTCGGAGATCTTCTTTCCGTCATAGTTGGCCATAAGCCACATGGAGGGGTAAATGTAACCTGCTGAAGATGAGGTCTTCTGAACTGCCCACTTTGCGCCGTCCAGATCTTCCCAGGTCAGGGCCTCGCCGTTGTTTACCTTTTCAGCAAGCTTCTTGCCGTACTCGGAAGGAGTGGCGTAGATCAGGGAACGATAATAGGTTACCTGAGGTCCGTTCTTCTGGGTGGCGTTAGCTTCGCCGTTCCAGGTCTTGGGATCGGTGCTGTCGTTGGACAGGCCGTTGCGGGTAGCGGTCAGGATAACGTCGGTATCGTCGGAATAGAGGGCGTAGGTACCGCCGGGCAGCCAGCCGAGGTCGATAGAGCCTGCGGACATAGCTTCGCCGGTAGCATCATAGCTGGTGCCGACAGTGATGTCTACTTCGTCGATATCATAGCCGAGGTTGGACATTTCCGCCTTTACGAGCTCGGGCAGGTTCTTGGTGCCGGCGATGATAACATCAGCGTCTTTGGAGGGAACAAACTCGAGGGTCAGCTTGTCGAAGTGAGGCTTCTCAGCAGGAGTCTCCTCGGCAGGGGCAGCGGTCTCGGCATTCTCTTCAGCGGGTGCCTCTACAGGAGCAGGCTGGCTGCAGGCGCATACGGAGAACGCCATAACAAGTGCAAAAAGCAGTGCTACGGTCTTTTTCATTTTGTATTTTCCTCCATAATATTTATATTCATGGCACATGGCCTATGAATCGCTTAAGGCTAGGCGATTTTTTCGATTCTTTTCGTCAATATAATATCACATAAAGCATATATTGGCAATGAGTGACACATATGGCTCTTAAATATTATCTATAAAGTGCGTTTTTGATACGGCCGATGGCTATATAGCCGTTCAAAACAGCCCATACATCGGTACCTTTCGGCGCATCGTTCGGGCCAAGCAGCTTTGCGAATGGAGTAAGCACTATCTTCCCCTCCCGCTCCGACTTCTGATAATCATTCTCAAAGAAAAAGCTTGGCGCGGCCTCTGCGCCGCGTATTATGCCCTTGAAATCGCATGCCTGACAGCCCGGAAAGTTCACGTTCCATATTTCCCCGGCATTGGACTTCTGCATAAGTTCCTCGGCTATAGGCAGCAGGTACTTGTCCGTTATTTCATAGCTGCCGTCATGCTGAGTCGAAAATGCTATAGCCGGTATGTCGTGCAGCACAGCCTCCATAGCCGCGCCCACAGTGCCGGAATAGGCAATATCGTAGCCAGCGTTAAAGCCGGCGTTTATACCGGAGAATACGTAATCCGGCCATACAGGCAGCAAAGATTTGAGGGCTACCTTGACGCAGTCCGCAGGCGTACCGCTTACGCTATACGCACCCCTTACCGCCGCCGGAAATTCCCTTTCGTGCGCATTGAGCTCACTGAAAATAGTAAGCTTATGTGACATGCCGCTGCACTGTCCCTCAGGAGCGACTACCCAGACATCGCCGAAGTTTGCCGCCATAGCCGCAAGTCTGGCTATGCCGTGAGACTCTATTCCGTCATCGTTAACTATAAGTATATTTGGTTTTTTGTTCATTATTCAATGCTCCTTACTGCGCCGTTTGATTATATTACCACAGCCGTCAGTGATTAACAACAGCCAAAAGTGACAGGAAAATATGAATCTACAAAAAAGTCCCGCGCAGTGCGGGATTATCTTTTTCGTAAAGAGAAAATATATTTATTTACAATTTGAATAAAGCATTCTGCAGGTCAGTCACCTCGGGGCGCTCAAATCGCGTCACCGGCGCGATTTGCCCCCTCCCGGGGTCGCGCCCTTCAAGTCTCAGTTGGCCGTTTGAACTAATAAAAAGTGAATACCCTGTGGGTATTCACTTTTTATTGGTGCGGCCAATGAGACTTGAACTCATACGGTCTCCCATACGCCCCTCAAACGTACGCGTCTGCCTATTCCGCCATGGCCGCAATATTAAGTTTTGCAACAGGAATTATTATAATCAAATCCCGCGCCATTGTCAATATCAATTTTATTACGCCGCACTTTTTGACGCAATTGTTATTTCGGCTGTCGAAAAAATGGCGCCCGGTCACTTTTTCGACACTCTGATTTATTCCCTGTCATATTATATAGCAACCCCATGCCGCGTTTTCGCCGCGGCACAAGAAAGGAAAGAATTTTATATGAGCGCAAGAATCAATTATGCAAACAGGGACTTTCCCAACAGACCGTCCGCCGCCCCCGCAGAGGACACCGGCCGCACCTGCGGCGAACCCATAGCGGCGTCCGCCAATACGCCCGCCGGCTGCGGCTGCTCCTCCGAACCCGACTCTGCCTGCAGCTGCGACTGCGAAAGCTGCACCCCCTGCTCCAGAAGCGTAAACTTCTGCGAAACCATCACCCTGCACGAATCTTTCGACGCCAGCGACGTATGCTCCTCCACCGCCAAGATCGCCTACGATACTTCCTTCTTAGGCTATACCGTAGAGGAGATGACCATGAGTGCACAGCTTCCCTGTGGCGGATGCTGCCCCGTTCAGGTGTACCGTATAAGCCTTACCGGCGCTATCCCTTACATAATCAATGTAGGCAGCGTAAAGAGCGGCTGCGGCAGCAGCGTCTGTCTGTCAGTTTCCGGCAGCACCATGGTAGACGAGGTGGTGGGTTATGCCTGCGGCGGAAGCGAGCCCGACCTCACAGAGCTCTCCTGCGGCAGAGTCACTCCCTCCGTAAATGTCTCCACCGAGCAATGCGGCTGCAGCGGCAAGACCAACGTAACGGTATACGGCTGCTTCGAGTTTTCCAATCTGCCAAGCCTGATGTAACGATCTGCTTCCGGTATACGGGCGGAACGCCCGTATTTTTTGCATCACTTTGCATAAAATAGACAGACAAAGTATTTCCGGAGGCACTGCTCTATGTGGCAAAAGCTTAAACCGTATATAATATTCGTCGGATCGGCGCTGGCTGTAGGCGGCCTTTCCGCCCTGGTTACAGGGAACAGCATGGATAATTATGCAAGGCTTGTCCAGCCGCCTTTCGCTCCTCCGGGTTGGCTGTTCCCTGTAGTATGGACGGCGCTGTTCATACTTATGGGCATCGGAGCCACAAGGGTATATATCGCAGGCGGCCCGTACAGATCCGTTTCCCTCGCCCTGTTTTTCACCCAGCTTGCCGTAAATTTTTGCTGGAGCATATTCTTTTTCAGGCTGGAGGCGCGGCTGTTCGCCTTTGTCTGGCTGTTGCTGCTGCTGACGCTTGTGCTGTTCATGACTGCGGAATTCAAAAAGAGCGACAAGACCGCCGCCCTTTTGCAGATCCCTTATATACTATGGCTGTGCTTTGCAGGCTACCTGAACCTCGGTATATACCTGCTGAATGGTTAAGCTTCGCCGCTTAGCAGCATCTCCACCGCCTCGTAATATCCTTCCGCCCCGTGGCCGACTATGCTTTTCGCACATACCTCCTCAGTCACGGACACCGCCCTGAAAGGCTCTCTGGCTCGTATATCGCTCATATGCACCTCTATCACGGGCATTTCGCAGCAGGCGACAGCGTCGCGCAGGCTGTAAGAATAGTGCGTCAATGCGCCGGGGTTCATCACTATACCGTCGCATTCACCCATGGCCTGCTGTATTTTATCTATAAGCGCCCCCTCATGGTTGCTCTGGAAGCACTCCAGCTCCGCGCCATGGGCTGCAGCGATATCCCTGCACTTTTTTTCTATTTCGGCCAGCGTCGTCCTCCCGTATATCTCAGTCTCCCGCCTGCCCGTAAGGTTGAGATTTGGGCCGTTCAACAAAAGCAGCTTCATTTAGATACCGGATTTTCCTTTCCCTTGTCTCTTTTATGATATAATAGCATAAAATTACTTATTTCAAAAGGCAGGAATGAATGAAGCATTACGCTCTCATAGGCGACCCGGTAGGCCACAGCCTCTCCCCCGCCATATATGGTTTTCTCTTTGAAAAGTACGGCATCGACGCAGACTTTTCTCTCATACGGCTTCCCAAGGGACGCGCCGGCGACGCTGTATGTATGGGACTGGACGGCTTTGCCTGCACCATGCCCCATAAGCAGGATATAATACCCTTTCTCTCCGCCCTCTCACCGGATGCAGCCGCAATGGGCAGCGTAAATATCGTTAACCTGGAGGAGCATGGGTATATCGGTTACTCCACAGACGGCGAGGGGCTGCTTTCCGCCATACGCCCAAAGCACGCCGCTATCGGGCAAAATATCTTTATAATAGGCAGCGGCGGCGCGGCCCGTTCTGCGGCCTACTCGCTTGCAAAGCAGAACAGCGTTACCCTTTTCGCCCGCAATGAGGCTGCCGCCATCAATGTGGCCGCAGCAGCAGGAGCTTGCTGGCGTCCCTTTTCCCACCTCATGGAAGACGTCGCGGACTGCGATATTCTTATAAATGCCACTCCATTAGGCATGTCTTGCTGCGAGAGTTTTAACAGCCTTGCTTTTTTGCAGAAGCTCAACCCTTCCGCCCTTGTGTGCGATATGGTGTACATGCCCCGTGAAACGGAGCTTCTCAAGGCGGCCCGGGCCCTCGGCATTGACACCGTAGAAGGTATAGAGATGCTGATAGGCCAGGGATTGGCCGCCTTCGCCATATGGACCGGTATATTGCCCTCCGACTTGCTAAAGAGGGATTTATACATTAAAATATGTAAATAGGTTTATTGGGGAGGAGACACCATGCCGGTAGGTTTCAGCATCGCGGTAGCGATAATATTCATAGCAGGCGGCATATACTGCCGGGGTTCAAAGCGGCTCCGCACTACCAGCAAGTGTATGCTTTTTTTCGGCTGCCTGATGGCGCTGTACAGCATACTTACAATAATCATGCTGCACCGGGGATAGCTTCAGCTAACATTTGCAATTTCCCTCGCCATGCTGTATAATTCTCCTTGCGCACTTGACGCTGCCAACGTGGAGCGGTATCGAAGTGGTCATAACGGGGCTGACTCGAAATCGTGGTCGCCATCCGGTAGCTCCCTGACCGGAAACCCTTGATTTTACGGGGTTTTTCGGGTATCTTTAACTGAATATTTTTCTTTGTTCTCCCCATCAGTTCTCCCCGTTTTCTGAGGTGCTGATGTTGAGATAAATACGGAGACGTATCGAAGTGGTCATAACGAGAACGACTCGAAATCGTTTGATCCGCAAGGGTCCGTGGGTTCGAATCCCACCGTCTCCGCCAGAATGTCCGCCAGTAGCCGGTTTTCCCGGCCATTGAGCATCGCGTCAGCCGAAGTCAGCTTCGAGCTATAATCCAGATGTGCGTAAATGTTTGCCGTGGTTGAGAAGTCGCTGTGACCAAGCCATTCCTGAATCTGCTTCATGGGAACACCGTTTGCCAGAAGTAACGAGGCACAGCTATGTCTCAAGTCGTGATACCTGATGTGTCTCAGCCCGTTTGCCTTGAGCAGATTCGGAAAACTCTCAGTAACATAGTGAGGTTTAATCAGATCACCAATCTCGTTTACGCAAACATAACCGATGTAGTCCTTGATATAGCTGCGTCCGCACAAACGACGGTTTTCCTGCTGTTCTTCTTTTAGGGCGAGAAGTCTTTCTCTCATGAAAGGAACAAGCGGGAGCGTCCTCATACTCGATTTGGTCTTGGTGGTGTCGGATGCGACCAGAACGCGCTTGCCGTCCAGGTCACAAGAAGTAACTGTGTGACGGATGGTGATCGTGTTCTGCTCAAAGTCAATAGCATCCCATTTCAGACCGATTGCTTCACTCCGTCGCAGACCGTAGAATGCGCCGAACAGAATCGGAAGCTCAAGTTTCGTTCCTTTAGCTGCTTCGAAGAGAGCGTTGACCTCATCGGCATCATAAAAGCTGCCGACATAGCGATCCTTCTTCGGACGTTCAACCTTATCTGCCGGGTTTACATCAATCAGGTCAATCTTCACGGCATACTTGAGAGCCTTATGAATGTTGGCATGATAATGGATGACCGAGGAAGCACTGACGCGCTGGAGCTCCTTCATATAGAACTCCTGAATATCCTTTGCGGTCAGATTCTTGAGAGTGATCTCCTTTTCACGGAAGTACGGTGCGACGACCCTTTTGACCGTGGTCGAGTAAGAAGCAAATGTCGGGACTGCAACCGAGCTTTTGATAATGTCGAGCCATTGTTCCATGTAGTCCGCGAACAGGATGTCCCCGTTCATGACCTTCGGCTCTTCGGGATTGAAATTGCGTCGCGCATCCATCAGGATTGCTTCGGCGCGTTTTTTGTTTCCCTTAACAGTAAGTCCGGTAGAAATCCACTTGGTCTTTCTTTTTCCGAGAGAATCGGTGTAGTTCAACACGGCGTAATAATATCCTTTTTTTTCGCGGAGATGTCCTGCTACCATTTATTATCCTCCTTCTTGCGTAGCAGTAACACCTACCTTATACCGGGATCCTATTATACCAGAACCGGGTTCAAATTGGAGGACCTACTGACGCACTTTTTTGTAAACTTTTTGAGTCCAAATCTTATGCGTTCACTGTTTCTCCGCAGCCGATGCAGAGATAAGTGAAAAGATGAGCCTTCGGAATACGATAGGCTCTGCCGACCTTGAGGCTAAGGATTTTGCCTTCGCGCAGAATACGATAGCCGGTCTTTGTGCTGATGCTGAGTATTTCACACATCTGCTCAATGCTCATCACATCGGGATAGTCTTTTAGCATGAGCTTATAGGCATCGCGCTGAGAAATGGTTGATGCGGTATTCACCCGTCTCACCTCCGTTTATTTGTTTTTGCTTTATCAGTAAAAGGATAGGCAGCAGTCGGTTGACAACTGCTGCCCATAGTTTTTGATGATAAATTGTGTTCCAGCATATTTGCAGCTCGCGCCCCTGCTGAATAGGGAATGCTGCGGACTACCACCGGTAAAGCAGTATCATGGGACTCTCACCCCTCCGAGGATCGCTCCGAGCCGCCCCTTCAAAGAAGAAACGGAAGTATCATTGTACCCAACTTCTCCATCATCGCAAGCAGCCGCACCACACGGTTGTTTAGTCTCTCTGTTGATCGCTCGCTCCGGTTGGAGGTCATGGCGGCAGAAGACAAGTCGCTTCGAGAAAAGAGGAAAGATCCGCAGCACTGACTATTCAGTTTTCAAGGAACCGTGAAGCGGCGATTAAGCCTCTTCAAAATACAACGGACATTTTTCATCAGTTTTTGGGGGTCTCCTTAAAAAATATTTTTGCTTTTTTCTGAACATCTCTCTTGGCTTCAAAAACAGTAGAGACATCAATTCCACGAGCCTTGCTGTAATCCGTCATGCTCATGCCGCCGAGCAAGCAGTAGTGGTAAACTTCAAGCTGACGTTCGCTCAGAAGCAAACGGAATTCCTGCTCCATAACGGAAGTGAGAACTGTTTCTTCCAAATCGTTCGGGTCTTCCAGCCAAGCAGGACTCATCTCTTCTGCATCCTGCACACTGACAAAATCAAGCGAAAGAAGAGTTGCCGTCTCATCCTCATCCTTGCAACCGGCAATAGGTACTCCGGTCTTAGAGCGTCTGAGCTTCTTTTCCTCGTTGCGTAGAACTCTCATGGTTTCTCTGCTGACCTCGCATACTTCGCCAGTGAGCTTCACGCGCACCATGCACTTGCCTTCCTCCGTAGTCCAGAGATCGTAGTCAAATTCGATAGGGGTTTTCATTGTCTTGTCCTTTCCGCTGGCGCGGAGCAGCGGATGGACGAGACAAAAATAGAGCCGCATGACGGTGAGCTTGAATCCCATGCCGATAAAACAGAGTCCGAAAACTCTGTTCATGCGGCATTGGGAAGACTCACCAATCAGCGGCTCCACAGCACAGCTATCATAATATTTTGTTGTATGTTATTATCTCCGGCCTTTCAGACGGAGTTTTAACTTTAACCTTCTCATGCTGAGGACATCAAAGACTGTCTCGCGTCCACAAGCCTTACATTTTGCTTGGATATGGCCTCTTGTGTCCTCAAATACGGCGATGGAATTATGCCCGCAATAGGGGCATTTCACCATGCGCATCTTTTGACTTATTATGGCGCATCGCGCCCTCTGTATCTTTATCTGCATTTCCGGCGAAGGCTCGGAAACCCGGATGTTTCTGCTCACAACCACACCTCCAACGGATCGTCATACTCCGCAAAGGGGCGGTCCTCGATGTAGCCGAGTTGCCTCAGCCGAATAATGGCTGCGGACTTGGAAACTCCGAGAGACTGGCACAGCAGAGTCAGGGATAAACAATCAATATAATTAAACCTTCCTTCGTAGTTCCTGAGAACACGGCCACGGGCAAATTGCCTCATGGCAATGTCGATTTCCTTTTGGGGCATCAGAATAGCAGCGCCTAACACATTAGCTTGCCATTCATTCCAATCCTCGCGGGTCTTGAGATCACGGAGCGAATATGCCGCTCTGGGGGCATATTTGCTTTCGTGCGTTCTCTTGTCATTATCGCTTTCCATCCCGAACAGGATTTGATGAGCGCATTCATGGGCAAGGGTAAATCTGCGCTTCCCGCACAAAGCATGAACCTGTCCCGGCTGAATAAAGCTCATATCCAAAAGAACCTGATTTGCTTTCAGCGGGATTGTCCGCTTAACGCCCTCTTCCTCTATGGTGTACTCTGTATCGGCATAAGCGGTTAGCCCGCATAGGCTTCCATCAGAGGATAGATGAGCAAATGAAACGCTCAAGCCGAGATAATCCTTGGCAAACTGGTCAATCGGTGTTGCCTGAGCAGTTGACCTCTCATTGTCTGCATCTTTCCCGAAAAAGAACTCATTGAAGTCCTTGGTCACGGCTGCTGCTATTTCTTCGATCTGCATATGGGATAGAATCACGAGCAGCCCTCCTTTGCTTCTACGAACCATTTATCACCTTCATGAAACAGAAACGACTCCTTTCCTCTGATCAATACGGTGTAGCGAATACCGCCGCCTCCCACTTTTTTTGAGGTTGCGCGGCACTTATACAAGACTTTGTCGATCTGGAAGATGAGTCCGTCCTTCCAGCGGATGAAGCATGGATGAATAGTGCCTTCCTCATCCACATCAACATTAACCGAAACATACGCTTTTCTGCACTGAGCGTTATTCATAACCAGCCTCCGTTCATAAAAAAGTTACTTAAAAGCACGAACATTATTTCATGCTCCTGTTGACACACACCCTTTCGTGTGGTATCATATAGACGAACACAATTTCGTGCTGCGTAATCATTATGCCGCGAACAGTGTTTCGCGTCAATGGGTTTTAGCGAAAAAGTGTTCGTGTTCACGAAAAATTAAAGAAAGAGGTGCCTTATGGGTTTCAAAGAGCGACTGAAAGAAAAAAGGATTGAAGCCGGTCTGACTCAGGTAGAACTCGCTAAGAAAGCCGGAGTTACAGCGCGTACAATTCAGAATTATGAGCTTGGAAGCCGCAAGCCTGTCCACATGGAGGTTGTCCAGAAAATTGCAGATGCTCTCGGAACTACCACAGAATACTTGCTGGGCAGCAGCGGAGCTTATGTCGCTGATGCTTACGAGAAGGGCGGCGCGAGAGCAGCCAGAGATATTGATGAGTTGGTAGGCGAAGTGACCGGTCTTTTCGCCGGTGGCAGTCTGAGTGAAGAGGCTTTGGAAGGTGCAATGAAAGCACTCAATGATGCCTATTGGATCGCCAAAGCGAAGAATAAGAAGTACGCTCCCAAGAAGTATCGGAAGAGCGAAGATCCAGCGGAATAAGTCCGTTCTGTTGGACACCTCTTCTGCTATACTTTTATTTCCACGAATGGAGGTGGAACGATGACTGCTGCATATCTCTCGAAAGTAGGCAACGACCTTGTAAATCGCCTGGGAACACGAGACCCTTTTCGCATTGCACATGAGCTGGGCATTGAAGTCCTTTTCTGCGAAGACTTCGGTCCCCTCAAGGGAATGTATAGAGTAATCAAACGCAATCGCTTTATTTTCATCAATAAGGATTTGAGTCCTCGTATGCAGACGATTGTCTGCGCACACGAAATCGGGCATGATCAGTTGCACCGGAGCATGGCAAAGAATGACGCTATTCAAGAGTTCATGCTGTACGACATGGCAACAAAGCCGGAGTATGAGGCGAACATCGTAGCCGCAGAAATATTGCTTGATACTGATACCATTCTTGAATACATCTATGAGTACGGCTATACCTCGGAGCAGATCGCACGAGCTATGTATACTGACATAAACTTAGTCGCTTTGAAGGTGGCACATCTGGCTGAGACCGGATATGACCTTCGCCGGATTGACCATCGGAGCGACTTCCTGAAATAAGGAGGATGCTATGACCAAAACCGAAGTCATGAGGGACTTTATAAGAAAAACAATGCTGCCGGTTGTCGTGGCACTGCTGCTGTTCTCGATTTTCAGCCGGATTTTCATTGAGAATGGCACACCGAATTATTTTCTAATCTGGCTTGCTTGCGGAGTGCCGTTTGGCATCGTCAAGATGTTCACGCTGATTCCGATTGGCTTTGGCACCTCTGGTACAGTTGGCGTTGTTGCGCTCAACATTGTTCTCGGAGGATTGATCGGCGGAGTGATCCTAATTTACAGACTTGCAGTGGCAGTTTGGTATCTGCCCCTGACGATATATAGGCTTATAGCCTGAGAAGTGAGGGAAAACAATGAGCAGAAAACTTGTGGCATACTTTTCCGCATCCGGCGTGACAGCCAAAGTAGCTGAAACATTGGCTGAGGCCATCGGTGCGGATATATACGAAATTGAACCGGCAGTACCTTACAGCAAGGCCGATCTTGACTGGACAAATCAGAAATCCCGAAGCAGTGTTGAGATGAGCGATCCGGCCTCCCGTCCTGCTATCGCCGGTAAGCGGGACAACATGGATGACTACGACACAATCTTTATCGGCTTCCCGATCTGGTGGTATGTGGCTCCCCATATCATCAATACCTTCCTTGAAAGCTACGATATGACCGGAAAGACAATCATTCCGTTTGCAACCTCTGGCGGAAGCGGCATGGGAAAGACCAACGAAAGCCTTACTCCGAGCTGCAAGGGTGCGAAATTGATCGAGGGCAAGGTGTTCAAGTCTCGCACGAACTTAGCAGAAATTGCCGTATGGGTAGATAATCTCAAGTTCTAAGTTGAGGTAAGGCAAATGGATTTCGATAACAAAGTCGCAGTTATAACAGGCGGCGCACATGGTATCGGTAAAGCGATTGCAGACTCCTTCCGCAGCGAGGGCGCAGCAGTTGAGATTATTGACATCGCACCGGGAGATCACTACACCGGAGACATCAGCAGAAAAGAAACATTAGAGGCGTTTGCTTCCTATGTTCTGGATAAGCATGGCCATGTGGACTACCTGATCAACAATGCTCTTCCGTTAATGAAGGGAATTTCCAAATGCTCCTATGAAGAGTTTCAGTATGCCTTGTCTGTCGGTATCACAGCACCCTTCTATCTCAGCAAGCTCTTCTCTGAGCATTTCGGCAAAGGCAGCGTTATCATCAATATTTCTTCATCCAGAGATCGGATGAGTCAGCCGCAGACCGAAAGCTATACAGCGGCCAAGGGAGGTATTGCGGCGCTGACTCATGCGCTTGCAGTCAGCTTCTCTGGAAAACTTCGTGTCAATTCCATTTCTCCCGGCTGGATTGATACGGATTACCGCGAATACGAAGGAGCGGATGCCGTTCAGCAACCGTCAGGACGGGTTGGGAATCCGATGGATATTGCCAATATGGTTTTGTTCCTCTGCTCTGAAAAGGCCGGGTTTATCACCGGAGAGAATATCTGCATTGACGGTGGTATGACGAAGCAGATGATCTATCATGGAGATTATGGCTGGAAGCTGGAAATATAGGAGGAACAAAGTATGCCTCTTCAAATTGTCAGAAATGACATCACAAAAATGAAAGTGGACGCAATCGTCAACGCTGCCAACGCATCGCTTCTGGGCGGTGGTGGTGTTGACGGCTGCATCCATCGTGCTGCAGGGCCGGAGCTGCTGGCTGAATGTAAAACGCTGGGCGGATGTGAAACCGGCAGCGCCAAGATTACGAAGGGCTACAAGCTGCCCTGCAAGTATGTGATCCATGCCGTAGGCCCCCGCTGGCGGGACGGCAAGCATGGAGAGCGTGACCATCTCATTTCCTGTTATCGCACTTCTCTTGCGCTGGCTAAGGATAAGGAATGTGAGACGGTTGCATTTCCGCTCATCTCTTCCGGTATCTATGGCTATCCGAAAGACCAGGCGCTCAGAATTGCCATTGATACAATCAGTGAGTTCCTGCTTGAGAACGACATGACCGTCTACATCGTTATCTTTGACAGGAAGGCATATCAGATCAGCGGTAAGCTCTATGCAGACATTGCCGAGTACATAGACGATAACTATGTGGACGAGCATTCCGACAACTATTCTGCGCGTCTGCGCCGATTAAATGCCCTTCGGGATTTGGAGCCGGTTTATGAAGCGTCTGTCTGCGAAGAAGCCGAAGAAGTGATTGAGCCTATCCTGCCTATGCCAATGGCAGCGCCAAAGAAGACAAAATCTCTGGATGAGGCGCTGGGTCAGATTGATGAGAGCTTTTCCGAGATGCTGCTGCGCAAAATCGACGAGAAAGGTATGACGGATGCCCAGTGCTACAAGAAGGCAAACATTGACCGGAAGCTCTTCTCGAAGATCCGTAGCGATAAGCTGTATAAGCCGAGCAAGCCTACGGCTATTGCATTCGCCATTGCTCTTGAGCTGTCTCTGGACGAGACAAAGGATATGCTCATGAAGGCTGGATTTGCACTCTCTCACTCAAACAAGTTTGACATCATCATTGAGTATTTCATCGAGAATGAAAACTACAATGTCTTTGAAATAAACGAGGCTCTGTTCGCCTTTGACCAGAGCTTGCTCGGTGCGTGATTGATTTAGGAGATATTTTATATGGCAACATCTTATTCGCAGTTTCAAAAAAAGCACATTGATCTCACACCTGTTGGTTTGGAGAAATCAACCGATCCCGGCACCTATTTTTGTACGCCGAAAGGCGCATCTATCATCGGCTGTGCGGGAGTAGACGGCATCCACTACTGCTTCATTCGTGGCTTCGGGGAAATGGTTTTTGCGGTCAGCCCCATGAATACAGCCCCTGATTTTGTCCATCCGCTGGCGAAAAACTTTAAGGACTTCCTGCGGTTGCTGCTGGCGTGTGGAGATGCCGCTGCTTTGGAACAGGCATGGATGTGGGATAAAGCTCAGTTTGAGTCTTTTTTGAAGGAGAATCCTGCAACAGAAGAACAGAAGAAAACTCTCGCTGAGATTGCTGAAAAGATGAAACTGACGGCGATGGAGCAGCCGTGGGAGTATATCAAATCACTGCAATCGCCCTTTGATTACAGCAAGATCAGATACACGGAAGAGTATTACGACATAGATATGAACCCTGCAGCGGAACCAACTGCCCCAGAATGGAAGGTCTATTTTGAAGGCAACTTCTGGGGACATCAGGGAAAGGATCGCGCAGGAAAGGAAATTCCCATTGGAAAGCAGTTTGAGTGGGCGGGGCATCATTGGCTGATCCCTGCAGCCTACTCATGCAGCAAGGGTTTAGTTGTTGATTTCTGTATGCGTGTCGAGTCAGATGAAATCCGTGCTTTCATGAAAAAGTGGAATCTTACGCAGGAGAACGACTCGTATGAAAACTTTACGCGGGAGCAGCAGATGGAACTGGAGCTGGACAATCCTTTGTGTCTTCATTTCAACCCACGACTGGATCTGAATGGGCATGAGTTGCGGGCATCTCACGGCTGTGCTGTGACATATAATCCCTGTCTGCCGGATGGAATGGGCATTGTGTTGGAAGCGAAATGGGCTGTGGAGCATTATGGCCTGGACACCTCGTATGGATGGGTCGTTTGCAGAGATGCCTTTCCGTGGGTGAGCAAGCGCCGACCGGAAATCAGGACGCTTTCCCTGACCATGGAACAACAACTGGTTTCCCTCCCCGGCCCGCATTTCACGGTGAAAGCGCCCGGCGATTCTTTCCATTTTGTCCATCCTGCGAACGGGACAGAATACACGCTCACCGTACAGGAATTGGAGCAACAGACTTTGCCGAAGAACAGCTTTGGCTCTGACCGCTGGTTTTATCCGACGCATTTTACCGCCATGAGTTACACGCTTTCGCCGGAAGCATCAGAGCGAATTACAGTCAGTGATTGTGATGATAGCGACAAACCGCTTGAAATCATGCCCGACCATGATTCGTTTGCGCCCTCTGCGAGCAGCAATGCCGCACCAACAGCGGTTGTATTTGGAGCAAGTTCACAAGGGAAGCTCTGTACTGCGTGTTCTGCATTGCATTTTGAACCTGTGCAGCATGACATTGAGTGGCGAATTACTTTTCACGAGAAGACATTCGACGATTATACCGTGGCATTAATATAAGGACGCATGAGGAGGCATTGAAGATGAAGGAGAATACTTATATCGCAATCGACCTGAAATCCTTCTATGCCTCGGTGGAATGCCGGGAACGCGGACTTGATCCGATGGACACAAACCTCGTCGTTGCGGATGAGAGCCGTACCGACAAAACAATCTGCCTTGCCGTTACTCCCTCCCTCAAGAGCTACGGCATCTCAGGACGCGGACGCTTATTTGAAGTAAAGCAGCGCGTCAAGGAGGCAAACGCCGGAAGAAGGCATGACGCACCGGGACGAAGGCTCGAAGGATCGTCACATTTCTTCTCTGAGCTGCAAGCCAATCCTGAGCTTGCGATTGATTTCATCATTGCGCCTCCGAGAATGGCTTATTACATGGAGTACAGCACGAGGATTTACGAGGTCTACATGAAGTACATCGCGCCGGAAGACATCGTTGTGTATTCCATCGACGAGGTATTCATGGATGTCACGGACTACCTGAACACCTACAAGCTCTCTCCCCGTGATCTTGCAATGAAAATCATTCTGGATGTCCTTGAGACAACCGGCATCACCGCAACAGCCGGTATCGGCACAAACCTTTTCCTCTGTAAAGTGGCTATGGACATCGTAGCGAAGCACATTCCGGCAGATGAGAACGGTGTCCGCATTGCCGAGCTGGATGAGATGAGTTATCGCAAAACCTTATGGGCGCATCAGCCTCTCACTGACTTCTGGCGAGTGGGACGAGGGATCGCGAAGAAGCTCGAAGAAAACGGTATGTTCACGATGGGCGATGTGGCACGATGCTCTGTCCATGACGAGGACAAACTTTACAAGCTCTTCGGCAAAAATGCGGAGCTGCTGATCGACCATGCTTGGGGCTGGGAGCCTACCACTATTGAGGCAATCAAAGCATATCGGCCAAGCACAAACAGTCTCGGCTCCGGTCAGGTTTTGCACCAGCCCTACACTGCCGAGAAAGCCAAGCTCGTCCTCCGAGAGATGGCTGATCTTCTCGTTCTGGACTTGGTGGACAAAGGGCTTGTTACAGACCAGATCGTTGTCACGGTTGGCTATGATATAGAAAATCTCACCGATCCTGAACGAAGCAAAAAGTATCACGGAGCTATCGTGAAGGATCACTACGGGCGGCAGATACCAAAACACGCTCACGGCACTGCCAACCTTGACGGTTACACATCATCTACGAAGAAAATAATGTGTGCTGCGTCAGAACTCTTTGACCGGATCGTCGATAAAAACCTTCTCGTGCGCCGGTTGAACATCGTCGCAAACCATGTTCTGCCCGAAGCAGATGCACCTAAGAAGAACGACGGCTTTGAGCAGCTTGATCTCTTCACGGACTACGCAGCTCTTGAGGCAAATCAAGAACGGGAACGCGCCGAGCTTGAGCGTGAAAAGAAAATGCAGCAAGCCATGTTGACCATCAAGAAGAAGTTCGGGAAGAACGCTATCCTCAAAGGTATGAACTTGGAGGAAGGCGCGACGGCAAAGGATCGTAACGCGCAGATTGGTGGGCATAAGGCTTAGCAAAATTTGAATTTGGTGGTGAGAAAATGGAATATAGACTCCCTGACAGTAATGATGAAAAATCAATTGTTCAATACCTTCAGGAGCACTTTCTTAATAAAGAATATGAAGTAATACTTGCTCAAGATCTGTTGCTCGCAAACTATGATGAATGGCTTGAAATGATACTGAATAATGCGAGTATCGGGAATGGAGACTGGGGAAAATCATTGTTGTTACTGTGCTATGATGAATCGATTTTGATAGGTATCCTCTGTGTACGCTACGAACTTACCGTGGAGCTTGAAACACAGTATGGAAATGTTGGATACAGCGTCAGACCGTCCGAACGTAACAAGGGTTATGCCAAGCAGATGCTTCGTTATGCATTGCAGGTCTGCAAAGAACACGGAATGGAAAGAGTACTTCTTGGATGCCATTCTAACAATGCCGCCTCATCTACTGTAATCAAAAGATGTGGCGGGGTTCTCGTTAATACGATAATTGAGTCAGAAAACATCACAAACTGTTATTATGAGATATTGATTTAAAACCGACAACTTTCAGTTTGAAGGGGGATTTGAATGTACGACGATATTATCAATCTACCTCACCATGTCTCCGCCACCAGACCGCAGATGTCTATGCTGGATCGTGCAGCACAGTTTTCTCCCTTCGCCGCTCTCACCGGTTATGATGCCGCCATCAAGGAAACCGCGAGGCTGACCGATCAGAAAATTGAACTCGACGACGACGAGAAGGAAGAAATCAACGGCAAAATCCAGCTCATTGCGGAGCATCTTGGCGAGGACTTTGAAGTTGTGATTACCTACTTTCAGCCGGACGGCAAGAAGGCCGGAGGCGCGTATGTGGATGCGCTGGGTGTCGTAAAGAAAATCGACGAATACGAGAGGATGATCGTTTTCCGGGAAGGCAGAAAAGTCTCGATTGATGACATTCTTGAAATCAAGCTGGCTGAGTAATTGTCGCTTGCCATGCGACCAAACTGAATATGATTTTTCTTATAATATGACTGTAAGGTAAACAACCGAGCAGTCATATTTCTTTTATATACGGAGGTACTGAACATGAGAAAGAACTTGACGGAGATCGTATTCATTCTTGACCGCAGCGGCTCTATGAGTGGGCTTGAGGCTGACACCATCGGAGGCTTCAACTCCATGATCGAGAAACAGAAAAAAACTGAGGGCGAAGCTCTCATCTCCACCGTTCTCTTCGACAACGCAAGCGAGGTTATTCATGACCGTGTGAGTGTTCAGAATATCAAGCCGATGACCGATGAGGACTACACGGTACGAGGCTGCACCGCTCTTCTGGATGCAATCGGTGGGGCAATCCACCACATCGGAAATGTCCATAAGTACGCACGAGCAGAGGATGTACCGGAGCATACGATGTTCGTCATCACGACGGACGGCATGGAGAATGCAAGCCGCCGGTATGACAGCGATAAGGTCAAGAAAATGATCGAGCGTCAGAAGGAAAAGTACGGCTGGGAGTTTCTGTTCCTCGGCGCCAACATTGACGCAGTTGAGACGGCACGACACTTCGGTATCAGTGAGGATCGCGCTGTGAACTATCACTCTGACAGCGAAGGCACACAGCTCAATTACGAGGTTGTCAGCGAGGCTATCTGTGCTGTCCGGTGCAGCGCACCTCTCGGTGCCGATTGGAAGAAGCGCATTGATGAGGACTACAATGCAAGAAAGGATGAGCGAAGAAAATGATGAGGACAATTACGGTAAAAGGCGTTGGCAATGTATCAGCAAAGCCGGATTATATCTCGATTTCTATGACCGTTGAGTCCGCGGAAAATGACTATGACAAAGCAATGGACGGCGCAGCCCGCCGCATCGAGAATCTGAAAGCCGCAGCAGTAAGTGTCGGATATGAAAAAGAGGCATTGAAAACAATCAGCTTCAATGTGGAGACGCGATATGAGAACGTCAAGGATTGCCAGGGCAACTATAAGCGGGAGTTTGCCGGATATGCCTGTATTTACCGCCTCAAACTCGCTTTCAATTTCGACAGCAAACAGCTTGCGAAGGTCATCTCTGCTATTGCCAGCAGCGAAGCAAATCCCGAACTAAGCATTGCGTTTACAGTAAAAAATCCGGCTAAAGTCAGCGAAGAACTGCTGACAAGTGCTGCTCAGAATGCACGAGCAAAGGCAGAGATTCTGTGTAAGGCAACAGGCGCAGAACTAGGACAGCTCATCTCTATCGACTACAACTGGGGCGAACTGAACATCATTTCCCGAACGAATTATGAGATGGAAGACTGCCTCATGCCTCTCTCTGCAATGAATAAATGCTGCGCACCGGAGATTGAGCCGGATGACATAGATGTCTCCGATTCTGTCGATTTTGTATGGGAAATAAAGTAACTACTATGTAGACGGAGAAAGACGCTTTCGAGCGTCTTTTTTCATGCCCAACCCCCAAAATCCGTTGCCTTTTGTCCGTTGTATTGTGAAGGGGTATTTTACGGGGAGTCCCTACGGGGGAGTACGATTTTAGAGAATAGCAAGCAAATCCGGTGAGTACCCACCGGAGAAAAATGCGTTAAGGAAACCCTCCCCTTAACCGCTGATTTTTGCTTGTTGGGATAGTCCCAAACCCTTATAAATTACGAGGAACGGAGACAGAACGATGGCAAACAGAACGCGGAAAGTGCAGCTCAAGTTCTGGGTCACCGAGGAAGAACGGGCGATCATAGAACGGAAAATGGAGATGCTGAAAACGAAGAATATGGGAGCCTATCTACGCAAGATGGCAATAGATGGCTACATCATTCAGGTAGACTATACAGAGCAGAAAAAACTCGCTGCGGCGGTCAATAAGATCGGATCGAATATCAATAACATCTGCCGAAGAATGAACTCGACGGGACGATTCTATCAGGACGATGTTGTTGAGCTGAAAGGAAAGCTGGATGAAGTATGGCAGTTACTAAAATCAAAGCAATCCGAGGAACTTTGAGTAAGGCTCTTGCGTACATCATGAATCCTGAGAAAACCGACGATAAAATGCTTGTCTCTTCCTATGGATGTGCTGCTGAGACAGCGGCTCAGGAATTTGAATGGACGCGAAAGATTGCCGAGCAGCAAGGGATGAATCCCGTCAAAATTATTGCCCGCCATGTCATCCAGTCCTTTGATGTCGGAGAAGTATCACCGGAGCTTGCCCATGAGATCGGCAAACAGTTTGCGGATGAAATCCTCGGTGGTAAGTATGAGTATGTGCTGACCACCCATATTGATAAAGACCATGTTCATAATCATCTGATTTTCAATGCCGTGGACTTTGTGGATCATCACGCATACAAGAGCTACAAGAAAATCTACTATGATATGCGCGAGGCAAGTGACCGGCTCTGCAAAGAAAACGGTCTCTCCGTAATTCCTCCCTCTCAGGGCAAGGGCATGAGCTATAAGGAGTACACCGAGGCCAAGCGAGGGACAAGCTGGAAACAAAAACTCAAGCAGACCATTGACCGAAAT
>SFEL01000028.1 GCA_004557245.1 Clostridiales bacterium | reverse complement strand
GGCGTTCATGGCGTCTATCACCGCCTTCCGCGCCTTGTCGGTCTTGCACTCCTGAATGAAGCGCACCTCGCTTGGCGGTATACCGTAGTCCTCCGTCAGCTTCCGCTTTATCTCACTGTACACGTTCCACCCGTCGCCCGGCTGGTACGTCCCCAGATCCGAGAACACGAACTGCGTGCCTTTCTGCGCGTCGTATTTATGGTAATACTCCGCAATCGTCTTGGCACAGTGGGAAGCCTTGTTGTCGGGGTGGTCTTCGTAGTTCGGGTCTATCATGCGCATATCGAGAGCCATCTTCCGTGCGTAATCGGTGGCGATCAGCATCTTTGCCTTCTCTTCCGTTTCCGACAGGGGCGGTCTACCGAGCAGCGTGGCGTCGCCCGTCTTGGCGAACTGCATCAGTTTTTGAATGAAGTCCTCCTGCTCCGGCGTGGGCGGTATATGGTGCAGTATCTCGTTCTTGTGCGGACGATCCACACCCACATCCTCTGCCGTGCGGTAGTCGGTTATCTCGTTGTAGAAGGCGGCAAGCTCCGGCACTTTGATGAAGTAGCGGAAACGCTCCTTCTGCACCACGTTGTTCGTCACGTTGAACTCGAAATCGGTCGTCTTCTTGGCGAAGATAGCCGCCCATGCGTCAAAGCACCGGATATCCTGCCGTTCCAGTTCCTTCGGGCGCAGGTACTTGAAGAGCAGGTACAGTTCCGTCAGCGAGTTGCTGATGGTCGTGCCGGATAGGAACGTCGCCCCCAAGTCCTTACCCGTGCGCTCTTGTATGGTGCGGATGGCAAAAAGCATATTCAGGGCTTTCTGGCTTCCTTCCGAGTTGCCCAAACCAGCCACACGGTCATGCCGCGTGTTGAAAGTCAAGTTCTTAAATTGATGCGATTCGTCAATAAAAATATGGTCGATGCCCATCTGCTTGAAGTCCACCACGTCGTCCGTGCGCGACTTGATGGCGTGTTCCACCTTCTCCAGCTTCGCTTCAAGGTTGTGCTTGCGCTTTTCCAGACCTTTCAGCATCGCCCTCGATACGTTCTTGCCCTGCTGCCGCAAGACTTCGAGGTTTTCCTCCACCGTGTCAAGCTCCGCTTGCAGGATGCGCTGCTGCAACTCCGGCGACTGCGGAATCTTGCCGAACTGGTCGTGCGACATGATGACGCAATCATAGTCGTTGTTCTTGATGTTGTTGAAGAAACGCACGCGGTTGGCGGTCGAAAAGTCCTTCTCCGAGGCATAGAGAATCCGCGCGTTCGGGTATGCCGCCTGATAGGTGGCGGCAATCTCCGCGACATTGGCTTTCAGCCCGATAATCATCGGTTTGTGCGCCAAGTTCAGACGCTTCATCTCATGCGCTGCAATGCACATTATCAGCGTCTTGCCTGTACCGACTTCGTGGTCGCAGATGCCACCGCCGTTCTGTTTGAGCATCCAGACGCAATCCATCTGCGACGGATAGACGCTCTTGATACCCCTGCTTGCCAGCCCTTTGAGGTTGAGGTCCGGAAAGGTCTGGTGTGAGCCGTCATATTTCGGGCGCACGAAACAGTTGAACTTGCGGTTGTACATCGTCGTCAGCCGTTCCTTGAACTGCGGCGACTGCTCTTCCAGCCATTCCGAGAACCCGTTACGGATTTCGTCAATCTTGGCGTTGGCGAGCTGTATGCCCTCGCTGTCGCGTACCTTGATGTCGTTTCCGTGTTCATCCTTTCCTATGGACTTCATCATATCCGGGCAGGTGTTATGCAGGGCGTGTTTCAACAGGTGCATGCCGTCATAGTTCCGGTAATAGCCCTTCACTAAAAACTCGTCCGTGATTTTCATGGTGCGGTAGCCGCACGCCACCGAAAATTCGTCCATGCTTGCGGAGTAGGCGATTTTCACGTCCGTGTCAAAAAGACGGCTCATGTAGGCGGCATATACGCCCGTCGGAATCCAGCGTTCCCCGAAATTGAAGTCGAGGTCTTCAAAAGCGATGCGCGGCGGCTCGGCTTCTTTCAGAGCCTCCAACGCCTGCTTCACTTCCGGCATACGCCCGTTTTCGGGGTTGTCGCCCATCCATGCCTCGATGCGTTCCGCCTTCTCTATCACGTTCCCGGCGATGAACCTGTCCTTTATCTCGTAACCGGTTACGAGCGGGTTGTAGAAGATGCGTCCTTTGAGGGCGTCAAGCAATCCCTCCTCCGTACTGTCGGTTATCTCCCGCATATAGTCGAGATTGACCGTGCCGAACTTGTTGAGCGATGCGGAGAGTGCCTCTTCGGGAGAGCTTACGTTGGCATGGCTCTCTACCGAGAAGGAAACGGGACGCTCGAAAATGTCCGCCTTGACGAACCTGCCGTCCTCCGCACGTTCCAGCGAAAGGATGTCGCGTCCTCCTGCATCCATCACCACCAGTTTCACGTTCTGCTTGGCGTTGAGGTTGCCGTAGCGCATGACAAACTCGTCATAGCAGGTGTTCAGATGCTCACGCCACTGCGGGTTTTCCTCGCGCCTGTTCGATTCATAACGGTACAGACGCTCGTATGCGTCACGGAGCGACACATACAGCAACGCCTTCTCTTTCTGATAGCCTGTCAGTCCAAGCGGCTGGAATGTCGCGCCGTAAGGCGTGATGTCTTTCAGATAACCGATGTTACGACGCCCACTGTCAGCCACTAACGAGCCTTCACGCAAGTGCATTTCCGGCGTGCGGTGGTAGGGACGCGGCGACAGGTCGGGAGCTTCCTCTTTCGGTTTTTCCGCTTCCATTTCGGGAAAAAGGGAGGTTGCAGCCGCTTCCGTTGCGGGAGCGACAGGAATGGCGGCAACTTCCGGCTGTGTTTCGGGTTGCCGTGTTTCCTGCTCCGGCGCGGCTTTCACGTCCGGGACATGCTGCCGTTTCTCCTGATGCTGTGCCGCCAGCCTGCGAAGTTCCTTGCGTCGCTCCGGCGTGAGGTCCATCATCATTTCATAGAAGCCGTTGATGGGCGGATTGGTGTCCCAATCCAAAGTAGCGTAAATATCATCCGGATCGGCTTTGGCTGCGACACTCACCGGCTTTGTTTCATGGCTGTCCCTGCTTTCCGTCGGCGGTGCGGCAGACGGCTGTGGCGGTGCGGTCGTAACCTTCGGCGTAACCTGCGCCTGCGGTTTGGGAGGCATGCGCCTTGCCGGGCTTTCCTTTTTCGCCGTCTTTTTCTTCTTGGCGGGTGCTTCCTGCTTGCGTACTTCCTCCGTCATGCCCCAGAGGTCGAGCAGGGAGAGCTGCACGCCCTCCGAATAATCGGGGCGGCGCGGCTCTATCTCCGACTTTTCTTCCTCCGGCTGCGGTGTTGCCGCTTCGGGCTTCACTGCCATTTCATGACGTGGCTGTATCTCAGGAGTGACAACCGGTGTGGAAATGGTTTCTGTCACCGTGCTTTTCCCCTGTGCCGGATGCAGGCTGTGCATTTCATACAGCTTTTTGTCCAACTTATACAGCTCAATATCCATATGTTCCCGCAAATCCTCCGCCATTTGCTCGATGCCGTCCCGGTGCATGACTTTATAGGCTGGTTTCCCGTAAGGGTCTGTGCCGCTTATCAGATCCGAGTGGGGAATCATGCCGATGCTGCCGACATACCCGTTCTGGAAACTACCTATCGGTGTCTTTTCCGTCTGCACGAACAACTCTTCATAATCGTACAGCTCCCGTTTCTTGCCGCTGTTCTTTTGCAGGATAATCAGGTCGCTACCCACTTCCGTACCCGCGTTGTCCGTGAAGAGGTTGTTCGGCAGGCGTGCGACTCCCACCAGATTGGCATTACGCATCATATACTCGCGTATGGGCGCGTTGGACGGTGCGTCCAGTACCCCTTGAGAGGTGATGAACGCCACGATGCCGCCCTCACGCACCGCGTCAAGGCTTTTCAGGAAGAAGTAGTTGTGTATTGCCTTCGGTGCGGAACGCCTTGCCGGGTCTTGGCTGCCCGTGAACTCCGGGTCGAACACAGCCACGTCGCCGAACGGGATGTTCGAGATAGCAAGGTCGAAATAGTCCGTGAATGGCTTCTCTATCTTCTCGAATCCCTGCACCCTTACCTTTTGGTCTGGATGCAGGTATCCCAATATTTTGCCCGTCATCAGGTCTTTCTCGAAAGCCATGATATCCGCGTCCGGCTTGTTTTCCAGCACGGCATCCACGAATGCGCCCACGCCCGCCGACGGCTCCAATACGCGATCGGGACGTATGCCGTGTTCATGCAGTACATCCGCGATAGTGCCGGTTATCTCCGGCGGGGTGTAGAAAGCGGTCAGCACGGACTGCTTCATGGCATCCACGTACCGCTTGTACTCCGTATCGTCCTTGCTGTTTTCACGCACCAGCCTGTGCAGCTCCACCGTAGGGGCAAACAGTTCGAGGTCCGATTTCGCCCAATGCACGGCATCCGTCAGTTCCTTTGCCGGGTTCAGTATGCACTTCAATCCGCCGAAACCGCAATACTTCCGAAGTATGGCTTGTTCCTCGGCGGTTGCCGTCCTCCGTTCCCTGTCAAGGATGAATGCCGTCCGTATCGCCTCGATGTTGTCCCGCAGCCGTTGTTTGCGGTTAAACGCCATACTCGTCGATATAAAGGACGGCGGCTCCCGTCAGCTCCGTGTAGAGCAGGTCGTATTCGGGCGACAGGGCGAAGTTGTCGTCCGAAAGGTCATAGGCGGAGAATACATTACCGACAGGCGGCAGCAGCTTTCGGATGAAGGCTTCGCGTTTCTTTTCCGGCACTTCGTTGGCAAACTCGTTTTCCACGACTTCGCGGAGGATGGCGTACTTGGAATAGCGAAGCCCCCGCAGGAGCGTGTCCATCGCCAACTCCTGCGCCCCTTCGGGCGGATAGCCTTCGAGCCGCACACGCTCATACGTTTCGGCGGCACGGTCGGCACGCTCCCGGATGAAGGCATCATCGGAAGCCTGTTCAAACCTGTTCGTGCGGAGGTAGTCCAGCAGGTACAGACCGTAATAGGAAAAGTCGGTCTGACCCTCGTTTTTCTTCTTGTTGTTCATTACTTTGGAATTTAGTGGATTGGTAATGACGTGGATAATCGTCTGGAAAGGAGAAAGAAAAGGCACTCGGTATCCCTCCGAGTGCCACCACTAAATCCAAAGTATGAGTGTAATCCGGTATCGAAGAACAATTCATTACTCTGAACCAGTGGCAAAGGTAATACTATTTCTTCCGTCCTGAAAATTTCCTGCTCGTTTTCCTTTCGGGGAACACGAAAGTCGTGTTATAGTCCCCGTCAAAGGCGACTATGGCATCAAAGCTCTTGCCCTGTTTGCTTTTGAAGCCTTTGAGCAGCTTCGTATGCCCGTCGGTGAGCAGCTCTTTGATCTCGTCGTCGGAAAGGGTGCGGTTCGCCTTCAGGCGGAACACGGGCAGCCCGCACTCCGCGTTGTCGCAGCGTACCACCTTGCCGTAGAACTGCATGCTGCCCGTCCCGCACTTGGGACACTTGCAGCCGGAATCCCTGCGGGAGAACAGTTTGTCGCACGAGAGCAGTTCGGAGGTGATTTCACGTGTGTACGCCTCTATCTCCCTGCGGAAGGTGTCAGCGGGCAGTTCCCCGCGCTCGATGCGTGCCAGATTCTTCTCCCATTCGCCCGTCATGGCTACGTCGGCGATGCGCATCGTCTTCACGACCGAGTAGAGGGCAAGCCCTTTTTCTGTCGGCACAAGCGATTTCTTGCAGCGTTCCATGTAGCCGCGTTTGAAGAGCGTTTCGATAATCGCCGCACGGGTGGCGGGCGTGCCGATGCCGCAGTCCTTCAACGCCTGACGCAATGCGTCGTCCTCTATGTCCTTGCCCGCCGTTTCCATTGCCGACAACAGTGTCGCTTCGGTATGCAGCGGTTTGGGTTTGGTCTTGCCCTCCGTGATGGAGCAGCCTTTCAGCGTCAGCGTGTCGCCTTCCCGCCAATCGGGGATGGCGGTTTCTTCCTTGTCCTCCCCGCCATAGACGGCACGCCATCCGGCTTGCCTGATGATGCTGCCTTTCACCGTGAACTCCACTCCGGCACATTCCGCCGTGACGGTGGCGGTGTCCTTGACGCATTTCTCGGAGAAAGCCTCAATCATGCGCCCGGCAACCATCTGATAAATGGTGCTGTCCTCTTTGGAGAGGAACAGCGGCTTCTCGCCAGTGACGAGCAGGGCGTGGTGGTCCGTCACCTTGCCGCCGTCCACACTGCGGCGTGTCGGCTGCGCTTTCGGCTGCACCTTGCCTTTCCATTCGGGCAAAGCCCCGATGAAGGCGAGCAGCTTGGGGATTTCAGCGAACATGTCTTCGGGTATGTAGCGGCTTCCGGTTCGCGGATAGGTGATGAGCTTCTTCTCATAGAGCTTCTGCGCGATTTCAAGCGTCTGTTCCGCCGTGAAGCCGTGCTTGGCGTTGGCTTCCTTCTGGAGCGTCGTCAGGTCGTACAGGAGCGGTGTTTCCTCCGTCTTCTCCTTGCGTTCGGCTTTCGTGACGGTGGCTGTGCCTGCCGACTTCACCTTATCATACAGTTCCGTCGCAGGCTCTTTCTCTTTCCACTTTTCGGAAGAGGAAAACTTCACTGTTCCTTCGTCGCAGCCGTCCGTTGCGATATGGAGCTGCCAAAAGGCTTCGGGTGTGAAGCGGCGGTTCTCCCAATAGCGTGCGCACACCATTGCCAATGTAGGTGTCTGCACCCGTCCGATGGAATATGTGCCGTGTCCGGCGGCGATGGAGAGTGCCTGCGTGCCGTTGATGCCCACGAGCCAGTCTGATTCGCTCCGCGCTTTGGCGGCAAGATAGAGATTGTCGTATTTGCCGCCCGCTTCGAGGTTGCGCAGCCCCTCGCGGATAGCCTTGTCGGTAAGCGAGCTTATCCAAAGGCGCACAAACGGGGTGGTGCATCCGATATAATGGTAGAGGTATCGGAAGATAAGCTCACCCTCACGCCCTGCATCGGTCGCCACGATGATTTGTTCGCTCCTGTTGAACAGGGTGGCGATAACCTTTATCTGCGCCGCCACACCGCTGTCAGGCTTGTAACCCTTCTCCGTCTTGGTCTGGCGGGGGACGAGCGTGAAGGTGTCGGGGATGACGGGCAGGTTGTCACGGACGAAGCCGCGTATGCCGTAGCCGTCGGGCATGGCAAGCTGCACGAGGTGTCCGAACGCCCATGTCACGGCGTAGCCGCCTCCCTCGAAATATCCTTCCTCTCTCTTTGTCGCGCCCACGATACGGGCGATCTCACGTGCCACAGACGGCTTTTCTGCAATGATTGTCTTCATATTCTTCTGTCGTTTTGAATTTTACAAATGGTACTTCGGATTTAGTGGCGGACACCGGATTACATCTTCATGCCCTTATTGTTTCTTTTCTGCGGCTTCTCCTGCTGCTGTTGCTGTGCGGTGTCCTTCGGGGCGGTCTGTCCCTTCCGCAACGGTTCTTTCAGGTTCTTGGTAGCCTCGTTGGTCTTGCCCTCGCTGTTCACCGCCACCTGCGTGCGGCTCTCGTTGGACGGGGCGACCTTCTGAGCGTTGTCGGGGTTGGTGTCGTAGCGGTACGGGCGTCCCTTCTCCGGATTGAACTTGATGTACATCGTGGCGTGGAAGCCTTGCTTGTCGGTCACGTTCTCTAATTTCACGGCTTTGCCAGCCACGTAGTCGGCTTTCTGCTGCTCGGTGAAGTCCACGCCGCTCCATTTGCTGATGGGTCGGATGCTGCCGTCGGCGTTAGTCCACGTGTTGCGGCGTTGCTCCTTCTGCGTGTTGGCGGCATTCTCCGTACCCTGCGCCTGTCCCTGTGCGGGGTTGTTCTTCGTTTCCTGCGTCTGGACGGCACGGGGCGACCTGCCGGTTCCCGGCACGAACTCCACGCCGCGCTGCTCCACGTTCACTTGCAGGGTGGTGACGAACTTCCTGCCGTCCTTGCGCTCGATGAGCTTGTCACGCACGGGCAGCCCGGCACGCAGCATGTCCTGCTCCTGCTTGGTGATTTCCGTCTTGCCGATGCGCTCCGGTATGCGCACCTTGTTTGCCGGGACATCCGTGATTTCGTTCGTCTTGCGGTCGATGCTGACGAACGAGGGGATGATCTCGCCCGTTCCCCTGTCCACGAGGTCCACGACCCTGCCGAGGTTGCCCGTTTCGCGCAGGTTCTTCCGGTCATCGTCGGAGAACTTGTGTTCCTTATACTCGTCGAGCTTCTGCTCCTTGCGGATGAAGTGCGGCACAAGGCTGACATTGCCCTCGCCGTCCTTCTTGAAGGAGAGGCGGGCGTCCAGTTCGAAAGCCTCTCCGCCGAAATTGGGCGACACCCTCACCAAGTCGGACTTGCCGTAGTTGAGCATCCTGTTAAGATCGCCCGACTTTTCAAGGTCGTCGCGCTTCACGCCCCATTTCTCCTCCAACTCCTGCCAGTTGATCTTGCTCTCGTCGATGGGCTGGTAGCCCCGGTTGCCCTGCGTCTGTTGCGGGCTTTCCTGATTCTGTTCGTTTTTCTGTTCCATTTCTTCCTGTTTTTTAGGTTCGTCATCTTGTTTCTGTTCCGGTTGTTCCTGCTTTTCGGCGGACTGCTCCTCCTGTACTTTCTTTTCGTAGCCGGAGGTGTCCACCTTGTGGGGCGCAAGCATCTCCTTGTTGCCGTCGGGGTCTTTCAGCAAGTCCTTGATAACCTCCAGCAGTTTGTCGGCTTGGTCCGCCGCGACACGGTAGAAACCGAAGCGGCTGGGTTCCTTGCACTGGCGGAAGAAGTTCTTGAAGAAGTTGTCCAGCACGTCGCCGTGCCGGTCGAATTGCAGGAAGCTCTGCGAGTTCTCCGCTTTCGCGGGGATACGCTTGGGGGAGCCGTCGGCGTTCAGCCCGGCTACCACGCTGATTTCGCCCGTCTTCTCGTCACGGACAACCAGCACGTCCTTTTCGTCTTTTTTCTTTGCCATCTGAAAAATGTTTTAATGGTTATTTTTGAAAGAAATTATGGATACGAGCCTTGTAGAAGGCTATATCTTCCTTGCGGAAGTCCTTTACATGTTCGGAGAGGAACGTCAGCACGTCCGCCTCGCTGTAATAGGTCTTTTTGCCGAGCGTCTTGTAGGGCAATGCGCCGATGCTGCGGTAGCGTTGCAGGGTGCGCTTGCTGATCTGGAGCAGCATGCACAGGTCTTGGTTGTCGAAAAGCCTGATCCCGTCCATCGGGTTCGGGGCTTTGCCGGACGGCTGCATGGAGAGCAGCATCTCGTCCTGACGGTCGAGCCGTTCCATAACTTTCTGCATCCAGTTCTCGAAATTGTTGCGGGTAAGCAGTTCCATGTCCTACGTCCTCCTTCCTTTGGGTTTGCCGCCCGTGCGCAGCGTGTGGTTGCGTTTCATCTGTTCCGGGGTCGCGGCATCACCCGTAATGGTGCTGTCTTCGAGCAGGCGGTCGATTTCCGACTGCCGGTAGCGGCACTTGCCGCGCAGCACGACATAGGCGATGCGCTGTTCGCTGCGCATGCGCTGGAGGGTGCGGCAACTCACGTTCAGCAGGTGCGCCGCCTCGCGGGTGGTGAGCAGCCTGTCGGGGGATTCTTCCTTCCTCCCGCCGGAAACGGCACGCACGTGTGCCGCTATCTCGGCTATCTGTTCCGTCAATGCGGTGAAGGCGGAACTTTCCATCGTTATCACTTTCATATTCAGTCTTTTCTTTTGGTTTCTGCGGCAAAATTCGGCAATAAACCAAAGGGGCTTTAACAGCTCACTACGTGGCTCACGTAAGATTTTTATGGATAATGGCTCCGTAACCCGGACAGACGGCGCAACAAGCTGCCTTTTAGCGGGAAACGGTGCGTGTTCATGGCGGCTTCGTTACCTTTGCGGCAAACTCTGAAATGTTTTGCTTATGGAGATAGTATCTATCGAGAAAAAGACCTTCGAGATGATGGTGGTGTCCTTCAACGCCCTCGCGGAGAAGGTAGCCACCCTTAGGCGCAGGAGCGACGGCGGGCGGATGGAAAGGTGGCTCACGGGCGAGGAGGTCTGCGGGCAGTTGAGGATCAGCCCGCGCACGTTGCAGACCTTGCGCGACAGGCGGCTTATCGGCTACTCGCAGATTAACCGCAGGTTCTATTACAAGCCGGAGGAGGTCAAAAGGCTCATTCCGCTTGTCGGCACGCTCTATCCCGGCGGAAAATGATTTTTATTATTCACAACCCACTGAATCCGAAATGATGATGAACGAGAACAATGAAGTGTTTACGATGGAGGACGAGCCGCTTGCCACCCTTGTGCAGAACATGCGCAAAGGCTCGAAATGGCTCTCCGCCTTTCTGGAAAGTTACCGCCCGCCGTTGGACGGGGAGCGTTACCTGACGGACAGGGAGGTGGCGGAACTGCTCCGTGTCAGCCGCCGCACCTTGCAGGAGTACCGCAACAACAGGGTGTTGCCCTTTATCCTTTTGGGAGGGAAGGTGCTTTACCCTGAATCGGGGTTGCGTGAATTGTTGGAGGCGAACTATCGCAAGCCGATGGAATAAGGCGGCTGCATGAAAAAAGGAAACGGACAACTCCTTCACGGGGCTGTCCGTTTCCTTTTTCTTATTTATATGCGTTATCAGCAATACCCGGCTTTTCCGTTCTGTATGAACATCACGTATGCCTGCCGCTTTTCCTTCGAGAGTGCTTTCTCTACCAGCCACGTGCGGAACACATGCGCATGGTAGGTGTTCAGCCGGAAGGCGACGGGGATGATGATTTCAAGAGAGTAAACATCCGCGTGCAGCCCGTTTTCAAGCCGCATGTAGCGGCACACTTCGTAGTCGTTCAGCACGTCCGGCTTGCGGACGGCTCTGATGGCGGCGTTCACTGCCGGGACGCCCGTGTGGAACAGTCCGGCGATTTCTGTGGCGGTCATCCATATCTCGTTACCGTTTACGCTGATCGTGTTGTCCTCTATGATGATTATATCACGTTTCATGGCTTCTCTGTTTTAGATGGTGCAACCTGCAAATTCCTCGATGCCGTTCAACCTTGCCGCAAGGTTTTCCATGTCTTGGTTGAGCTTCTCTTTGGTGATTTTCGCGTATATCTGTGTCGTCTTTATGCTCTTGTGTCCCAGCATGGAACTCACCGTTTCGATGGGTACGCCGTTGGAGAGGAACACCGTCGTGGCTGCCGTGTGGCGGAAGCAATGCCACGTGATATGCTTGGTGATGCCGCAACGCTTGGCGACGGAACGGATTCCGGCAAGGCACGTGTTGTAGTGGGGAACGGGGAAAATCCTGCCGTTCCCGCACAGACCCCGGTATTTGTCGATGATGCGCTTTGCGATGTCGAGCAGGCGGATATTGGACACCACGCCCGTCTTCTGGCGGTTGATGTTTATCCACTCGTGTTCGTCGAAGTAGGTGTGGATGTTCTCTTCCGTCAGGTTGCGCATGTCGGCGAACGACAAGCCGGTGAAGGCGCAGAACAGGTAGAGGTCGCGGTAAAGCTCCTGCTTGGCGTTTTTCAGCCTGCCCTCCATCAGCAGCCGGATTTCCTCTTTCGTCAGGAAACTGCGCACAGTTTCCTCCTTCTTGATTTCGTACTCCCGGAACGGGTCGCGTGTGAGCCACTCGTTGTTGATAGCGATGAACACCATCGTCCGCAAAGGGCAGACATACAGCCACACGGTGTTGGTGCAGCAGTGCTTGTCCGTGCGCAGGAACATCTCGAAGTCGGAGATGAAGGCGGGCGTAAGCTCTTTCAGCGCGATGTCCTTCACGCGGTAGCGGATGGAGAGGAACTCTTGCAGGTGCTTGTAAACGGTCTTGTATTTCAAGAGTGTACCTTTGGCTTTCATGCCGGCCTCCACCTGTTTCTCGTAGTCCTCGTTGTGCTGGCGGAACACCTGCATCAGCGTGTGGTAGCGGTGTTCCAGTCCGAGAAAGGCGTTCTTGACCTTCTCTGCCGTGACAAAGTTGTCACGCTCCATGATTTCCTGATAATGTCTGTTGATGCGTACACGCATCTTGTCGAGCATGCGGTTCGTTTCGAGTGCCGCCGTGCTTCTGCCCGTGACACGTCCCCCTTTGGTGTCCCACAGCTTGGGATCGACGGTCAGTTTGCAGCTGAACTGCATCTGGGTGCCGTCCACCGTGATGCGTCCCATGACGGGTACTGTCCCGTCCTTTTTCACTACCTGACGCTTGAGGTAGTAGATTACTGAAAATGTACTCTTCATCGTCCTTAATTTTTTTAGGTTCAAAATTAGTTGGTGAAGAGTCCGTTGTCGGTACGCAAAACGGGGAGGAACGGCGCAATCTTTTTCCGTAACCGGATTTGTTGCGTGGGTTGTCAGTAACTCACTAATCCTTAACGCCTTGTTTCGCTATCCGTGTCCGTTTGTCGCCCTTTCGGGCATGGTTACGGACAAGTAACGTAGCGGCGTCCTGATTTGGCTTCAGCGGTGATTGCGATGGCTTCACGAATAATCGGAAGCACGACTGAAACCCTTGTAACTCAATTCTATCACTATTTCTTTCCGCATTTCACTTTTTTGTAGTAACTTTGTAGTCTATATTTATCGGGAAGTCTATAAACAAATTCTTAATAATATGTTCGACAAAAAGAAAAGGGTCTATCGTTTCGGTGGCAAGACCGCCGAG
>SFEL01000059.1 GCA_004557245.1 Clostridiales bacterium | reverse complement strand
GGCATTGCACATTGATGAAAGCACGCCCCACATCCATGAGCGTCATGTCTTTGACTGTGAGAATCAGTACGGGGAGCTTTGCCCCCAGCAGGAGAAAGCTTTGGAAGCCCTTGGCTTTGAACTGCCGGAGCCGGACAAGAAGCTGGGTCGCCACAACAATAGAAAGATGGTCTACGATGCCGCCTGCAGGGCTTTGCTTTTCGACATTTGCAGAAAGCACGGATTGCAGCTGGAGGAGGAGCCGGAGTACGGCGGTCGCAAGTATCTGGAAAAGCAGGACTTCATTCTTGCCAAGCAGAAGGAGCAGCTGGCGGTGCAATCCCAGACGATTCAGGAGCAGGAAACCGTTATTCAGGAGAAAGAAGAAAAGCTGGACGAGCTGACCTTAAAGCTGGATGATGTGGAAGCTCTGATTGACGATGTTTCTGAGATTGCCTACGACAAGGCAGTGGAGGTCGTGACCGATACCGTCCGGGTGGAAACCCACAAACAGGATATTCGGTTGGTGGAGGAAACAAAGTCCTGGCTGCTGTCCCCGGAGCGCAAGGCTCCCAAAAAGGAGCGGGAGTACGCTGCCGCCCGGCTGGACAATGTGGTTTCCATAATCACCAAAGCCATGCAGACAGCCCTTAGTGCAATGAAGGCTGCACTGACAAAGCCGGAGGTCAGAAAAGCAAACACCCAGCAAATCAAGGAAAAAGCCAGAACTTCCATTTATGAAATGCTGAACCGCAACAAGGCGATTGTGACTGCTGAGGATGCCGCAAGGAAAAAGGAAACTCACAAAAAACAGGATATGGAACGCTAACAGGCACTTGCCATTTTCGTATTGAGAATGTCAGGTGCCTTTCCTATTTTCAGGAGGAAATGATTTGAATGTCTTTGAAACAGTCAAGCAGTCTGTGACCACCCGGCAGGCTGCGGAACACTACGGAATCCGGGTAGGCAAAAACGGAATGGCTTGCTGCCCGTTCCACAACGACAAGACCCCCAGCATGAAGCTGGACAGGCGTTATCACTGCTTCGGCTGCGGGGCAGATGGGGATGTGATTGACTTCACAGCGGCTCTGTATGGGCTGGGAAAGAAGGAAGCTGCTGTACAGCTGGCAAGGGACTTTGGACTGTCCTACGAGGAAGGGAAGCTCCCAGATAAGATGAAAAAGCCCAAGCCCCGGCACAAATCCCCGGAGGTACAGTTCAGGGAGGCACAGAGCCATTGCTTCCGTGTTCTTGCCGATTATCGCCATCTGCTGGAACGGTGGAAAACCGAGTATGCGCCGGAGTCCTCGAATGAGGAATGGCATCCCCGGTTTGTGGAAGCCTTGCAGAAAACCAGCCATGTGGAATATCTGCTGGACACGTTGCTGTCCGGCGATACGGAGGAACGGGCGCAGATTATGACTGAATACGGAAAGGATGTGATAGAGCTTGAAAAACGATTATCAGAACTTGCCGCCCCAGATGCGGGAGGCCCTGAAAAACACAGTCAACGCCATGCAGCCGCCCCAGAGCGTTGAGGAGATAAAAGCCGAATTGGAAAGTACGGAGAAGGGCGGTGTCCGGCAGAGCATCCGCAACTGTCTGACGGTGTTCCAGCGTGACCCGGTGCTTGCCGGAGCCATTGCCTATAACATCCTGACTGACCGCAAGGACATTATAAAGCCCATCGGCTATCACAGGACTGGTACAGCCTTGACAGATACGGATATGAAATATCTGCTGCTCTATTTGGAAGAAAATTATGGGCTGACCAGTGAGAAAAAGATTGAAAACGCCATTGGTATTGTGGCAAATGAAAATAAGTACCATCCCATCCGGGACTGCCTGAACAGCCTTGCGTGGGACGGAACGGAGCGCATCCGATATGCCCTGCACCACTTCCTTGGAGCTGAGGTCAGTGAGTATAGCTATGAAGCCTTGAAGTTGTTTATGTTGGGGGCGATTACAAGGGCATTCAAGCCCGGCAGCAAGTTTGAAATCATGCTTTGTCTGGTAGGCGGTCAGGGAGCGGGTAAGTCTACCTTCTTCCGGCTGCTGGCTCTCCGG
>SFEL01000058.1 GCA_004557245.1 Clostridiales bacterium | reverse complement strand
CTTTGCCGTTGTTAGCAGGGGGGGGAATCTCTCCGGCAATTTTAAAATTACCCATTTTGCGGCAACATCTTTTGTCGTGATTTCTTCTGTTACTAAAGTAAACCACATTCGTGATAAGGTTATCCGGCCAGTTGTAGATGCAGTCGGGATGTGGGCGCGGATGGCGGCAGCTCCCGCTTCGGCGGTAACGGAGCTCGCTGACAGTCAGGATTTTGTGCTCCCGCAGCCAGTCCTGAATTTCGCAGATACGGTCGCCACGCGTATACATGGCAAATATCTGACGTACCACATGGGCGGTCTCGGGATCAGGCAGCAGATGGTTTTTATCATTGGGGTCAATGATGTACCCATAGGGTACCTCGCCGTTGACGCGCTCGCCCCTTTGTGCCTTGGCCTGCTTGACCGCACGGATCTTCTTGGAAGTATCTCGCGCATAGAACTCATTGAACCAGTTGCGCAGCGGCGTAAACTCATTATCTTCTCTGGCCGTGTCCACGCCGTCATTGATGGCGATATAGCGCACCTCATATTCCGGGAAGATGACCTCAATGAGCTCACCGGTTTTCAGATAATTACGCCCCAGCCGCGACAGATCCTTGGTGATGACAGTCGCCACCTTCCGGTCAAAGCTGACGCCGGAAAATCCATCATCCACAAAAAAGCGGGTATTCAGGAAATGGTGTTCATCCGCGTACCTCTGGAGAATGATTTTCTGATTCTGGATACTCTCTGACTCCCCGGCCTGCAGGTCCTCCTGACTTAACCGGCAATATAAAGCGGTAATCTTATCTGACTGTATCATTTTTGCCTCCTTCCCGACAGTCAGACAAGCGAATATGTGTGGAACAACATCTTGTCCCACACATATTATACCGCATATTGCGCCGCCTGTCTGCTGGTTTTGGCTGCACTGGGTCAAAACGCCGCGTTTTCGGCGCTTTGCACGACTTCCTTTCGGATCATCTTTGCCAGTTTCTTCTCAATGGTTTCCGTCGCCCGGTCACTGGGCGACGCGCTCACAAGGTAGGTCACTTTGCCTATTTTGTGTTCGGTCGTCTTTTTCAGTATTTCCTTTTTAGGCATGAATGTCCCCCTTTCAGAAATACACAGGTTTATTTATCGTATGAACAGCGGCTTGTCCGCTATTCCAAAATATCAAAAGCAGAAACGGACGGCTGATGGCTCCAGCTCCACGGGAATCTCACCCCCCCGCGTGGTTCTCACGCGGCCCTGCTCATTGCCTGCGACGCCTTACCGCCTGAATACGGCTGCACGCTCGGACTGTGACTGCAAGGGAGTATCGCCCTGCCTGCGTGTCGTCGCCCGCGGATCGCCGCACCCGCTTTGCGGCTTGGTGTGATTCGCTCCGCCTGTCCCAAAGGAAAGCATCCTGGCGCACCCGCCGTATAGCTCGACACAGACAGGAATGTATCCGTCTGCTCTATGCTGCGCCGGGATTGCCGGGCTTTCTTTGTCAAGGTACAAATGGCCTGTCCATGCGGAAAGGGGAGCGCACAGTCAGGCACCGCCTGGGCTCAGTTCAGGTCAAAGCTCAGGATGGCAATGGTCAGCTTTGTTTCCAGTCTGCGGCGGATATCTTCGTCCACAACGAAGCAGAGATTACCTTTCTGGTCATAACTCTTTCGCACGGACATGGCCGCTATGTAACCGGAATAGTGGTCGATCACCTGATTTACTGCATCGGGATCACCCCGTACAGCGGCGGCAATGACCGGATATGGGATCAGTTCCGTTCGGGCGGCTTTACGCATCTTCGTCACCTCCCATCAGCTTTTTCAGCAGTTCATAAGCCCGCTGCCTGCGGTTATTGACTGTTCTCCTGGGCAGGCTCAGCTTTTCGCCGATCTCGCGGTCTGCCATTTGCAGGAACCAGTACATCAGCAGGATGTCCCGGAACTCCTGGGGCAGAGCGGTCAAAGCCTCGGCAAGCCTGTCATCCTTTATGAGGATCACATCACCGTCCACGGGGAACGCGGTGTACTCCCAGGGATAGAAGTCATAAACCGCAAGCTGTTCGCTGGCGTCCTCCGACAGCTCACTCAGGGATACGAAGCGGTTCTTCTGGTTCCGTATCTGACGGAACGCATTATAGGCTTCATGCTTGATGGTCGTTTTACAAAAGCGGTCGAAGGTGTGCTGCTTGTGCTCGTAATGGAGATCAAGGTCCATTTTTTCACCTCCTTCCGTGCCGGAAGGCAGGTCGTGGTTTCCCCTTTCACCCATTACTGGTTTTGCAAACACCCCTTTTGGCCATGTTTGCGAAAAATCTGAAAAATATTTTTCTTCGCTGCTCATGCTGCGCTCCTTTCGTCCTGTTCGGGTGGTTGGTCCGTTCAGAACGGGAGCGGCGGAGAGCGGCAGCCTGCGGAGAAAAAGAATCGGAAACGACAAAAAGCGCCCACACAGGCACGAAAGCCTGTATGGGCGCTTGGGCGCTGGTAGCCAGTATAAGAGGACGCAGAAGGGTATATGTATCCCCCGGCGCGCGGAATTTCAGCGGCTAATCTCTTGAAGCACCGCTTAACCGCATTAGTGACACCTCCTGGGCTTTGCAGTCATTCGCATGGTTTTTCTCCTTTCTGCGAAAGTCGGAGCAGCAAAAATGACGGCCGCCCCGTACAGAGCAGCCGCCATTTTCCCTGTGCCATGCGCTGCTTTTCAGTATCGCAAGGGTGGGGGTTTTATTTA
>SFEL01000057.1 GCA_004557245.1 Clostridiales bacterium | reverse complement strand
AATACTAGGTGTGGGGGGACTGACCCCTTCCGTGCCGCAGTTAACACAATAAGTATTCCACCTGGGGAGTACGGCCGCAAGGCTGAAACTCAAAGGAATTGACGGGGGCCCGCACAAGCAGTGGATTATGTGGTTTAATTCGAAGCAACGCGAAGAACCTTACCAGGCCTTGACATCTCCTGAGTAGCCTAGAGATAGGTGATGCCCTTCGGGGCAGGAAGACAGGTGGTGCATGGTTGTCGTCAGCTCGTGTCGTGAGATGTTGGGTTAAGTCCCGCAACGAGCGCAACCCTTACGGATAGTTGCTACGCAAGAGCACTCTATCAGGACTGCCGTTGACAAAACGGAGGAAGGTGGGGATGACGTCAAATCATCATGCCCCTTATGGCCTGGGCTACACACGTAATACAATGGCGTTTAACAGAGGGAAGCAAGACCGCGAGGTGGAGCGAATCCTCAAAAGGCGTCTCAGTTCAGATTGCAGGCTGCAACCCGCCTGCATGAAGTCGGAATTGCTAGTAATCGCGGATCAGCATGCCGCGGTGAATACGTTCTCGGGCCTTGTACACACCGCCCGTCACACCATGGAAGTCGGTAACACCCGAAGTCAGTAGCCTAACCGCAAGGGGGGCGCTGCCGAAGGTGGGATTGGTAACTGGGGTGAAGTCGTAACAAGGTAGCCGTATCGGAAGGTGCGGCTGGATCACCTCCTTTCTAAGGAGACACGAGGAGTTGGACAGACTTCTCTGACTCCGGTCAGGCAAGGAGCTTGGGAATCAATGTTGTTTAATTTTGAGGGTCCGGAAGGATTCTCAGCGGGAGGCGTATCCTGAGGAAGCCTGCGAACGTGGGGGTGTAGCTCAGATGGGAGAGCACCTGCCTTGCAAGCAGGGGGTCAGGAGTTCGATTCTCCTCATCTCCACCAATCTTTTTGAAAGAAGAGGTTGGGGTAGGCAAAAGAGGGACGCAGACCGGCTGCATGGGCTCATAGCTCAGGTGGTTAGAGCGCACGCCTGATAAGCGTGAGGTCGGTGGTTCGAGTCCACTTGAGCCCACCAGCGCCTAGCGGCGCGGCAAAAAGCGGGATGAGGCGCGGAGAAGCGCGCAGCCCCGCCTGCACATTGAAAATTGAACAATGAAAGCAACTGCGATAGAAGCAAAATAGTTTTACTAATAGAAATATTGGGTAACGAAACTACAATTGCCGAAAACGAGAACCAAAGAATCGCATAATGGTCAAGCGAACAAGAGCACAGAGTGAATGCCTTGGCACTGGGAGCCGATGAAGGACGCGGTAAGCTGCGAAAAGCCTCGGGGAGCTGCAAACGAGCTTTGATCCGGGGATGTCCGAATGGAGCAATCCGGCAGGTTAACAGCCTGTCACCGTACACTGAATTCATAGGTGTGCGGAGGGAACCGCCTGAACTGAAACATCTAAGTAGGGCGAGGAAGAGAAATCAACAGAGATTCCGCCAGTAGTGGCGAGCGAACGCGGAACAGGCCAAACCGGAGATCGCAAGATCTCCGGGGTTGCGGACTGCATATAGCATTGACGATGTCTACCTGAACTGTATGGGAAGGCAGACCGGAGCGGGTGAGAGTCCCGTAAGGAAAAGGCAGCGTCAGCGAGCAGGATCCAGAGTACCGCCGGACACGTGAAACCCGGTGGGAAGCTGGGGGGACCACCCTCCAAGCCTAAATACTACCCAGTGACCGATAGCGGATAGTACTGTGAAGGAACGGTGAAAAGCACCCCGGGAGGGGAGTGAAACAGAACCTGAAACTCTGTGTTTACAAGCACCGAAAGGACGTCAAGGTCCGATCGGGTACTTTTTGTAGAACGGTCCGGCGAGCGTATGTAACGAGCGAGGTTAAGGACTTCAGGTCTGAAGCCGAAGCGAGAGCGAGTCTGAACAGGGCGCACAGTTCGTTGCATAGGGCCCGAAACCGGGTGACCTATCCATGTCCAGGTTGAAGTGGAGGTAAAACTCCATGGAGGACCGAACCGACCTCCGTTGAAAAGGCGGCGGATGAGGTGTGGATAGCGGAGAAATTCCAATCGAACCCGGATATAGCTGGTTCTCCCCGAAATAGCTTTA
>SFEL01000056.1 GCA_004557245.1 Clostridiales bacterium | reverse complement strand
GGCTTTTTCTTCAGTTCCGTCATGCTATCCTCCTTATGACGAGCAGCTTTCGCAGTCCTCGACCTCAAGGGCCTTGCTGCGGACATAGTAAATGGTCTTAACGCCGGCCCTCCACGCCTCTAAATACAGTCTGAGCACCTGACGCATGGAATAGTCGTTGGTGATATAGAGATTCATGCTCTGCGCCTGGTCAATATGTCTCTGGCGAAGGCCCGCGGCGCGTACCGACCAGCTTTGGTCGATCAGATGCGCCGCCTTATAGTACCACCATGTATCCATAGAAAGCTCCGGGGCAACGCGGGGCAGCATGCTGCCCTTTTTCTCCTCTAAGAAGAATTTCTTCATAATTGGATCGATGCCCGCCGAGGTGCCGGAGAGGATAGATGTGCTGGAGGTCGGTGCGACCGCCAGCAGATAGGCGTTGCGCATTCCCTGCACCGCCACCGTTTTCGCAAGCGCCTGCCACTTTTCGGAGGTATAACCCCGCTTTTCAAAATACGCGCCCGTCTGCCAGTCGCTGCCCTCAAAGAGCGCGTAACGACCCTTTTCCCGTGCCAGTGCTGTGTCCGCCTTGACGGCGGCATAGTTGATATGCTCGAACACCGCGTCGGTGAAGGCAAGGTGCTCATCGCTCTCCCAGCGGATGCCGCGCTTTGCCAGCATGTGGTGGTAGCCGCTGACGCCCAGGCCGATGCTGCGGTATTTCTGATTGGTAAGCCGCGCGTATTCCAACGGGTAGAAGTTGAGGTCGATCACATTATCCAGTGCGCGGATGGCCGTTTCCACCGTGCGTTCCATATAGGCCTCGTCCTCCACCGGCAGATTACCGAGAGACAGACTCGCCAGGTTGCAGACCACAAACTCACCTGGGCGTGTGGCCGTCACCACCACTGTGTCGCCGTTCTCCGTGTGCACCTCAGTGCTGATATGCTCGATGGGCGCCATGTTCTGCGCGATCTCCGTGCAGAGATTGGAGCAATAGATCATTCCCGTGTGGCCGTTTGGGTTCATACGATTTACGCTGTCGCGGTTGAAGGCGAAGGGCGTGCCGGTCTCCACTGCCGAGCGAAGCACCAGCCGCACGATGTCCTTGACGGTGACGCTGCGCTTTTCGATGCGCGGGTCATTGACGCAGTCCAGATACCGCTTCTCCCATTCCGTACCCCAGTAATCCTCCAGTGCGTAGCCCTTGACCGTGAGGATCTCATGCGGGCACATGAGATGCCACGGCGCGTCTATGTTCTCCTCCGCCAGTCGCCAGAAGAGATCCGGATAGCACACGGCGGGAAACACATCATGTGCCTTCATGCGGTCGTCTCCGTTGTTGGTGCGCAGTTGAAGGAATTCCGGCAGATCCCGGTGCCATGCGTCTAAGTAAACCGCCACAGCGCCCTGCCGCATCCCCAACTGATCCACCGCCACGGCGGTGTCGTTGACCAGCCGGATCCAGCGGATAACACCGCCCGCCGCCCCTTGAAAGCCGCGGATGGTGCTGCCTGCAGCGCGCACCTTACCGAAGTACATCCTCATTCCACCGCCGAATTTAGAGACCTTTGCGAAGTTGTCCAGCGAGCGGTAGATGCCGTCCAGACTGTCCGGCACAGTGTCCACAAAGCAGCTTGAAAGCTGATGGTAGGGCTTTCGCGCGTTAGACATGGTAGGTGTCGCCATCGTGACCTCCATACAGCTGAGCATATCGTAAAAGCGCTTTACCCACCCCATGCGGTCAGAGCCTTCGTTCATAGCAAGATGCAGCGCGATACCCAAAAACATCTCCTGCGGTGTTTCCAGCGGCACGCGGCTGCGTGACTGGATCACATAGCGTTTGAGCAGCAGGTCAAGGCCGGAGTAGGTGAACAGCTCGTCCCGTTCCGGGCAGAGAAAGTCCTCCGCCATGGCAATCTCCTCGTGGGTATAGTGGGCAAGGATATAGTCACCGTAGAGTCCATTATCCGTCAGGCGAAAGGAGTGGTTCAGAAGCCGCGCCGCGATGAACTCCCACTTGGGTGCCTCTGCCGTAGTCAGCTCTACCGCTGCCTTGGTCAGTGCCTCAGCCCGCTCATCCTCCGTCATGCCCGGGCGACAGAAGCTCTCAAACTTCATTTGAAGCGCCGCGAGGGAGTAGACTTCCTCGGTAAAATCCATCTGGATACGGCGCAGCACCTCGTCAAGCGAGTTATCCCCCACAGTCCGCGCGATGGTATGCCGGACGCGGCGCAGCGCAGACCGCTTTTCGCGATAGAGGATGTACGCCTTTGCCACCTCATAGTATCCGCGCTCCATGAGCGTCCGCTCCACCTCGTCCTGCACACGCTCCACGGTGAGCGGCGCTGCGGCGGCGAGGTTGTCAAGAACGGCGGCGAGGATCTCATTCAGCTCTCTGCTCCCGATCTCCATCCCCTGTCCATCAAACGCTTTTTTCATGGCGTTGAAAATTTTCTCCTGTTGAAAGGGAACAGACTCCCCGTTTCGTTTTCTGATCTCCATTTCGATCCTCTCATCTTCTCCGGTCACTTCTCATGTCCTTTTGGGCAAAGAGCGGGCAAGCGCAGTATCACGCTT
>SFEL01000055.1 GCA_004557245.1 Clostridiales bacterium | reverse complement strand
GGTGGGGAACAGGTGGGCGTAGCGGTAGGTAATATCAATGCTTTCATGTCCCACCCGGTCAGCGATTGCCAGGGCCGTAAAGCCCATGTCAATGAGCAGCGAAATGTGGGAGTGCCTCAGGTCGTGTATTCTGATCCGCTTTACCCCGGCCTCTTTCGCACCCCTGTCCATCTCCCGGTGGAGGTAGGATTTTGTCACCGTGAAAATGCGGTCGGTGGGCTTCACCCCATACAGGCTCTTGATATAGTCTCGCATTTCTTCACAGAGGAAAGCGGGCATTTGAATGACCCGGTTGCTCTTAGGGGTCTTGGGGTCGGTAATCACATCCTTGCCCTTAATCCGCTGGTAGGACTTGGAGATGGTGACGGTCTGTTTCTCAAAGTCGAAGTCGCCAGGAGTGAGGGCCAGCAGCTCCCCCTCCCGGACGCCGCACCAGTAGAGCATTTCAAAGGCGTAATAGGAAAGGGGCTTGTCCATCATGGCCTCGGCGAATTTCAGATACTCCGCCTTTGTCCAGAACAGCATTTCCCGTCCCTTTGGCTTTCCCATATTGCCCGCCTGGGCAGCGGGATTGACCTTTAGATTGTAGTGCCGTACCGCATGGTTGAACACGGCGCTCAACTGATTGTGCAGCGTTTTTAAGTACACCGGAGAGTAGGGCTTGCCGTTCTTGTCCCGGTAACCCAGCATTTCATTCTGCCAGGCGATGACCTCCTTGGAGTGAATGTCGCACATCTTCCGCTTGCCGAAGTACGGCACCAACTTCTTGTAGAGGATATGCTCTTTCGTCCCCCAGGTGTTTTCCTTGATACGGCCTTTCATGTCCGCCACATAGACAGCCACGAAGTTTTCAAAGGTCATTTCCAGGTCGGCGGTCTGTTGTTGCAGGAATGTCCGCTCCCACTCCAGAGCCTCCCGCTTGGTGGGAAAGCCCCGTTTCATTTTCTTTACTTTCTTGCCCGTCCAGTCCTCGTAGTAAAAGGACGCATACCATGTGCCCTTTGCCTTGTCTTTGTATGCCGGCATTGTGGTTCCCTCCTTATTGTCTGTCCCGCAGCCCATAGAATTTTTCCTCGAAGTAGCGCCTGCTTACCCGTCCGGGAATGGTGAGAAAGCCTTTTTTCTTCAGCTCCTCGTTCATCTCCCGCACCAGCTTGTAGGCGTAGGGCTTGGAAATGCCCAGCTCCCTGGCGACCTCCTCTGCTCTCACAAACAGCTCCTTTTCCATGGTCAGCACCTCCTTATTTTAGTTTCGCAAATATGTTAATGTCACCATCTTCATTATACATTAACATAAGTGTTAATGTCAAGAATTTATTTCGCATTTTTGTTAAAGATTATCTTGCATCTTTCGCTTTTTTGCGCTATACTATTGGCAAAGGCGGTGGGATATTATGACAGTCGGAGACAAGATAAAGAAAATCCGCACCTTTCGAGGCATGACACAAAAGGAATTGGGGCTTGCTATCGGCTTTGAGGAAAAGGGAGCGGACAACCGGATCGCCCAGTATGAGACGAATTACCGTGTTCCGAAACGGGAACTGCTGGACAAGATGGCCGAGGCGCTGCGGGTAGACCGCCAGAACTTCTACACCATCGCCCCCGGCTCTGCCGAGGACTTCATGCGGACATTCTTCTGGCTGGACGAGGACAGCCCTGGCGCTATCCGCCTGTTCCAACTTGTCCGCAATCCGGGCAGAGCAGGGGCCGCTGATGATACCGCTGTACGGTACAATGATAGCGATGACTGGCCCGCACACCCTCCCGTGGGTATGTACTTCCAGTATGGCCTTGTGGACGAGTTCATGCGGGAATGGCTTTTTCGTCAGCAGGAGTTACACGCCGGGGAGATCACCAGGGAAGAGTATTTTGAATGGAAACTCAACTGGCCCCATACCTGCGACGATGGCCTGGAAAGCGAATATTATATCCCTTGGCGGAAAAATAAATAAGACAAGCAAAAAAACCGCCCTGCTGAATTTGTCGTTCAGCAGGGCGGTTTTGCTTGTCCTTTTGGGATTTTTCTCTTGAGAATACCGGGCGGACACAAATAGTATCAATCCAGTATCAAGAGCAGTATGGACGGGCAAAAAAGCCTGTATTCATGCGGGTTTTCGCCGTTTCGAGCGTCATTCCCA
>SFEL01000010.1 GCA_004557245.1 Clostridiales bacterium | reverse complement strand
GATCTCAATGAAACTGAAAGGAATGAGCCCGGTACAATACCGAACTCATTCCGTAACAACTTAATATTCTTTTTTGTCTAATCTTCGGGGTTCACTTCAGTTCAGCCGCTTATTTTTTTATTATCTGTTGACAGTTACTCCGTGTTCTGATATCATATAGATATCAAATAGATAGGAGATTGATTGCGATGACTGAAAAAACGCTCAATAATCGAAAGAACGGAATGGCCGTCCTGCTCTTGCTGGTGCTCGTATATGTGGCTTCTGTAGTTCTTTTCATATTCGGGGTTTCGTATGATATACTGCCTCTTACCCTGATCAGCTGCGTATGGTTTGTTTTCGGTTGGATATTCTTCCTCGGGCTTAAGGTGCTAAAGCCTCAAGAGGCGCTTGTCCTTACGCTGTTCGGCAAATACGTCGGTACCCTTAAGAACTCCGGCTTTTACTTTGTAAACCCTTTCTGCACAGCCGTGAACCCGGCAGCGGGCACAAAACTCAACCAGAGCGGCGACGTAAAGGTTCTGGGCGCAAAGCAGCCTTCCGGTGGAGTCGACGTCTCTATAGATATACCAACAAAGAAAATATCCCTCAAGATAATGACCCTGAACAACAACCGCCAGAAGATAAACGACTGTCTCGGCAACCCCGTTGAAATCGGCATAGCGGTCATGTGGCGGGTGGTGGATACAGCAAAGGCGGTATTCAACGTGGATAACTACAAGGAATATCTGTCCCTTCAGTGTGACAGCGCACTTCGCAACATCGTTCGCATCTATCCCTACGATATCGCCCCTAATGTGGACACTACCGGCGACGGCATTGCCGACGAAGGCAGCCTTCGGGGCTCCAGCGAAGTCGTTGCGGCTCGCATAAAAGACGAAATACAGGATAAGGTATCTGAAGCCGGCATAGAAATACTCGAAGCCCGCATAACCTACCTTGCTTATGCTCCGGAAATAGCCGCGGTCATGCTCCAGCGGCAGCAAGCCTCTGCTATCATAGACGCACGAAAGATGATAGTTGACGGCGCCGTGGGTATGGTAGAGATGGCCCTGGAGAGGCTCAGCGAAAACAGAATAGTCGACCTTGACGACGAGCGTAAGGCCGCCATGGTATCCAACCTCCTCGTGGTGCTCTGTGGCAACCACGACGCCCAGCCCGTAGTAAACTCCGGCAGCCTGTATTAAGGAGTCCCTCATATGGCGAGCGATAAAAAGCAGATACCCCTTCGCCTTTCCTCAAAGCTGTACGACGCTATAGCCGCATGGGCAGAGGATGACTTCCGCTCTGTAAATGGCCAGATAGAATATCTGCTTACGGAATGCGTGCGCCAGCGCAAAAAGAATGGCAAGTATGTTTCAGATGAAATAGATATACCGCCGGAGTTGGATGTCAAATAATATAAAAAAAAGAGAGCGGTCCCCATATCCGGGTGGTCGTAAGGCAGTAACGCCCGAATGATTTCAGAAATTGTTCGGGCGCTTCTGTATGTTGGTGGTTGCATCATTCAGATTTTTTCGATATAGTTATTTATCAAAAAAGCAAGATAAATCGGGATTTGTGGAGGTGTCTTAGATGAAAGAAAAGACATATAGCACTCGTTCGGGCGTTATCCATTATTGGACTCACGTAGTGGATGCCAATTCTATCACAATTGTTTTTCTTCCGGGGCTAACAGCAGACCATAGGCTGTTTGATAAGCAAATTTCATATTTTGAAGGCAGGTATAATGTCCTCGTTTGGGATGCGCCTGCTCATGCTGCTTCGTGGCCGTTTACATTTGATTTTAACCTGATGAATAAGGCGCAGTGGCTGGATGGAATTTTAGAACAGGAAAATATTAAGAATCCTATGATCGTCGGTCAATCCATGGGAGGCTACGTGGGACAGGCTTATGCTCAACTTTATCCAGATAAGTTAAGCGGGTTTATTTCTATTGACTCAGCACCGCTTCAAAGAAAATATGTTACTGAGATCGAAATTTGGCTTCTGAAAAGGATGGAACCCGTATATTACCACTATCCTTGGAAGTCTCTGTTGAAAGCCGGAACAAACGGGGTTGCAACATCAGAATATGGAAGGCAATTGATGCGTGAGATGATGATGGTGTATGACGGAGACAAAAAACGCTATGCACAACTCGCAGGTCATGGATTTTATATTCTTGCAGAGGCAATGGAAATGGACTTGCCTTACGAAATCAAATGCCCGGCATTGCTGATTTGCGGAGAACAGGATCATGCTGGTTCCTGTGTTCGGTATAATAAAGCGTGGCATAAGAACACATCCATTCCGCTGGAATGGATTAAAGGTGCCGGGCACAATTCAAACACTGATAAACCGGACATCGTAAACCGGTTGATCGAGAATTTCATAAAGAAGATTTAATCGTGGTTTTACGGACACTCGGCTATGCCGTTCTCTTTTGCTATATAGGTTATTTATTTCCGTCAATATCGAACTTTATCTCGTCCGGCCTTACGTATCCCAGCTTTTCACGGGCGTACTGTATGAGATAGGATTCGCTGCCGCTGTACTCTATCATGTACTCGAGGCGTGCCTTTTCCTCGTTCTGCGCCGCTATTACCTCCTGAAGCTGCGCCTGCTCCTCGGCTATAGCGTCCAGCTTTTTCTGCTGGGATATGAGCACGGCCGCGATTATAAATGCAAGCGCCACAAAACCCACGGCAAACGCCCGCATACGCTTTTTATTCCGTTTTCTTACCTTCTTTGCCATTACCTATGCGTCCTGCTCAAAGTTTTGACCGCTCGCTCCGGAGACACTTCTACTTATTACTTATCCTAATGCATATATAACATCAACGCAACTGTTTTTTTGTAAATTTTGCCTTCTTCGCTTTTTTCGCCCTTATGAGCCTTCCCGGGAAACGTGCATACAGGTATATCCCCAATGCTATGGCGGCAAAAAGATACAGCCGCAGCGTGCCGCAATTTATATACAGCAGCGTAAGCGCCACGAGAACCATAGCGGCGGCATAATAAAGCAGGTCTATAATTCCCGTTGTCACCGCGCTTTTGAACGGCTTTCGCAGCAGCGCGAACAGGTCATACATAATTCCTATTACCAGCCCGCAGTTAACCGCCGCAACAAATCCGGCAAACTCGGTCAGCTCTCCCGGCGGGAACAGCTCCCTCATCTGAATATCCTTCCCAGCAGGCTTCCTCTCTCTTCGCCTTCGGCGTACTCAAGCGCGGATATCTCCCCTTCCAGCATTACCTGCCCCTCGTCCAGGTTCAGCTTTGTGATGTGCAGATCCGCCCCCTCTATTCTCAGTTCTCCCGCCTCCGTAAGAAGCTGTACGAACTGTTCATTAAAGCTGTCCACGTCCTTTACACCTGTCACGCTAATGAGCCGCCTGTCGTCTATATGTATGGAATGGCTTCGTATCCTTCCGCCCTCCAGCAGCCGCTGATCCTGCATTTTTGCCTTACCCCCTTGTGAAACTTTCATAGATATATATGCAAAAGCTCTATGGAAAATTTGCCGATACCATAAAAAAACAGGCATTTTTTGTCATTTGTGAATATAAAGTTAATTTATGTCTTTTAACGCTTGACAGCTTTCTTTTTGGAATATACTATTATTATGATATTATATGTTTTCCCGGATAAAACCAATTGTATCAGCATAGCTTTTTCATTGATTAGATCCAGGCCAGGCAGAAAGAAAAACAGTGATTATATTTTTCCACTTTCTGGTAATACTATCGGTATGCGGCTTTTTGCTGCATCAGCAAATGAAAGTTATAGCTAATTCCGTGGTTTTTTATAAATTTTTATGCCATATGTCGAAAGGAGTACCCCCACAGTGACCAGAGAAATGCTTCAGGAAAAGAGCTTGAACGATCTCAGGGAGATTGCCAAGCTTCAGGGCGTAAAGTCACTCACAAAATACCGCAAGAACGAGCTTGTGGACATCATAATGAACGGCGGAGCGATACCCTCCGCGGTGCAGCAGCCAGCTGAGCCGCCGGCTCCCGAGCCCGAAGCCCAGCCTGATCCACAGCCCGCCGCCCCTGCATCCGGGCAGCCAATGCAGGCCGCAGAGCAGCCAACTGAGGAAGCACGCGTGCGGCACAGCGACGTTCTGCACGAAGCTCCTGCACAGCCCCGCTCTCAGTATGTACCTGCGTATCAGGCACAGCAGCCCCGCCAGATGGGCTATCAGCAGCAGTACCGCAAACCCTATCAACAGAATTATCAGCAACGGCAGGGATACGGCTACAATCAGAACCGTTATCAGCAGCAGGGCTATCAGGCATACAATAGGGACTACTCCCAGCAGGGCTATCAGCCTTCCTATAACAGGGACTATTCCCAGCAGGGCTACCAGCAGCCCTCCTACCAGCAGGGCTATCAGCAGCAGAGCTATCAGGCCGCCTATGAGCAGCAGTCCGAGGAAAGCTTCCGCAGACCAGACCGTCCCGAGGGCTACTACAACAAAGAATACGGCACCAGCAATCCCGCAGTTCCCGGCCTTCTCGAGGGCGGAGAATGCGGCGATTGCGAAGGCGTACTCGAAGTGCTGCCCGATGGCTACGGCTTCCTCCGCAGCGACAACTATCTGCCGGGCAACAAGGACATATACGTCTCCATCGCCCAGATACGCCGCTTCGGCCTCCGCACAGGCGATCTCGTCACCGGCAAGACCCGTCCAAGCAAGGAGGGCGAGCGTTTTCTCGCGCTGCTGTACATAACAGCCATAAACGGCATTGATCCCGAGGAGGCCATGAAGCGTAAGCCCTTTGAGGAGCTTGTGCCCATATACCCCAATGAGCGTCTCACTCTGGAATATGACGATGGCACCGGCGCAAAGGACCAGAATCTGGCCATTCGCCTGGTAGACCTCATAGCCCCCATAGGCAAGGGTCAGCGGGGCCTTATCGTCAGCCAGCCCAAGAGCGGCAAGACTACGCTGCTCAAGAACATAGCCAACGGAATAACCAACAACTATCCCGACGTTACCCTTATAGTGCTGCTCATAGACGAGCGGCCCGAGGAAGTCACGGATATGCAGCGCAGCATAAAGGGTGAGGTACTGTACTCCACCTTTGATGAGCTGCCCGAGCATCATACCCGCGTAGCCGAGATGGCACAGGAGCGCGCTATGCGCCTGGTGGAGCAGGGCAAGGACGTGGTAGTCCTCATAGACTCCATAACCCGTCTCACCCGCGCCTACAATATTACTATCCCCGCCACCGGTAAGACTCTTTCCGGCGGTATGGATCCGGGAGCACTGCATAAGCCCAAGCGCTTCTTCGGCGCTGCCCGCAACATCGAAAACGGAGGCAGCCTTACCATAATTGCTACCGCCCTCATCGAGACCGGCAGCCGTATGGACGATATAGTTTATGAGGAATTCAAGGGCACAGGCAACATGGAGATACACCTTGACCGCAAGCTCTCCGAAAAGCGCATATTCCCTGCCATAGACATCTACAAGAGCGGTACCCGCCGCGAGGAGCTGCTTCTCTCGCCCGACGAAAGAGACGCAGTATATATCATACGCAAGATGCTGGGCAACGGCAATCCTGCGGAAATCACCGAGCAGCTCATCGCAATGCTTGAGAAGACGGAAAACAACAAGGAATTCGTCGCCAAGATACGAGCATGGAACAGCGCCTATGAGAAGGACGGCTTCACCACAGGCAAGACCTTCAACAAATAAACCGCGGCACTCCGTACACCGGTCTCGGTCGGGTTCATTTATAAAAAAAGCCCGAATATATCAAAATAATACTTGCGCCGGCACCGCGGTATAAGATATAATAACTTCGTTCGGGTTGTATATGCCCGCATGCAGCAGGAGGGCGGCTAATCGCCCTGCGCCCAGCAAATACAGGAGGATAACACGATGAAGAAGGATATCCACCCCAATTACGGTGAGAGCATCGTTCGTTGCGCTTGCGGTGAGACCTTCAAGAGCGGTTCCGTCAAGGGTGAGCTCAAGGTTGAAATTTGCTCCAAGTGCCACCCGTTCTTTACCGGCCGTCAGAAGCTGGTAGATACCGGCGGACGCGTGGATCGCTTTAAGAAGCGCTATGGCATGAACTAATTGCGACAGATAAAAAAAGCAGGGATTTCCCCGCTTTTTTTATTTTTGCAATATTGAACTTGTATGCGCACTTCCCGTATTGTATAATTTATATGTTATCAGTCAAAAGGCCGATATTTGGACTTGCCGGAAGGAGGGACGCATATGCCGCGCAAACACGGGGATTTTCCGTCTGTACGTGACGCTATACTGTATACCGCATCCTCCCTCTTTACACAAAAGGGCGTCCACGGCACCAGCCTTGGCGATATCGCAGCCGAAGCAAAGCTGAGCAAGGGCACACTTTATTACTACTATTCCACCAAGGACGAACTTATCGTCACCATAACCGATGACTGTCTATGCCATATGACGGACATACTTTTCTCCTGGGTAGACGGTCTGAACCGTGAGGAAGCCCTCCGCCCGGCGCTCATTCGCCTGTTTGAAAGTCTCATGGCAGACGAGCACAACGCGCGGCTGTACTGCGTGCTGTGCGCCGAATGCGCCAGCGAAGATACCCCCATACGCGAGCTCATGACGGAGTACAAGCAAAAGTGGCGGTTGATGCTGGAGCTGGGCGCGCTGAAGCTGCAATCCCGCAACGCCGGGATACTGGGTGAGCGGGCAGAGCTGTTCTTTACGCTGCTATCCGGCCATATGCTGCAAACCTTTGGCGGCATGGGCAGCATATCCATAGAGACCCTCGTGGACGCGCTGATGAGAGAATAAAGCGAATTCATGACCTTTTTGGAGCTTTCGCAGCGTCCTCATTTTTCGGTCACGTGCCGTCCATTATAATCTTTACTTACTTGAAAACAGCCTGGGCTGGACGGTCATACGCCGTACCATATCCAGGCTGTTTTTTGTTTATACAGGTCTCAAACGTCCTAACCGCGGTACGCCGCTACATGCCTAGCATATACTTTTGCTTTTTCCGGCCATCGGCTATCAGGAGCGTCAGCAGTCCCGTGAAAGACAACAGCATCATTGCCGCGCCGCACAGCAGCCGTATATCCCCGCCCAGCTCGCCGGTCTTGCCTATGCTGCCCGTCTTGCCTGCCCCCCCAGCGGGCTTAGGCGTGCTGCCTGGGCCCGGCGTTGAGCAGGGGGGCTGGGTCGGTGTAGTGCAAGGCTGATTGGATATATTGTCCACCGTCAGCACCACTGTATTGCCCAAGGATATGTAAGCGCCGTTGCCGGATACGCTCATGTCCCCATCACGCTCCACAGTTAGCGTCCATCCGCCCAAAGGCCTTATATATCCGCTGGGCGTTGCCGTTTCGGTTATGCCGTAGGTCCCCGGCCTGAGCTTTATGGTCTCGGTATTGCCTGACGCATCCGCGGTAGCGGTCTTTGTGTAGCTGTTGCCGGTTATTTTGAATGTCGCACCGGATAGCGCCTTGCCCGTAGAGGCATCCCGCTTATGCAGCGTCAGGGCGAATGTCACGGGCTGATTCTTCAGCGTGACCGTAAACCCTGATACAGCCTTGCCGTTCAGCTTTAATCCTGAGTCGCTCAGGTTCAGCGCCTGCTTTTCGCTGCTGAGCACATACCCGTCCGGAGCTATTACTTCCTCCAGTATGTAATCGCCGTATGGCAGGCTAATCTTTGCCGTACCGTCGCTGCCGGTGGTAAGTATATAGCTCTTTTCGCCGCTCAGCCTGAATGTGGCTCCCGTAAGCGCCTCGCCGGTATCCGACACTTTCTTCAGGGTTATCTCCTTTTCCTCTGCGGTGTTGGTTATCATGGCGGTGTATACAAGACCCTCCGGCTTTAGCTCGGTGCTCCCTACGCTTACCTTCCCGTATTCGTCCACGGTAAAGTCTATGGGGGCGTTCCAAAGCTTATAGCCCTTTGGCGCTTTTGTTTCCTTAGCCCGGTAGCTGCCCATAGTGAGCTCGGTAAATGTCACGAGGCCGTTGTTGTTGGTCACTCCCGTTGCCACAACTTCGCCCTGCTTTTCGCCATTCATCCTGTAGAGGGTGAACTCCGCTCCCGCAAGGCGCAGCTCCTTGTTGTTTTTATCCACCTTTATGAAGCCTACCGCCGTACGCCTAAGCAGATTTTCTACCTTTATTTCAAGCGGCGCCGTCATATTCGCCTCGGTTATAGTGAAGGTTCTGCTGCCGTCCAGTATAGCGTAGCCGCTGGGCGCGTCGATTTCGGTAAGGGTATATGTGCCTTCCGGCAGCTCTTTAAGCGTTATCCGGCCCGCAGTTATTACGTTGCTGCCGCGATCATCCAACGTGTATACGTCGCCCTCTGCCTTCCACATGAGCAGGCTGCCATTTTCATCCGTCACGTTAAACTTCGCCCCTTCAAGGAGCTTTTCGGGGTTCTCGTGGTCTACCTTTTTAATGGTCACGCTGCCCAGTATATACTTGTTTGCCGCCTCAATAACTACGGGGCTGCCATGGACAAGCTCTGTCTTTTTTACTGAGTACTCCTTATCGCTCAGCGCATAGCCCTTTGGCGCCTTTATCTCGCGGATAGTGTAATCATCGTAAGGCAGCTCGGTAATAGACGCCTTGCCTGAGGCGTCGGTCGTCACTGTCTTGGTAAAGCCCCGGCTATCCGTAACGGCAAATTCCGCACCCGCAAGCTTTTTCTGCTTATCCTCGGAGTCGTGCTTATGTATCTCTATGGAGTAGCTGGTCTTTTCGTTGTTGAAGGTATATTTGAATTCGCCCACCGCTCCCCGTACTGCGTTGACGGTGATCTCCCGCACAAAGTCGCCGCTAAGCTGGTAGCCCGCAGGGGCCCTTGTCTCTACGAGCTTATAATCGCCTTCGGGAACCTCGAATACTGCCGCACCGTCGTAGCCCGTTACTGCCTTTGCCACGACAGCGCCCTCCGCGCTGTACAGCGTAAACTCCGCCCCAACCAGCAGCTTTCCGTTTTCGTCCGCATCCTGCTTTATCGCCGTGACCTTGTACATGGCCTTGTCATTCTTCAGCCGCAGCGTCACCTCGGTCTGCTGCCTGCTTATGGCTATGCTGTGGCGGTCTCCCTTCAACACATACCCTTCGGGGGCCTTTGTTTCCGTTACGGTATAATTTCCGAACTTCAGCCCTGTTATATAAGCCTTACCGTTGGCGTCTGTAGCTATGGTACTCGATGCGCCCTCGCCTGTGGCTGCCTCGTACCTGCCGTTATTCTTTATAAAGGTCAGCGGCGTACCGTCGCTTCCGGCTACGGTAAACTCCGCGCCCGCCAGGGCGCTGCCGTCCTTGCCGTCAGTTTTTTCTATGGTAAGGCCACCGTATATCCGGCTGTTTTTCAATGTCAGCGTCAGCAGGCCGCGGTTAAAGCTCAACTTTGTCACCTCGCTGGTATTCGTCACCTGCTGAACTGTGCCCTCCTTTACGGTAAAGCCCCATCCGTTCAGGGGTATGGCATAGCCCTCCGCCGCGGCTACCTCGGACAACGTATATTCCCCTGGCGCAAGGGATATTGTATCGGTGATGCCGTCGCTGCCGGTAATAAGGGAATGTGTACCGCCATACTTTCCCTTCAGGATAAAGGCAACGTTTGCAAGGGGCTGATTTGTATCCGTATCCACCTTCACGAGCCTGAGCTTAAAGTTTACGGGGGCGTTGCGGATGGTGATGGCCTCCCCTTCGTCCAACTCATCGCCGTCGAGGTATATGCCGTCCGCCTTGACGGAGATATGCCGCCCCGCTCCGTTTATAACGTAGCCCTCCGGCGCTTTCATCTCTGTAAGCGTATATTCGCCTATGGGGAGCGTTATCTGCTCCGTAAGCCCATTTGCCCCTGTGGTATACGTCCTATCCAGGCCGCCCCCAAGTATGCGGAACTCCGCGCCGGGCAGTACGAGCTTTTCATCATTTGTGCTTACCTTTTTTACCTTAAAGCCATGCTCGACAGGGCGATTTTCAACGGTCAGCTTATAAAGCTCATCACCGGCAAAGCCCTCGCCGCTCAAAACGCCATTTGAGTCTATTGTAAAGTCAAATTTCTTATCCGAGAGCTTATAGCCCTCTGGCGCAGCAGTTTCTTTTATGTAGTAGCTGCCGGATTTTAATCCGGTGAACAGCGCCACGCCCGCCTTGTCCGTCGTGACCCTCCTTATCTCTGTATCGTCCTCCCCGTACAGCGCAAATTCAGCGCCCTTGAGCCGCGTTCCGTCCGGGTCCTCCTTCAGCACGGCAACGCCCTTTTCATGGGGCAGGTTTTCAGCCGTCAGCTCCAGCGCCTTATCGTACATATCCGCCCGCACATGGAAGCTCATATCCTCCATTGGTATATAGTTTTTCGGCGCCGTATTCTCCCGCAGAATATAGCTCCCCACCGGCAGGCCGACTATCTCGGCATTTCCTGCCGTTATGGCTGTAACATTGTCGTCCTCGGAATAGGTATACACGCTGCCTTTGTTGGTAAACGTTACCTGCTTCCCTTCCGCATCAAATATGCTGAACTCCGCGCCTTCAAGCTGTATTCCCTTCTCGTCTACCTTATTGAGCTTTACTCTGGTTTTGTAGTTTCTCGCAGTGAACTCCACTTCCGCTCCAACCGCAGTATGGCCTGTTACTTCTACTGTGTAGGTATTGGGATCCAGGGTATAGCCCACAGGCGGCACGATCTCGGTTATACTATATGTGCCGGCAGCAGGCACCTCCACCGTAACAGCACCGTCCGCGCCGGTTTCGGCTTCCGTGTAGAAACCGTCGCCCCGCACGGCAAACCTCGTGTTGGCAAGCGTTTCATCAGTTTTAACGTCCCTCTTGATAATACTCAAGGCATAGCGGCTCTTTGTGTTCTCTACGGAAATCCTTATATCCGCAATGTCGGTAACCGTTCCGTCCTCATCCTTTTGCGGTATGTCAAAAGGACGCTCCGTATTGTCCAGTTCGTACCCCTCCGGTGCGCGGCTCTCTATCGCCACATAGCTGCCGTAGGGTATGCCGGTTTTAACGGCTTTGCCGCTGCTATCGGTTATCAACGTAATTGGATTTTCCCGGGCCTTATCCTTCGCGGCGTATATTTTAAACTCCGCTCCGAGCAGGGGGTCCCCTCCCTCATCGGTCTTTTTTATGGTCAGCGAGCCGGTCTTGGGCGTATTTTTCACGGTTACGGTGTTGCGCCCGTTCGTCGTGACCTCGAAGGGTATAAGCTCCTCGTTCGGCTCATAGCCCTCCGGCGCCGCCGTCTCTTGCAGGAAATATTTGCCCAGAGGCAGCGTTACCGTGCCGGAGCCGCTGTTCAAAGTGGTTATCGTCTTGCCATCTATGGGCTTCTCATCCTCATCCAGCACCTGAAATACCGCGCCGCTCAAGGGTTCGCCCCCGTCGGCGCTTACCTTTTCAACGGTAAACTCCTTCTCCGTCCGGGGATTGGCCCATATAGCCGGAACGCTGCCTATGTTTTTGCCTTCCGCCACAGCGCCGCCGATGCTCACATAATACGTGTCGTTGCTGCGCACATAGCCCTCCGGCGCTATTACCTCCGTAAGCTCATACACGCCATACGGCACGTCCTCAAAGCTGACCCGCCCCTTATCGTCGGAAATGGCATACATCTGTTTATGGATAGAATACGCCGTACCGCTTCCCTCTACAAGCTTCAGCTTGAACACCGCGCCCGAAAGGCCATTGCCCGCGCCGTCGGTTTTCTTGAACTCTATATTTCCCTTTTCGCTCCTGTTTTCAAGCTTCAGCTCTATCGTCTGGTTATGACTGTCGGCGTCCACCGTAACCATTTTGTCTTTTATGCCCACTATTCCCTTGGGGACGTCTGTTTCACTGAGATAATATGTGCCCCAGAGCAGCCCGCTAATGAGTATCTCGCCACGTTCATCTGTAATGAACTCGGTGCCGGTACCCGCAAGGCCGGTATAGGTATACCTGCCGTTGCTGCCGCTCGCCGTAACAAACCCGCCTGCGCTGTTTTTCAAAGTAAACTTTATTCCTTCCAGCAGCTTGCCGTTTTCGTCAGTCTTGATTATTTTCAAATCGGCCTTGATACGGGTATTTCCTACGCGTACAGCCGTTGACTCATTTTCGATCGTAAAATTTTCAGGGTCGCTTATCGTCAGATACCCATCCGGCGCTTTAACCTCCTCCAGCACATATTCGCCCAAGGGCAGGTATTCGAGGGCAAAGTTGCCGTCCTCGCCCGTGGTAAAGATTGTTGCATTTTCTTTAGCGCCCACAAATGAGCTGAACTTATTTCCGTCGGCCGTTACATACTTCCCCTCGGCGTTCCTGATTATAAACTCCGCGCCGGGAAGCTCTGTATTTCCGTCTTCGGCAAACTTTGTGACGATAAGCTTGGTATGTTTGTTTTCTATGGGTTCAAGTTGTATAACTCTCTCCGCACTATCAGAACCGTCAATCGTCACCTTTATCGGGGCTGCCTTAACATACCCCTGCGGTGCTTCGACCTCGGTAATTGTATACTCTCCAAACGCAAGCCCTGTAAATGTCACCACACCTTCCTTCCCGCTTTCAGCCGTCATAGGATCCACGCCAGTGCCGCTGATGGCAAACTCAACGCCCGCGAGCAATTTCCCATCGTCGCCCTTCTTCGTCAGTTTGAGCGTGTACTTTTTCAGTTGATTTGTTATTGTTTTTCCGCAATCCCACGCAGCGTTTTCACCGTTACCTATAATGAAAGTGTGAACTTCATCGCTCAGCGCATACCCATTGGGCGCAGTAATTTCCTTAACATAATACGTTCCGGCCGCCAGATCTGCAAACAGCGCCTTGCCGTTTTTGTCGGTCTGCTGAATATCAATCGGCTTTTCGGCGGCGGCAGCGTCATTATAAAGCCCGAACACTGCGCCCTGCAGCGGCTTGCCTTCGCTGCCGGTCTTGGTTATGCTGATGCTGCCCTGTGTTCGCGTATTTTTCCATGTTAGGATAACGCTCTTTCCATTAAAATTGAGGTTATCCGGAACTGCCCCCGCGACATTCGCCGTCCCGTTTGCCTCTATATTTACAGTTACATATCCTTCAAGCTTGCCGTAGCCGGTGGGCGCCTCGGTTTCGGTTATGGTATATGTCCCCTCTGTAAGCCCATCGAATATCGCCTCGCCATTCTCCCCGGTGGTTTTCTTGACCCCTACGGGTAGCAGCGTAAACTCCGCGCCCGCCAGCGGGTTGCCGTCTTCATCTTCCTTCTTTATGGTTATGCTGCCCACGGTATACTTCTCGTTGGTCATGGTAATGGTCTCGTGGGTATCGGTCTTTTTTATCGTAACCTTCTCAGACGGCTGGCTGGTAAGGATATATCCCGGAGGGGCTGAGATCTCCTTAACGTAATATGTGCCGTATTCAAGGCCTTCTTTGCTCCAGCTTCCGTTTACAGTAGAAAAATCCGCGATCCACTCATCATCGCTGCCTTCGTTTTCCTTCCAGAGCTGGAATGTGCCGCCCTGCAAAGGCTCGTCCCCTTCGCCTAGCTTTCTGAAGCTGACCGTGCCCAGCCCCGAATCCGGCGTATTTGTTATGGATACCCGCGCTTCGCCAGAGTTATAATCCCACCCGTCAATGGAATTTATAATAATATCATTATCCGCCTTGGTTATTACCACTTCTTTGTCCCTGACGGAGCTGTACCCGCTTTTTTCATCCACGGTCTCTTTAAGAATATACGTATGCTGCCCCGATCTGAGGTCGTCCGCTTTTATATAGAGCGTAACTGTACCGTTCCTCTTGCTCTCCGCACTGGCTATGACTTTATCCCCGTCCAACAGGACGAACACGGCGCCTTCCTCAATGGCAATGGCGTTGTCGCCATCCCAGGTCTTATCTATTGTAAGCTTGGCCTTACGACGAATGACAACTGTATTGCCTACGGTATTCATGCTCTCCTCGCCGTATTTAAGCAAATTTTTGTCTATTTTTACTGTGAAATCGATATTGTATTCGCCGGCCGGTATCGCATCGTTCCCCACCTTCACGATATTAAGCCGTTGCCCATTGGCCTCTATCTTGAATGGGCCGGTTATAGGCTCGCTTCCGACGAACTCAAAGCACGGCTTCAGGTCGTCCCAGGTTATATTTTCCCCGTCCTTGTATACGCTGCCTTCGCCATACTGGTTTATCTTTATCCGGAAATCAACGGTATCCTCTTCTGTAAGGTCTACTGCGGTCACCTCCTCACCGTTGTACAGCACTTTTTTAGAAACCACCGCACCATGAGTTTCATACCGCAGTATGGTCTTTTCATCATGAAATTCCGATTTACCATCTATACTGAGGGATACGGCGTTTGTCACGCTGTTGGCATCGCCCACCACAACGGCAAAATATCTCAGTTGCACATTCACGAGTTCCGTATTTTCAGCAGCCGTTTCCCTTGTGACTACGGCCTTAAAACCGGTGCCGTCCCTGCTTATCGTGATAACACCCAGCCTTTGGTCGTTGAACACAAGTGTTTCGCCTGTCGGGTCAGCCGGGGTCACGACCTTCCCGCCGATAGTCACCTTTGTTATGCAGCTTCCAAGGGGCGCGTTTGTATCTCCGGTCACGCTGCAAAGGGCGAGGTGGCCTCCGCTCAGGTCATCCCGGAAGGTTACATTTGAATTATAATCGCATTTTACGCCGAAGCCGGCAGAGTAGCCTATGGGCTTTTCAGGATCGTTCATTACGAAGTCTGTCCCCATCTGTTTGACGTTGCTCCATATATTCTTCTTCAGATACGGCTTTTCCTCTGTTTCTCCCGTTCCGGTATCTACCCCTACCTCGGTACTGGCTGTTGCCGTCTCCACGTTACCCAGGCCAACCTTTATCTCGTCCTTGCCGTCCCCGTCATAGCCTATGGTGTTTACGATGGCGGTAAGGGTGAACGACATGTTCAGGTTCTGCATTCCCTCGGCTATTTCCTTAAAGGTGAGCGTTACACTGTGGCTCTCCTGGTCGTAGTATGGCGGCCATTCAAAATACTGGCGCAGCACATTCGGAAAATCCCTGATCTCAAGAAACTCCGGCAACTCTATGGTAAGGGTCTCCCCCTCTATTATGTTTGGAAGGGTGGTAAGGTCGTCATCCCTTACCACCACTGTAAACTTATACTCTTCTCCGTCCTGTACCGTGGTCTGGCTGGAAGTTACCAACACCGACAGGCCCCCGTCTCCGTCAGCCAGTGGCTCATCGCCCAGCAGTATTATTCCATCTTCCTCGCCTTCGGACGCTACTTCAGACGTTTTGGCTGGTTCATCCGCCCCTTCTGGCAGCGCCGCAATGCCCGCAGACGACGCAGGCGCGGGCGTTTGCTCGGAAATAATATACTCTTCGTTTATTACCTCGGGCGTGCTCTCGGCCTTATCTATTCCTTCATGTACTGCCCCGTCCTCCTGCCATTCTTCCTGGGGCCCGGGCGTGGGGGTGGGGGTTGGCTCCGCCTCCAGCAGATCGGATTCATCCAGTATCACTATGCCCGGCTCCTCATTTAAGGCCATGGCAGTGCTCATAAGCACCTGACCGGCAAGCATCGTAAGCATCAGCAAAGCAGCAAGCACGCGATTAAAGCTCTTGAATTTCATAGTCCTTATCCCCCTTGATCCTTTGTCTTATGGCTGCATTGCCGCATATATGAGCAGCCGGTGTGTCCCTTTCCCGACCGGGGTACATGTCACCAGAGTAAGCGAGTATCCGTCGTTGTGGGAACTCAGCGCATTAAACAGCTCCTCCGGCTCGATAGTTTCCTTCCCCGTAACGGTATATGTATAAACATCTCCATCTCCAGCGGAAAGGTTTATCTCGTCCCCTGCTTCCAGCTCATCCAGCCTGTTGAAATGTCTGCCGTATTTTTTCATCCGGTGGCCGAATATGACGCAGTTTCCCGGCGCACCCATCTCAGCCGATGAGGGCAGCCAGCCCGCGCCGCCCCGCAGGGCGTGCCTATCCGCGCCTTCCATTACCGCCATTTTCAGGTCTATGGCGGGTATGGATATAGTCCCGCGGCCCACCGACTTACTTTCCTCGGTGCCTTCTTCCGTCTCATAACCGGGAATCGAGCCCATGTCCTGCTCAAAGCCCGGCTCGTAGCCCTCGAAGGTCTCGTCCTCCTCTCCCTGCACCTCCGATAGCTGCATATCTGGTATTTCCACGCTGCCTCCGCTCGCTTCTATCATGGCAATTATCTCCGCCTCTTTTGCCGCCCGTCTGTTGTCTATCACGCCGGGCCGCACCATAAAAAGCACGCCTATGGTCATCAAGAGAAGCATGAACACCACTAACATAACGGCTATTACCTTGCTATCCTTCATGTGCCGCCTCCATGCTTAAAACCAGGGCGCTATGTTCATATTGAACCAGCTATAGCCCATGTCGATATAGGGCAAAAAGCCCATATCCATAAGCAGGCCGGCTATGACCCATAGAGCGGCAAGTATTCCTGCGGAGAGCGCTATGGCGGCAGCCAGCCTTCCCGCGCTCCACGGCCTTTTCTCCGCCTTGGCCTGAATGGGGATATCCGATGGCTGAACATCGGCCCGCTTTATCTCCGGCTGGGTCCTAGGCAGTTCTGGGGCGTTTGCATTCGTGGCAGTGTAGAACAGTCTTTCGCAGGATCGGCGCAGCATATCCGCCTGTATCTCCTCCGCCCTGCTGTAAAGCAGCGCTTCCACAGGGTCTTTGCTGTTGGCCATTTTAACGGTGATATACAGGTCGATAAGCGCCTCCCTGAGCGCCTCTTTGGCCACCTCCTTATTCCCGGAGCGCTCCAAAAGCCGCAAGTATACCGGCTTTCCATAGGTCAATACCATCGTCCTGAAAGCCTCGTCATCTCCCGCTTTGATCCTGCATAGCAGTTCCCTTGATTCCACTCTCTTCTTCCTCTGCTTATAATGTAATTATTAAGATTTTTATATCGATATTTTCTTAATTCTCTCATACTTTACATTTTTATGCAACCAATACATTGCGCCCCGCGTTTTTTGTTCTCCCACATTCACGCTAAATTACAAACAGAAGGGCGGCCCGAGGGCCGCCCTTATTTTTTTTTGCGTTATGCTGTTACTTTATCTGTTACTTTACCAGGCCAAGGAACTGCGCAATGCTGTACCAGAAGGGCATGTCGCCGGTCTTGGGGGGTATGTAAACTATAGGGGGAACACCGTTATTGTTGTGGTTATGGTCATGGCCGGGTACCCACGGTATATTCGGCGTAGGCGTCGGATTGGGGCTCTCGCTCGGCGTAGGCGTCGGATTGGGGCTCTCGCTCGGCGTAGGCGTCGGATCGGGGCTCTCGCTCGGCGTAGGCGTCGGATCGGGGCTCTCGCTCGGCGTAGGCGTCGGATCGGCGCTCGGCGTAGGCGTCGGGTCGGCGCTCGGCGTAGGCGTCGGATCGGCGCTCGGCGTAGGCGTCGGATCGGCGCTCGGCGTAGGCGTAGCTGTAGGTTTGAGCGTAGGTGTAGGTGTCGGTGCTGGCTCTTTCCAAATAAGCAAATAGATAGTACATCCAGTCGGAGCACCAGTAGGCCAATATGGATTGCCTATAGCACTAGACCCACTATAGGTAGTTCCTATACTTTTTGCCCATTTATAATTTTCATATTCGCCAATATTACTATATAACTGTTCCGGCGAAGGGAGATTTATGCCCCACTTGATGCTGCTGCTAGCCGAAGAAGTTGCTGTTGCTTTATAAAGTAGCAGTTTCTTTTCCCTCATAAGTCCATTTGAAATCCGTTACTTTATTGCTTCCGTTATACTCTGATCCCGTCGTTAATGATTGAACAGGGGTCTATGACTTCGGAGGAATATTATAGTCGAAATTTCCAGTGACGCTTGACTTTCCCGTCCATATACGCACGTGAACTTTTACTCTTATCGTTTGCTCTCTTGCTATTGCTACTCCAGGCAGCAAACACATTGCCATCATCGTCGCCATCATCAAAGCGACTAAGCGTTTTTTCATATTATCCCCCTTCTTTTATAAATATTATTTTATTGGATTTAGCATTTATATATATTCTTCGGGAAATAATACCATAGTTTGTTTCTTAGGGGAGATAATACAGATGGACTGTATTTTAATACTAAAGGTACGCCGTCAACATCCTCCCTCAGACTGCAACGATACCCCGGCCATGCCGGGGTATCGTCATTTTTTATATTGGCTGAGTGGTTATTACTTCATAAAGGTGCCGGCCTTCATCTCCTCGATGTAGGCGTTATACTGATCCTTTATCTCCGCAGGTACCAGGTCGCTTACCGCGCCGGCGGAAAGAGCGCCGTTCTCGAGGGTGCCGTAAATGACGTCGCCGCCCAGCTTGCCGGCCTCAACAGCCTCCATGCAGGAACCTACCATGGCGGAGTTGTCCGTCACCTGGGAGCCTATGATGCATTCGTTCTGGCCCAGCAGGTCAGCGGGCTGCGCTATGTCGAATACCTTTACGCTGCCCTGTGCGGCGTTGTACTCGTCTATGGCCTGACGTGCGCCGGAGTCAACGGCGGAAGCGTCGCCGAAGAATACGTCGGCTCCCTTGTCTATCATGGCCTTGGCGAACTCGATGCCCTTGTCGCTGGCGGAGAAGGAGTTGGAGTATACGATATCCAGAGTGGTTGCCGTCTTTCCGGCCTTCTCTGCTACGTAGGCGGCGGCCTCCTTATAGCCCTCATACTTGCCCTTGGTGGTGTCCAGCTCCATGCCGCCGATAAAGGCGATGGTGCCGGTCTCGGTCATAAGGCCCGCCAGAGCGCCGGCGATCCAGCCGATCTGGGTGGCGTTGGGCAGCAGGGAGGATACGTTGCCGTTCTCGGCCTTGGCGGGAGTATCGGCAGCGCCGTTGAGCAGGGCGAAAGCGATATCGGGATACTCCGCGGCGGCCTGCAGCACGGCGTCGGTGTACTGATTGCCGGGAGCATAGATCATATCGTAGCCCAGAGTGCAGTAGGAATCGATAGTGTCAAAGTATGCGGACTGTTCGATGCTGTCGGATACGGCGGTTTCCCAGCCGTGCTTCGCTGCGGCGTCCATCATGGCGTTGTAGCAGGACATGCCCCAGCCGCCATCGGAAATGCTGGAGTCGCAGATCATGGCTACTTTGTATACCTTGCCGTCCTTGGGGGCTTCGGCGGTCTCCGCGGTCTCGCCGGCGGTCTCGCCAGCGGTCTCGCCAGCGGTCTCTTCCGTTGCGGCGGGCTGGGCGGCCTCGGGAGCCTTGGCGCAGGCTGCCATTGAGAATACCATAGCGGCGACCAGCAGCATTGCTAAGAATTTTTTCATTTGTAATTCCTCCGTTTCGATTTTTTGTTTATATAACAGCCGCATGACCGGCTATTATGGCTGAGTTAGAGTTCTTCCTTGCGGTAAGGCTTGCCGCAGCTCTTTGGTCCGGCCTTCTTCATGCCTATTGCCGCGAGCACCACTACGGTAGCGATATAGGGTATCATCTGGAAGAACTGATAGGGTATGTTGTAGCTGCCCACCTGAAGGCGTATCTGCAATGCGTCGCAGAAGCCGAAGAAGAGGCAGGCTATCAGCACGCCGCCCGCGTTCCAGCGGCCGAATATTACCGCCGCCAGAGCTATGAAGCCGCGGCCCGCGATGTTGCCGTCAACATAGGTGGTGGTGTAGCAGGTGGTCAGGTAAGCGCCGCCGATGCCTGCGAGGGCGCCGCAGATAACGCTCGCCGTGTACTTTATGCCTATTACGTCAATGCCCAGCGTCGCGGCTGCCTTGGGGTATTCGCCCACCGCCTTGTAGTTCAGGCCGGACTTTGTCCTGTTGAAGTATATCACCGTGAATACTACCAGCAGGTACGCAAGGTATACCATGGGGGTCTGATCCAGAAACAGCTTCGCTATGAAGCCGTTGGCTGTGATGCCCATTCTGGAGGCAAGAGTTTCCATAAGGCTTACCTGCACCAGCTCAGAGCCCGCGCCGAAGTATACCCGGTATATAAAGGAGGCCAGCGCAGGGGCGAATATGTTTATTGCCATGCCGTACACTATCTGCTCAGCGCAGAGGGTTATGGTAGCGTAGGCGTATATCATGTTCACCAGTATGCCTGCGGCGGCGCCCGCCAGAACGCCCAGAAGGGGGTTGCCGGTTATAAGGCTCACAAGGAAGCCCACAAGGGAGCCTATGGAGGCCAGGCCTTCAAGGCCTATATGTACCAGGCCCGCCCGCTGGGAATACAGCTCTGCCAGCGCCAGGAATATGAGGGGCGTAGCCATTCTTACGCTCGCGAGGAGAAGATTTGATATGAAATCCCAGCTCATGTTACGCCACCTCCTTTTTCTTTGCGAATACCCTGTCGGTAAAGGCCTTGAACTCAGGCAGCTTTACCAGGGCAAGGCCCGCCACGGTAAACACTATCACCAGCGCCTGTATTATATCGGATACGCTGGTAGGCACGCCAGTAGCCGCCTGCATGGTGGTTGAGCCTACACGGAGGGCAGCGAAGAATATCGCTACAAGCATGGTAGCTATGGGGTGCAGCTGGCCTATCAGCGCCATGGATACGCCGTCAAAGCCGTAACCTGCGGCGTAGCCGTTTATAAGGAAGAATTGGGTACCGAGTATCTCCGCGCTGCCGCCCAGGCCCGCTATCATGCCGGATATGAGGAAGCTGAAGAGAAAGTACTTTTCCACCGCGAAGCCGTTGAACTTGGCTGCGGTCATGTTGAAGCCCACCGCCCTGAGCTGGAAGCCCTTTGAGGTGTTGAACAGGAAATAGTAAACTATGAGGCCTACGGCTATGGCTATGATGAAGGCAGAGGTGGCGCGCAGTCCGAACAGCCTGGTAAGCCGCGTCCCGTCAGGCACCGCTATGGTTTGCGGGACAGAGCCGTCCCTCAGCCAATTTGTGAACAGTACTCCCATGAAAAGCGTGGCTATGTAGTTCATCATTATGGAGATTATCATCTCGTTCTGCCCTCTGTACACCTTCAGCACGCCGGGTATCATCGCCCAAAGGCCGCCTGCCACGGCGCCGGCTATAAGGCATATTATTATGGCGGGCAGCCCGGTAAAGCCGCATTGTGTCGCTATCACAGTGCACACCACGGAGCCCATTATAAACTGGCCCTCGCCGCCCAGGTTGAACACGCCGCACTTATAGGCAAAGCAGGCGCAGAGGCCGGTGAATATCAGCGGGGTGGAGCGGGAGAGCGTGGTGCCTATGTTCCTTACGCTGCCGAAGGCGCCCTTCCAGAGAGCCTGCAGCGCCACGGCAGGGTTCGCGCTCAGCGCCGCCATTATTATGCAGCCTATGAGAAAGGCCAGTATTACGGATATTATGGGAACCAGCAGGCTTATCATCTTGGTGTTTTTCATGCCGTCCTCCTTACTTGCCCGCCATGGCAAGGCTTATCTCCTGTATGGGAGGGTTCTTGCCCGGGTATTCGCCCATTACCTGCCCCTCGAACATGACCACTATCCTGTCCGAAACCTCCAGTATCTCGTCAAAGTCCGCGCTTATGAGCAGCACGCCGCAGCCCCTGTCCCGCGCCGCTATCATGCTGTCATGCACGAAGCGGGTGGCGCCTATGTCAAGGCCGCGGGTAGGATGTACCGCCACCAGCAGGTCCGGGTTGCCCTCAAGCTCACGGGCCAGTATCACCTTCTGCTGGTTGCCGCCGGAAAGGTTCCTTGCCTCCTGCTCCACGGATACGCAGCGTATGTCGTACTTTTCGCGCATCTCCTCGGCATAGCCCTTAATGGCCTTTTTTTTCAGGAGCAAGCCCTTTTTCTTTGAAAACTCCGGCTTTTCGGTGGACTTGAGCACTATATTGTCGCTTATGGACATACTGCCTATGAGCCCCATCTTGTTGCGGTCCTCAGGTATATGGGATACCCGCTCCTCTATAAAGCCCTCCGGCGAGAAAACGGCTATCTTTTTATTCTTAAGGTCCAGCTCGCCGCCCTCAGGAACAAGCACGCCGGTAACTATCTGGGCAAGCTGGCTCTGACCGTTGCCGTCCACGCCCGCTATGCCCACTATCTCGCCTCTTCCAACGGTGAGGCTGACTCCGTTTAGGCCGTTATGCTTGGAAGCCTTGCAGTAATCCACGTTTCTGAGCGCTATTACCGGTTCACCCGGCTGCTCGATCTTTTCGTAATGGGAGGGGGCAAGCTCCCTGCCTATCATAAGGTTCGCAAGCTCCTCGCCGGTAGTCTCGTCCCTGTTGAGGGTACATATGCTCCTGCCCGCCCGGAGTATGGTTACGCGGTCGGATATATGCAGCACCTCGCGCATCTTGTGGCTTATGAATATTATGCTCTTTCCCTCGGCGGTAAGCTTGTTCATTACCTTGAATAGCCCTTCCACCTCTATGTCCGTCAGCGCGGCCGTGGGCTCGTCCAGTACCAGCAGCTCTGCGCCCCTGTACAGCGCCTTGAGTATCTCTACCCTTTGCTGAGCGCCTACCGCTATCTCGGTTATGGGCTTATCCAGCTCCACCTCAAGGCCGTACTGATCCGCCAGCTTCTGTATTTCATTGCGGCGGGCGTCCTTGTCTATGAATATGCCTTTTGTATTGCGGTCGCCCAGTATTATATTTTCCAGCACAGTCATGGCCTCCACCAGCATAAAATGCTGATGTACCATGCCTATGCCCTGCTTTACCGCCTGTGCAGGTGAATCTATACGCACCTTTTTGTCGTGTATGTATATGCTTCCCTCCGTAGGCTGGTAAAGGCCGAACAGCACGTTCATCAATGTGCTCTTTCCGGCGCCGTTCTCGCCCAGCAGAGTATGCACCTCTCCCTTGCGGACATCAAAGCTGATGTCCCGGTTCGCGTACATATCTCCAAAGCGCTTGGTAATATGTTCCATTCTTAGGATTTCTTCCATCGGCCCGACCCCTTCAGTATGTTTGATTCTTTGCCCTGACTGGCAGTTTATTTATTAAAAATGTGAATATAATCCGGTATTGCTAAAGCCATGTAATCTAACAAATGATATTAATTCTACAAAAAATTTTAGCTATTGTCAATATTTTGGCGCAATTGAACGTAGTGTTCTCTGCGCTATTCCGGTAATTCATATAAACCTGTTACCTCTAAAACAAACAGATGCAGAACGAAATAAGTCGTACCGGTCAACCGCAGACACAATATGACAGAGATGCGAAAGCGTGTGCGCTATTGCCGGCATTTTTTTGTTGAAAAAATATCATTTTTGGTATATACTGACTGGTGGTTAGACCAGATAAATTTAATGGGAGGTATCTTATAATATGCAGGCAAAGTCATACGATGCAGTTATCGTGGGCGCCGGCAACGGCGGGCTGAGCGCAGCGGCATACCTTGCCAAGGAGGGCAAAAAGGTGCTGCTGCTGGAAAAGCATAACCTGCCCGGCGGCTGCGCTACTTCCTTCCGCAGGGGAAGGTTTGAATTCGAGGGCACGCTTCACGAGATGTGCCAGATGGGCGAAGGCGAGAACGAGGGCGCGGTGCGCAGGCTGCTGGACGGCTACGGGCTGGACGTGGACTGGGTATCCACAGACGAGGCCTTCCGCTCCATAAACACCGACCCGGAAAACGGCTTTGATGTCACCATGCCGGTAGGCGTGCAGGCGTTTATAGACGAGATGGAGAAAAACGTCCCCGGATCACGGGAGAGCATGACCACGGTGCTGGAGCTGGGCCGTATGCTCACCGACGGCGTAGGCTGGCTGGCGGCGCACCATAACGAGCCCAACCCGCCCGCCAAGGTAGAGATGCTGCTTAAGTACCACGACCTCATGAAGGTAGTGCCCATGACCACAGACGAGATGCTGAGGCGCATAGGCGTGCCGGATAAAGCGAGAGAGATATTCGAATCCTACTGGGACTATGTGGGAGTGGACTCCACAAAGATGAGCTTTGCCGTGTATACCTTCATGACATATACATATCTTACACAGAAGCCCTGGATGGCGCGCTTCCGCAGCCATGAAATATCGCTGGCATTTGATAAGGTCATAAGGGACATGGGCGGCGATATATGGTACAACACCGAGGTAACAAGGATAGACGTTAAAAACGGCGCTGTACGCGGCGTAGAGCTGGCGGACGGCACGTATATACCCTGCGAGCGGGTAATATCCAACCTGATGCCCACGGTGGTATTCGACAGGATGATAGACAAGAGCGAGGTGCCGGAGCGTGAGCGCAGGCTGATGAACGCGAGAAAGCTGGCACAGAGCGCCTTTACGGTATATTTGGGATTGGATATACCTTATGAGCAGCTTGGCTTCAAGGCATACGATACATTTGTCCGCTCTACCGGCGATACCCTTTCGCAATACGAAAGCGCGGCGACCATAGAGGGGCACAAGGATTACTGCGTGACCATAATCAACGAGGCAATACCAGACTGCACGCCGGAGGGCACCTGCATGGTGCAGTTCGCAAAATTCTACACGGAGGACGCATTCGCAAACGTAACCGAAGAGGAGTACTTCAGGCTAAAGGACAGAATAGCGGAGGAATGCGTGACCCACTTTGAAAAGCTGACGGGCATAGACCTGCGCAGCCATATTGAAGAAATAGTAGTGGCGTCTCCCGTTACCTGGGCGCGGTATCTGGGCACGCCTCAGGGCGACGTATACGGCTACGCCTGCGGCACATGGGACGGCATGTTCCCAAGAGTGCAGAGCGGGCACAAGCTGGACTATACCATAAAGGGGCTTCGCTTCTGCGGCGGCCACGGCACGCAGATGGACGGCTACTCACAGGCGTACCTCTCCGGCGCAGAGCAGGCGCGCTATACGCTTCTCGACATGAAGGAGGGCAAGTAAAAATGGCAAAATACAATTACGATAAGTCGGCCCTTAAGGGCCTGGGCGTAGGTGCGTTTTTGAGCGAGGTAAAGGTGCGCGAGGCGCACATCGCCGCCGCCGGGGACGAAATGCCCCAGTCTGTATTCAATTCCAACATACTGGCTGAAAAGCTGCATCCCGAAAAGCAGTGCGTAAAGATAGCCAAGGTAGTGGATCACGATGACGCCAGGAGCTATACCCTTGTGCCGGATACCTCCCGGGGAACGGAAGGCATGGCGTACTTCAGGGCAGGCCAGTACGTGGCGGTGGAGCTTAACATAGAGGGCGCAAGGCTGTTCAAGCCCTATTCCATCTGCTCCGGGCCAAAGGACGCGCTGAACGGCAGCTATACCTTGACAATCCGCCGCTCAAAGGGCGGATATGCCTCGGAATACATACTTGACAACTGGAAAGAGGGGGATCAGGTTACCATTTCCGGCCCTCAGGGGGACTTCTACTATCAGGGTCTCAGGGACGCGAAGCATGTGGTAGCCATGGCTGGCGGCAGCGGCATAACCCCGTTTTACTCCATGGCCTGCGCCGTTGCGGACGGCATAGAGGACTTTGACCTTACCATACTCTACGGCAGCCGCACGAAGGATACCATACTGCTAAAGGAGGAGCTGGAGGCGGTAGCCGCCCGCTCAAACAGCAGGGTAAAGGTAGTACACGTACTGTCCGACGAAGCAGCCGAGGGCTATGAGCATGGCTTCATCACGGCGGAGCTTATTAGAAAATACGCCGGCGAAGAGGACTATTCACTGTTTCTCTGCGGCCCGAAGGCAATGTACGATTTCGCGGATAAGCAGATAGCGGAGCTGGGTCTGCCCAGAAGGCGCGCCCGCAAGGAGCTGTACGGCGAGTACGGCGATCCCGCCCGCGACGCAAGTTACCCCAAGGAAAACCAGGGCAAGAGCTTTTCCCTGACCGTAAGCATACGGGGCGAAAAGCAGACCATAAGCTGCCGGGCAAACCAGACGCTGCTCTCAGCCATGGAGCAGGCGGGCATAAAGGCTCCCTCCCGCTGTCGCAGCGGTCAGTGCGGCTGGTGCCATTCCAGGCTTGTTTCAGGCGAGGTGTTTATCCCCGACGAGGCGGACGGGCGCAGGGAGGCGGACAAGAAATTCGGCTGGATACACCCCTGCTGCACGTATCCGCTCAGCGATATAGAGCTGGATGTTCCTGCGATAATGTAAAGGAGGATCTGCTATGAAATACAGAAAAAAGGCCACTATACTGCTGGCAGCCGTTATTATACTGTCTTTTGTATGCATGGCGATAGCCAACGGAATACAGACCGACGGCGGCAAGGTTGCCATAGAGGACGGCAGCATAGAAACGGATCTGGGCACGCTTACATATAAGCTGTATAAGCCCGAAACGGCAAGCGAACAGCAGCCCGCCCCCGGCCTGCTGCTGCTCCACGGCTACCAGAACGACCACGAGACCAGCGGCGCATACGCCATAGAGATGGCGCGGCGGGGCGCTGTAGTACTGGCGCTGGATGAATACGGCCACGGCTCCACCACCGTGGGCATGAAGGAGAGAGGATACACCGACCACAAGGTGACGGTTACCTACGGCAACGACTCAGAGGCCGACGGCACCTACGTTCAGATAAGCGGGCCGACGCGCTACCGGGTGATGATGAACTTCTCCAACCTTACCTTCTTTAACGACCACTATTCCAAAGGCAGCGACGGCTCCTCCGTAAAGGACAGCTCCATGGGCGGTATCGCCGCCTATGCGGTATTGTCGGAGCTACCGTATGTAGACGCTTCCCGCCTTGCCGTTTCCGGCCACTCAATGGGCACATGGGCGTCCTGGACGGTTTCCGCCGCCTATTCCGGCGCGGTGGATGCGGAGGGAAGAGACATATCCCCCAAGGCTACGATATTGCAGTGCGGTGAGCTGTTCAGAAAGAGCGTATACGATTCTGAGAACATAAAATTCAACAACGTACTGCTGCTCCAGTCAAAGTACGACGAGTTCAGCTACTTCAGGGATTACGCCAATACCGTCACGGATGAGCTGCTGGATCAGCCGGTGCGCACCGAGTTCTTAGGCGTGAGCGCGGAGGAGTCCGAATGGAACACTACCTACGGCGACTTTGCCGACGGCTCCGCGCGGCGCATAGAGCTGCTCAATACCAACCACCGCCTTACCACCCACAACACCCACGGCATGATGACCGCCATAGAGTGGCTCACCAACGCCATAGGCATGGATACCTCCATAGCCTCTGCTGATCAGGTGTTCCTGGGCAAGGAATGGCTGGTGTTCCTGGCTATGATGCTGGCAATAGCGGCGATGATACCCTTTATGGAGCTGCTGCTCACCACAGCCTTCTTTGCACCCGTGGCACAGGGCGTGCCTGACCGCCCGGAAAAGGCCAAGTCCGGCTGGAGGTGGTGGAAGGGCGCCATAATAACCATCCTCATAGCCGGCGCGAGCTATCCCTTTATGACGCAGCTGGGCCACGGCCTGCTGCCGCTGCCTGAGAATATCTTCCGCATGACCATAGGCAACGGCTTTGTGGCCTGGTATTCCCTGCTCATACTCATAATGCTGGCTACCACCATAATACCCTTCGTCAGATCAAAGAAGAAGGGCAGCAGGCTGGATTGGGTAGACCTGGGCCTCGCCCGGGAGGAGCACAGGAACGGCCTTGACTGGAGCCTCTGCGGCAGATCCGCGCTGCTTGCGCTGTGTATGCTGGCGCTCATGTACGTAATGCTGCTATTATGCGAGGCGGCCTTTGACCTGGACTACAGGTTCATATGGCCCTTCTTCAAGAGCTTCACCGGCGAGCGGGTGCTGCAGTTCTTGGTATACCTGCCCATATTCGCCCTGTTTTTCCTGCTCAACAACAGCAAGATATTCGCCCAGATGCGTACTCCCGCCGCGAATAAGCCCGGCTTCGGCGGCTTCATGTCCTGCTGGTGGCGCAATGCCCTCTGCATGGCGGGCGGCATAGTGCTGATAATGCTCATCGAGTATATCCCCTTCTTCGCAGGCATAGGCCCCGGCGCAGACCTGCTGTTCGGCTCTACCTTCGGCGGCCCCTTCATGTCGCTGATGATAGTATTCGTGCCCCAGGTACTGGTTTTCAGCGTGCTGTGCACACTGGCCTACAGAAAGACCGGCAGCGTATATACCGGCGCATTCACGGTAGCTGCCATGGCCGCATGGATAGTCACCGGCGGCAGCGCGATGATATAATTGCAAAAAGAGGCAAACCAGAGCCTGGTCAAGCCAGAGCTGTTGCCTTTTATGGTGCACGCTGGTACAATAATGCCAGCCACAAATACGGGAGGCGGTATTATCTCTACCATTTTTACGAGGCTGAATACGCCGACGCTAAAGCAGAACTGCACGCAGGCCATAATGAGCAAGATAATCTCAGGCGAGCTTAAGCCGGGGGACAGGCTGCCGCCGGAAAGGGAGCTTGCCGAGATGATGGGCATATCCCGCAGCAGCGTGAACCAAAGCGTGCTGGAGCTGGAAAGCATGGGCTTTCTCAATATACAGCCGCGCCGGGGGACTGTGGTGCGGGATTACCGCAAGTACCCCACGCCGCAGTCGCTGGCGGCAATAATGTCATACGATTCGGTAGAGCTGGATCATTCCATATTTTCTGATATGATGGACTTCCGCCGGCTGGTTGAGATGGAATGCGCAAGGCTTGCCTGCGAGAATATATACGACAGCACGTATGCCGAGATGGAGGGTTACATTGACGCACTTGAGCAGGGCGGCGACCCTGAGGAGCAGGTGTACCAGTTCCATTACCGGCTCACCCAGGCCTCGGGCAACGGCATATACAGCATGTTTTTCCGCGCGTTTGAGCCGGTGATACGGGCGCTCATAAAGCAGCATTACAGCGTTAAGGCGGGGGACGTGCAGGAATCTGCGCGCCTGCACCGCAGGCTGCTTGCCGCCATAAAGGCCAAGGACGAGCAGCAGGCCGTCAGCCTCACCCGTGAGATACTCTCCCAGGGTGTAGCCGTACTGGAGGAAAGGTATGGGAGTAACGATGGCGTATGTAAAAGATAATCCGGGCATTTTGTAAAAGAAAAGCAGCGATTGCTATTTAACCTCAGATATAACAGGACATACAGCCGGCTTTCTCCGAAAGAAAGCCGGCTGTATTGCGAAGCGCGGACGGAACATTCTGACGATAACGAAGAGACTCTGGATCCTCCAATTATATTGGGTATATGCCATGCTCATGTTAAAGCTTATCTTGCGCCGGATTATTTGCACCTGTCCTGATACTCTGAGGGAGTGACGCCTACTATCTTGCGGAACATGCTGGAAAAATAGGCGATATCCCTGTACCCCACCTGTTCGGCCACCTCGTATATTTTTACCCGGCAGTCCCGGAGGAGCTGCATGGCTACGTGCATGCGGTACTGGGATAGATACTCCATCAGGGTGTAGTTTGTCTCTTTTTTGAATATATGGCAGAGGTAGCCCTCGCTTATGCCTGCGTTTGCGGCTATGGAGCCAACGCCTATGTCCGGGTCGTTGTAGTGGCCCGCAATGTAGGCGAGGGACTCCATTACGTACTTGCTCTTGTCGCCTTTCTTGAGCTGAAGGGCGGGTAGGGATTCCGCGGCGTTGCCCTGCCTGGCCATGAGGCGGGAATGTATGGAGACTATCACCTGCTCCAGTTCGCCATCGTGGAAGGGCTTGAGAAGGTAGTCCGCCGCGCCGTAATGCAGCGCGTTTTTGGCGTACTCAAAGTCGCTGTAGGCAGTGAGTATTATCACCTCGGACTTGCAGCCGGCCTCCCGAAGCCGCTTGAGCATCTCGATGCCGTCCATCTTAGGCATGCGTATGTCGGTTATGATGATGTTGGGCTGGAATTTCAGCGCCGCGTCGTAGCCCTCCTCGCCGTTGGCCGCCTCGCCTACCACGAAGCAGTCCAGCGCCGTCCAGTCTACCGACAGCACAATGCCCCGGCGCACGTATGGCTCATCTTCCACAACGAGAACTTTAAGCATCTGTTTCCCTCCTTGTGATGGGCAGCAGCGCACAGACCGTAGCGCCGCCTTCCGGATTATTCCTGAGGTGAAGCCCGAAATCGGTCCCGTAGTATTTCTTAAGTATAAGGTTTACGTTGTACAGGCCAAGCCGCCCCTCGCGGGCAGGGCCATCCTGTGCAAAGCGCCGTATCACCTCGTCGGGTATGCCGCTGCCGTCGTCGGATACGGCTATCCTGAGCAGGCCGCCGGGCTGCTCCGATACGGAGAGGACTATGCTGCCGTTGTCCCGGTCGGCAAGGCCGTGAAGTATGGCGTTTTCCACAAGGGGCTGGAGTATGAGCTTTGGGACTATGCAGTCAATGTATTTCTCGTGACCCCTTGCGGCGTAGGTAAAGCGTCCGGGGAAGCGTATGCGCTGTATGCGTACGTAACGGTTCAGAAGCTCCAGCTCGTCCCCAAGTAGAACGAATTCATCTGTAGATATGCAGGCCCGCAGTATGTCCGCAAGATCCATGGATATGTTGGATATTTCGGGCACACCGTTCATCTTGCCTATCCACTTCATCGTGTCCAGCGTGTTGCAGAGGAAGTGGGGGTTCAGCTGTGCCTGCATCATGCGTATCTGAGCCTCATCCAGGTCCCGCTGACCCTGTATGAGTTTATCCATGTAGGTTTTGAGGCGCTCTACCATGTTGTCGAAGTTGTCCGCGAGCTGCCCCAATTCGTCGCTGCGGTGAAGGTTTACGCGGGTATCCAGGCTGCCCTTTTCCACCTCCGCCATGGCGGAGGTTATCTTGCCTATGGGGTCTGAAAGCTGTCTGCTCAGGTTGAAGGAGACGAACACGCAGAGGGCTATGCTGCCGAGGACGAGAAATGAGGCCACTGTCCTCAGAAGTCTCGTTGTGTCCCGGGTGAATGCCTTTGGCTGGCGAAGTATTATATACAGGCCGCTTGTGGGCTCGTGGCGCATGTAGTAGTTGTACTCGTCGGAGGATACGTGGGTATTGCTGAGCATTGCGGAACGCAGCGCGGGCACGGGGGAATCAGTTTCCGCCGGACGGGAGCAGTATATGGTGCGCATGAAGGCGTCGGTAATGTAGAGGGTGTTGCGGCTGCCGAACTTGCCCTCCAAAAGCTCCTGCAGATTGTCTTCGGAAAGGTTCGCAACGAAGTAGCCAACCGCATCGCCCGCGTTGTTCACGATGCTCCGGGCGGCGTACAGCACCGCATCCCGGTCTGGGTAGCTGAATGCGTCTGCCCCCCGGAACACAAGCTCCCCGTGGTGACTTGCCGCCGCAAGGAGTATGCCCCAGTTTGTAGGCAGGGTGCGTGAGTGCCCTGCGCTGGAGGTAGAGTATTGTAAAGCGCCGTTGGTGTCGTAAAGGTAAAATTGCACATAGTCCCGAAGACCGCTTGTGGCGTTGTACAGCTCGTAGTATGTCTGCTGTGGGAACGCCCCGCCGCCTGACATGGCGTTTATCACGAGAGAATTGCGGTTGAGCTTTGAGCCTATCTTTTCGGTGGAATCTCGCAGGTCGCTGATGGAAGAGGATACTACGGATATAAGCGTATCCGCCTCCTGCCGTGCGCTGTCCTCCATGCGGGAGCTGAATACTATGAGCAGCAGCGAGCTGCACAGCATGAGCGTGGTGAGGGTGGTGAAAAGCATTGAAGAAAACAGCTTTTCCCTGAATGTTCCGCGGGTAAATATAAGCTTCATCTGCCCGCCTCCTGTTCCATCAGGGCGGACCAGCGCTCCAGCATATGGTCGTGGTTTTCGCTTGCCCAGGATACGCTGTAGTCTATCAGGGCTATGTCTTCAAGGGGAGAAAGCTCCTTCTGCCGCTGTATGTCGCTGCACACGGGCCGCCTGTAAAACTGTTGGGCAAGCCTTTCCTGAGCGCCGCGGCTCAGCACAAAGTCGAGAAACAGCTTGGCGTTGTCCTCGTGTGGCGCGCCTTTTATCAGGGCGCTGCCGTCGGGTACGGCGCTGGTGCCCTCGGCGGGGTACAGAAGCTTTATGTCGTATCCTTCAGCTATGCGCTTCATGGCCGTTTCTTCGAGGGTGATTCCTAAAAAGCAGGTGCCGTCGGCAACCGCCTTTACCACGTCGCCGGAGCCACCGAACTGGCTGCCGCCCAGGTTTTTTGCAAACTGCCGCAGCACCGACTCGGTATCCTTGGGTATTATCTGGCACAGCGTGGCGAGGGCGGTATAGCTGGAGCCTGAGGCGGAGGGGTCGGCAAAGGCTATCTTGCCCTTCCAGCGGGGGTCTATGAGGTCCCGCCAGCCTGTGACGGTATGGGCGGGAACCAGCTTTTGATTGTAGATTATTACTGTGGGAAGGATTGAGAAGGGCGCCCACATGTGATCCTCAGAGAGAAAAGCCGGGTCTATGCCCGCCTCTTCGGGGCTTTGATACGGGCTGAAGTAGCCCTTATACGATTCCAGGCTGTCTACGCCGCCGCCGAACATTATGTCGCATACGGGGGATCCGGTTTCACTCGCTATGCGCTCAAGAAGCTCGTTGGTGCCGCCCGTCTCAACGGTGACCCAGATCCCGGTGCGGTTCTCGAATTCAGTGATTATGGGCTCGTATACCTCCTGCTTGTGGGAGGTATATACGGTAAGCCTGTCAGCTTCATCGGGGGCGTACTGTGCAAAGGCATTTCCGTTCCGGGCGCAGCCTAAGCAGGACAACGCCCAAAGGCACACGCATAAGATCCATACAACCCTTGTGTTTCGCTTCATTGCGGTACCCTCCTTTGCAAAGGATTACAGCCCGGGTATGATTTTTTCTATTATATAGGCTATTGCGTCGTGATTATTGTCCGGGGTTATGTAATGGGCCAAGGCCTTTACTTCTTCCGCGCCGTTTAGGGGGACGCATGCCACGTCCGCCCTTTGCAGCATCTCAAGGTCGTTCCAATAGTCCCCCACGCATATTATACTGCGCCCGGAAAGGAAGGAAAGTGTGCGCAGGGCTTCCACTCCGCTGCCCTTGTTTGTGCCGTGGGGCAAAAGCTCTATGTATTTGGCGTCCGGCAGTATGTCGGTTGTTCCGGGCACTATGTCGAATTTATCCTCAAGGCCGCGTTTTGCTATGAGCTCCCTGGCATAGTCGAGATCCTCCTCCGCACCCAGAAAAAGCGTCTTGAGCCATGGCCTGTCCGCTATGTCATCAACCTTACAGAAGGTGCAGGGGCGGTGTATATCCACGAACGGCTTATATGAGCGTTTCTCCGGCGTTACGTAGAATATGCCGTATTCGGTGTACAGCTGTATATCCAGCCTTTTACCGCACTCCGCAAGCTCCTTTATAAGGGGGACAGATTCGGTGTCGAGATAGTTTGCCAAGATGTAGCGCTTATTTACATAGTCGTATACCGCAGCCCCGTTGAATACTATAGATGGTGCGTTGATGCTTATGCCCGGGAGGTGCTGCAAGGCGTTTTGCGAGGCGCGGCCTGTGGCAATGCCGAACATGCCGCCCTGAGCTATAAAGTCATCTATCGCATTCCTGTTATTGATAGAAACTTCGCCGCGGCAGTTAAAAAGCGTTCCGTCGAGGTCTGAAAACAATGCTGCATCGCTGCATTTCATAATAATGTATATCCTACCATCAATGATAATTTACATTTTTTGTTATTATTCTTATCCAATATAAAGTATATCAAAAAATAGCTATTAAAGCAAAACATATCAGAATTTTGAAAATAATGACAGGATTATCCCCTGTAATAAACGAATAGAATGCCTGTAAAATAAAAACATAAGGCGGTATCTTATTCAACAAGCCATATCAAGAAACCGCTCGGTTCATAACACATCAAAATCAACAGGAGGAAAGAACAGTGAAAAAATTGATTGCTATCATGCTGGTACTCTGCATGGCGCTTAGCCTTGCTGCCTGCGCTGCCCCTGCGGCACCTGCAGCCCAGGAAGCTCCCGAAGCCGAAGGCACCGAAGAAGCGGCGGCTCCCGCCGAGCCTGAGGTTGAGCTTACCGCTACCCAGAAGATCATCAAGGAAGCCGAAGGCATGACCCTGGAAGAACTGGCCAAGAAGGCAATAGAAGAATCCAACGGCGCTACCTTCTACGGCGTTGGCAACTCCAGCCGCGGCAAGTCTGCACTGCCTCTGTTCATTGAGTACTTGCAGACCATCGACCCCAATTACACCATGGAGTTCGACTGGCAGCAGCCCAAGAACAACAAGATCTTCGATCAGCTCACCGCCGACTCCCTCAAGGACGTAGGCACCTATGCCATGACCCTCATTCAGGACGGCAACCAGATCGAGAGCAAGATGGTACGCACCGGCATCCTGGATACCTTCATACCCCTTGACTGGGCTGCCGCCAACGGCACCACCCCCGACGAGTACGAGGGCTATCTGCCCCTCCAGACCCTGAACAAGGTATTCATGTTCAACAACACCGGCAGCAAGACCTACAAGAACTGCTGGGACTTTGTAGCCGAAGGCGAGCATGGCCTCTATATGGATATCGATTCCGAAATCGTGGGCAAGAACTTCCTCTATATGCTCACCGAGGATACCTATGCCGCGTATCTGAAGGCCGCCTTTGACGCCCTCGACGCCGAAAAGCAGGCTTACTTCAAGCCCGTTATCGACGAGATGGCTGCCGATGCGGCCGACCTGGGCCTCGGCGCTGACGGCGCATACGCCCTTGCTTGGATCAAACTGTGGGTAGAGAGCTACAATGCTCAGACCGATGACGGACCTATCTGCAACACCCTGGTGTCCAAGTCCGCAACCGATCAGTTCGGCCTTCTGGTATACTCCAAGCTCCGTTCCGTTGAGGAATCCGCCGGCGTATCCAAGAACAACATCACCGTCGCCGCTTATCAGGACGACTACACCGGCATCGGCGGCTACGGCTACTGCCATTATCTGTTTGTAACCGAGAACAGTCCTCTGCCCTGGACCGCCTGCGCCTTTATCGCTTACATGACCTGCACCGCCGATGGCTTCAGTGCCTGGGGCAAGGACATGGGCGGTTACTCCTCCAACCCCAAGGTCGCAGAGGAGGTCGAGGCCACCTATCATCACAGCCAGGGCGGCTATGAGGACGGCGTAAACGTATTCGACTGCAAGAACGACCGCGGCTTCGACTGGTGGAAGAACGACGGCGAGCTTGTCATTGAAGACCCCGAGTACTGCGCTTCCGTAGCCTTCACCGTAGGCAGCTGGATTGAGATGCTGACCAAGTACACCGAAGGTTAGTACTGTAAACTGAGTAAACGGCAAGGGCGTCTTACTTATCTAAGACGCCCTTATCGCCATCGGAGGTAACTATATGCAGCAAAACCCGCAACAGAAGGCCGGAGCGTGGCAGATACGCCTCAATAAGCTCAAGACCTATTTTTCCAAGCCGCAGAATGTCGTGCTGCTGCTAATGGGCATAGTGCTCACCATAACCACGGTGGCGCCCATAGTGGCAATAGTAAGGGATACCTTCGTTATCCACCCCGGAACCATAGACGAGCATCTTACCGGAATGTCCTCCGGATATTCCACCATTAACTATGTAGACCTGTTCACAAGCAGGCTGGCTAAGGCCAACCTTTGGACGCCGCTCCTGAACACGGTGCTGCTTTCAGTTCTGTCCTGCGTTATATCAATACTATTCGGCGGCGTGTTTGCTTTCCTTATCACAAGGACAAACATGAAATTCAGAAAATACCTGAGCTCCATATTTATATTCCCATACATAATGCCCCAGTGGACCCTGGCGGTAGTATGGCAGAACCTCTTTAACAGCAACCTTATAACGGGCACATCAAACGGCCTGCTTGCTTCTGTATTCAATATCACCATGCCAATATGGTGGTGCAAGGGTCTTTTCCCCAGCGCCGTGGTGCTGGGCCTGCATTACGCGCCCTTCGCATACATACTCATAGGCGGCATATTCCGCAACATGGACGCAAACTTAGAAGAGGCGGCAACCATACTCGACACCCCCCGCTGGAAGACCATGTTCCGTGTGACGCTTCCCATGATAAAGCCCGCAATACTCTCCACCATACTTCTGGTATTCGGCAGCGCAATGGGCAGCTATCCCGTGCCGCATTACCTTGGCCTTGCGACGCTCTCCACAAAGTACGTGTCGCTGAACTCCAAATACACGGGCGAGGCCAGCATTTTAGCCATACTGATGATGATATTCGGCGTGGCGATACTGCTTCTGAACCAGATAAGCGTAAAAAGCAGAAAGAGCTATACCACGGTCACCGGCAAGTCCGGCCAGATATCCAAATTCAACCTGGGCAGATCCGGCAAGTACATCATAGCTATAATACTTATAATAATAACCTTTTTTACAAGCATATTCCCCATAGTGTCCTTCGCCTTTGAGACCTTCCTGCCAAATCCCGGCGACTACAGCTTCCTGTACACCGGCGACCCGGACAACCTGACCACAAAGTGGTGGGTCACCAACGAGAACATAACTGAGAACGGCATGTACGGCCAACAGGGCATACTTTACAACGACATGATATGGCATGCCTACAAGGGAACCATAATGGTATCCGTATGCTGCGCGCTGACTGCCGGCACAATAGGCACGCTGATAGGCTATGCGGTATCCAAGAACCGCCGCAGCAGGTGGGCGAACTACGTGAACAGCGTGGCGTTTCTGCCATACCTTATGCCTTCCATAGCGGTTGGCGTGGCCTTCTTCATACTGTTCTCAAATAAGTATGTGAACCTGTTCAACACCTACGCCCTGCTCATCATAGTGGGTACGGTAAAGTACATACCTTTTGCCAGCAGAAGCAGCCTTAACTCCATGCTTCAACTGAGCGGCGAGATAGAGGAGGCCGCAATAATTCAGGATATACCCTGGACAAAGCGAATGACCCGTATAATCATACCCATTCAGAAGACGTCCATCATAAGCGGCTATTTACTGCCCTTTATGACCTGCCTCCGCGAGCTGTCGCTGTTCATACTGCTTTGCGTGCAGGGCTTCATACTTTCCACCACGCTGGACTACTTTGACGAGATGGGTCTTTACGCCTTCTCAAGCGGCATAAATCTCATACTTATAGTGACCATACTCATCTGCAATGCGCTGGTAAACAAAGCAACCGGCGCAAGCCTTGATAAAGGTATAGGAGGTTAAGGCAATGCCTAAAATTGAACTGAAAAACGTTACAAAGAGATGGGGCGGCTTTTACGCAGTGGAAAACCTGAACCTTTCCATTGACGATGCCTCCTTCGTCACGCTGCTCGGCCCTTCCGGCTGCGGCAAGACCACTACTTTGCGTATGATAGCCGGCTTGGAAACTCCCACCAGCGGCCGCATAGAGATAGGCGACACGGTGGTGTTCGACAGCGATCTCGGCATAAACATACCCCCAAACAAGCGCAAGGTGGGCTTCCTGTTCCAGAACTATGCCCTCTGGCCCAATATGACCGTATACGACAACATAGCCTTCGGCCTGAGCAACATAAAGGGCGAGATGGCAAAGGTGGACTTTGAGGCCCGCAACGCAGCAAAGCTCATCGATATACTCAGGAACCCTGCCGACGTAGTAAGGCAGATAGAGGACTGCCGCAACAAGAAGGGCGCCCTCGACCAAAAAAAGGCCTACATAAAGCTCATAGATGCGTACACCATCTCCATGTTTACCGCCAAGGAGCTGTATAAGTATGACCTTCAGTCGTCAAAGGATCCTGCGAAGCTCGCTGCCGACATAACGGCCAAGCTGGCTGCCGTTGTAGATGGCAGGAAGGCCGCTGCAAAGGCCAAGGGCATGGAGCTCAATGCCGACTGCGAGTTCACCAGGGACGGCAAGACCGTCATGGAGGAGCGCAAGCTCACCAGGGAAGAGATAGACCTGTCCGTGCGCAGGGTATCCAGAATAGTCAAGATAAGCATGTTTATGGACAGATACCCGGCGGAGCTTTCCGGGGGGCAGCAGCAGCGCGTGGCAATAGCAAGAACCCTTGCACCCGAGCCCTCCGTGCTGTTTATGGACGAACCCCTTTCCAACCTGGATGCAAAGCTGCGTTTGGAGATGCGCTATGAATTGCAGCGCCTGCACCTTGAGACGGGCAGTACCTTCGTATACGTCACCCATGACCAGATGGAGGCAATGACCCTCGCCACCAGGATATGCCTCATAAACAACGGAGTATTGCAGCAGTACGATCCGCCGCTCAGGGTATACAACAGCCCGGACAATCTGTTTGTAGCCGACTTCGTCGGCAATCCCTCCATAAACTTTATAAACGCCCACGGCGATCAGGAGGGCGAAAATATACGGCTTACAATGCTGGGCGGGGCGGAAGCAAGGTTCATACCCAACGAAAAGCTGGACCTTGCAGCCTGGTATGCCAGGCGGGACGCCGATGCAGAGGTGGCAGCCGCCTGCAATGCCGAGCGGGCAAAGGCCAAGGGCTACGTGGAAAAGAGCAATAAGGACGAGGCGTTCCGTCCCCATATCGCAAAGGTAGAGGAGAATGACGACGCCCTTACGGAGGAGCCCGAGATAGCGGATGGCGACTTCGTGCTGGGCGTAAGGCCCGAGTTCATCGCCATGTCCGGCGAGAGCGGCATAGACGGCGAGATATACGGAGTAATGCCCACCGGCATGGAGTGCACCCTGAAGATCAGGGCAGGCGAGTTCCTGCTTACCAGCGTAGCCTTCGGCAGCTCGCTTTTTGCCATAGGTACAAAGAGCAAGTTCAGCTTTACCGGCAGCGATATAATGCTCTTCGACCGCAAATCCGGCAGACGGATAGCCTCTGGCAGGCTGGAGATAAAGTAAACTGCATTAAAACAGTGGGCGGCGGTGCGCCGCCCCTTTTTTTTCTGAAAAAATGTCTCTATCCCAGCTTCCTATTCAATTGAAAACAAAGTGAAAACGGCGAGATTATCAGGGAAAAGAATGCAAAAAGCCGCTCCGGAAGGCTATAATAGACCAACTTGAGCGGCAAAAGGTGTTCTTAATGCGATTTCGAGTATTTTTAGTTTCAGATATCTACGGTAAGCCATTCGTGCCGCGAACGCGCTCTGGAAACGAAAAGCCCAGACAACGTCTGGGCTTTTCGGGCGCATATTTTTTTGATGCACCATTCTGGTAGCGGCGATGTGACTCGAACACATGACACTCCGGGTATGAACCGAATGCTCTAGCCAACTGAGCTACGCCGCCATATTGTTTTGCCGCCCGCATCCCGAATGGGACACGGGAGAAAATGGTTGCGGGGGAGGGACTTGAACCCCCGACCTCCGGGTTATGAGCCCGACGAGCTACCGACTGCTCTACCCCGCGACGTTACGCAAGGATTATAATAGCACAGGCCGTGCGTTAAGTCAAGTAGCGTCACTAAATTTTTTTGCTCTGTTTAGATGACGACAATACATCTTGCACAAGCAGGAGAAAAAAGACCGAGGATTGGCGCAAATCGGTTATTGTGAGTTTGTTAAAGCAAACAATATTTAAGGGAAATGCAAATTCCGCATGACAAGCGAAAAGGAATTATCCAAGACGATTCTTGATGCAGAAGTGTCGGTCATCTGGCTTACCGATCTTTTGATTAACCGAGCTCCGGCGGGCATATATAAATGTATTGGTACCGCATATATAATCCGGGATATCTTCAATTGAGGCGATGGATTATGACATCAATATAAATAAGCCCGCGCTTGAAAATCAATCAAGCGCAGGCTAACTTTTCTTGTTGCATGTTTGACATACAGATGCTGCGACCGGCGCGCCGTAAATTTCTCGACAGCCTTGGCCTCTGGATCGGAGCGGTAGGCATGTCGGATTCCGGCCTAAAGGCTCGGAAAATGCAGACGCCAATGATTATCATGCATATACCTCATGCTGGCTTTTGCGATATCATCATTTGCTAAGGCATTCATAATATGCCATGAGTCCTTCTGCCGTTACAGGGTCTATCACAGGCAAGCCGGTTTTTTTTGCGAGGGACTTTGCCACCCCCGCAGTACTCATTCCAGTACATGCAAGGGCTATGGCGCCGGCGCCGGCATCCTTCAGCATCATTGCCAATTTTTCCACAGCTTTGACCCCTGATTCCTTCATGAGGTCAAGCGTGGTCACCACGCCTTCCGGCCTTCCGAGATCTATAAGATCCTTACCGAGTATTTCCAAATATGGCTGCGGTACATGATCGGTTATTCCCAGAACTCCCACCTTAGAACCAAACCGCCGCGCTATCGCAGCCACGCTACTACCGGCCCCTATCACCGGTATATCGACAGCATTTTTTATTTCCGGCACTGCAGGATCCTCGGCACAGCTTACTATCAACACGTCTATATCTTTAAAAGACTGCGCCACCTCAACGATTTGAGGTATAGCCGCATTTTTCAGTTCTATACTATATAATCCCTCCGGATATCCCGATATGCATTTCGTTTCCACCGTCATATTCGGGAACTTTTCCATTATGAGCCTGCCATGAATACCCGCAACCTCGGCATCCGGAATCGTGATAACTCGAATCAATCCGGCTTTATAACAGTTTTTCATTTTGTCGTCCTCCTACAACCCATAATTACTTGGCCTTTAGATAATCTTCCATGACATAAGTGTGTATATCTTTGCTGCGCTGATCACATCACGCATATTTGTATTGTATCATCGTTATATCGTATAAGCAAGATAGAGAGCCTCCCTTATCGGGTCGGGATGGTAAATTCATACAAATCGGTTATTGCAGGTTTACCGAAGTGAACAATAATCGAAAGAAAGTACGGATTCTCATGGCTGCCAGGGCACGATAGTACGGGCAAACGCTGGTCAATCGCTTCAGCTTACCATAACCCGCATCCCTTATAAACTTAATCTCATACAGAATAAGCCCGCAGTTAGTCTTTACCTCCGGCAAAACAGCCTTGCGAATACGTCATGGCCGCGGGCGCAAGAAGGATTGCCAAGCATGTATTATTACTGTATAATATTATAAAGTTGCATTTTGCTGCACTTATATGGCATCTTCCAATCTTATTCTTAATGCGAAAGGGGAAAAAACTAAATGGATAAGCTTCAAAAACGGTACGGTCTCCTGACGGCAATATGCATGGTAGTCGGTATAGTCATCGGCTCCGGCGTATTCTTCAAGGCGCAGACCATACTGCAAAAGACAGGCGGCAACATGCCTCTCGGTATACTTGCCTGGATCATAGGCGGCGTTATAATGCTCACCTGCCTGCTCGCTTTCTCAGTAATGGCGCAAAAGTTCGAAAAGGTCAACGGCATTGTGGACTATGCCGAGGCCTGCGTCGGCAGCAAGTACGCCTATTACGTAGGCTGGTTTCTCACCATAATATATTATCCCTGCCTTACCTCTGTGCTGTCCTGGCTCTCCGCCCGGTACACCCTAGTATTCATAACCTCCATAGCGCCTGATTTCCCCCTGCTGGGTCTCGGCGCTGCCGCAGGCGCGGAGACTGTCCTGGGCCCCGAGTGCATGGCTCTGGCAATGTTCTATATGTGCTGCGCCTATGCCGTTAACGCCCTCTCGCCCAAGCTCGCTGGAAAGCTTCAGGTCTCCACCACTATAATCAAGCTCATACCCCTGTTCCTCATGGCAGTCGTGGGAATAATCGTCGGCCTTGCAAACGGTACCCTTGCAAATAACTTCAATACCCTTGCAGATGTTGGCACCACCTCAACAAACCCGCTGTTCGCTTCGGTCTGCGCTACTGCCTTCGCATATGAGGGCTGGATAATCGCAACATCCATAAACGCGGAGCTAAAGGACGCCAAGAAAAACCTGCCCCGCGCTCTGGTCATAGGCGCAATAATCATCATTGCCACCTACATCTTCTACTATGTCGGCGTAGCCGGCGGCGCTACTAATCAGGAGCTCATAGACTCCGGCGCTACCGTGGCCTTCATAAACGTATTCGGCAACGTACTCGGCAACATACTTAACCTGTTCATCGCAATATCCTGCATAGGCACCATGAACGGCCTTATGCTCGGCTGCGTGCGCGGTCTGTACTCCATAGCCGTCCGCGGCAGGGGCCCCGCTCCTCATGTATTCAGCCAGATAGACAAAGAGACCAACATGCCCCATAATTCCGCCATCGTTGGCCTGCTTCTGTGCGGCTTCTGGGGCCTGTACTTCTTCCTGGCCAACCTGGCGGGCACCTGGTCCGGCCCCTTCGTGTTCGACTCTTCCGAGCTGCCCATAATCACCATTTACATGTTGTATCTGCCCATATTCATCATGTGGATAAAGAAGGCCACCGACGAAAACGCCATGCGCCGCTACGTAACGCCTATACTGGCTATCTGCGGCTCACTGTTCATGATCTACGCCAGCATAATGGGCCACGGTATAGCATGCTTCTGGTATCTCATAGTGTTTGCCGCAGTAATGGCGGTAGGCTTTGCCTTCTCCAAGGAAAAGCCCATAAATTAAAAAGGACATACCATTGGGCTGCCGCAAAGCGGCAGCCATTTTTATTTGCTACTGACATTGTGAGTTTATACTTAATCATTATATCGGATTGGCAAAATGACGTATTTCGTGTAAAATAAATGTGTTATATTTACCACAAGTCTTGTTTCAAAGGAGCGTTGCAAGCAATATGATAGGATTCTACGATTACACCGTCATAGCGACCTATGGGGCGCTTTTTATAGCCTTACACGGCATATATTCGTCCGCCGCAGGAAACCCGGCCGCAGGTCTTCTCTGCCTCATATGCTGCGGCGTCATAGATACCTTTGACGGCAAGATTGCCCGCTCAAAAAAGGACCGCACGGCAGACGGCAAGCGCTTCGGCATACAGATAGATTCACTGAACGACCTTGTCTGCTTTGGTGTGCTGCCCGCTTCCATAGGCGCGGCCTTCGGCATGAAGAGCATAGTATCTCACGCGCTGCTTTCGCTGTATGTGCTGGCGGCGCTCATACGCCTGGGCTACTTCAACGTCACCGAGGAAAAGCGGCAGGAGGAATCAACCGAGGACCGCACCCATTACCTCGGCCTGCCTGTCACCGCGGTATGCATAGTGATGCCTGCCGTATATCTCATAAGCTCTTACACAAACGCCGGCGCCGTCAGCCTGTTCAATATAATGTTCCCGATAATGGCTCTGGCCTTCATATCTCCACTCAGAATAAAAAAGCTCCGTTTGCCCGGCATAATAGCCGCAGGAGCTTTGATAGTTGCTGAGGCCGGCATGATAGTATCGGCCCTGTAAAGCAAAAAACAGCAGGGTGGCAAAAGCCACCCTGTTTTTTATACCTTCTTCCAGGTTTCCGGCGTAAAGACCATTATTATCGGGAATATCTCCAGCCTGCCTATGAGCATATCCAGCGTCAGCACTATCTTGGACAAAGCAGAAAAATCCGAATAGTTACCCATAGGACCTACCCTGCCGAGACCGGGGCCTATATTTCCCATGCAGGCAATCACCGCCGTAAGATTGGTCGTAAAGTCGCACTCGTCAAAGGATGCCACAAGCAGCGTAGACACGGCAACTATGAACATATACAGCACGAAAAAAATGAGGGTATTGTGCAGCACCTCGTCGCCTATTGTCTTGCCGTCCAGCTTTACCCGGTTAACTGAACGGGGGTGCATCATGCGCCGCACCTCGCACTTTGCGGACTTCATGAGTATGAGGAGCCGTGATATCTTTATTCCGCCGCCGGTGCTGCCTGCACAGGCGCCGATTAACATAAGGCAGACCAGGATGCTCCTTGAAAGCTCCGGCCACTTGTCAAAATCAGCGGTGGAAAAACCCGCCGTAGATATTATGCTGGCCACCTGGAACAGCGCTTTACGTATGGTTTCCTCCGCCGCAGGATACATGTTGCGTATGTTTATTGCTACCGCTATGACGCTCACAGCGACTATGCCCAGGAACCAGCGCAGCTCCTCGTTTTTGAATATGGGCTTTATGTTCTTCAACAGTATGAAGAAGTACAGGTTGAAGTTTATGGAGAACAGCAGCAGGAACACGCTTATGACGTATTCCGCATATGGGCTGTTATACCCAGCTATGCTGGCGTTCTTTACGCTGAAGCCGCCGGTACCTGCAGTGGCGAAGGTGCTCACCAGCGCGTCGTAAAGCGGCATGCCGCCCGCCATCAGGAACACTACCTCCAATATGCTTATCACCACATATATCCCATACAGTATCATGGCGCTCTGCCTGGCCTTGGGCACCAGCTTGCCGACCACGGGGCCGGGGACCTCCGCACGCATTATATGCATACTGCGGTCATCTGCAAGGGGCAGCACTGCCATTATAAATACAAGCACTCCCATGCCGCCCACCCAGTTGGTGAAGCTGCGCCAGAACAGCAGCCCGTAAGGGCAGCCCTCAATGGCTGTCAGCACAGACGCGCCGGTGGTGGTAAAGCCGGACGCCACCTCAAACACAGCGCCCACATAGTCGGGTATCATCTTTTCTATGGTAAAGGGCAGCGCACCGAACATGGACAGTAGTATCCATGAGAATGACACGCCTAAAAAGCCCTCCCGGGCGAATATATTGTTGTCCTTAGGCTTAAAGGACAGCAGCAGCATACCGACTATCAGCAGTATGCCTATGGTAGTACTAAACCCCAGTATAGATTCTCCGTGATACAGGCCTATCAGCATGGACGGCACCATAAGCGCCGCCTCTGTTACCAGCGCAAGGCCAAGTATCCTTCCCAACACGCGATAATTCATATGCCTTTACTCTTTTTCCTTGAGGATCTTATCCAATTCGTGCAGCCCGTTCATGGTAGTTACAACTATGACGGAATCGTGGGCCTTTATAACGTCGTCGCCTCCTGGGATTATGCAGGTTCCGCCGCGAATTATGGCGCCTACGAGCACGTCGTCCTTTATCGGCATATCCTTGAGGGGTACTCCTATACAGCGTGAGCTTTCCCGCACGCGGAACTCCAGCGCCTCTACCTTGTTGTCCGCCAGCCTGTACAGCATCTCCACATTGCTGCCGGTGGCGTTGGTCATGGCGCGGACGTAGCTTATTATGCGGTTGGCCGCTATCTCCTTGGGGGAGATTATGCTTTCTATACCCATGGGAGCCAGCATATCCGCAAGGCGCGCGTTGTTTACCTTGGTAACCACCTTATCCACATTCAGGGAGTTGGCGTACATGGAAAGTATGATGTTTTCCTCGTCGATACCGGTAAGGGCTATAAGAGCGTCCGTCTTATCCAGCCCTTCCTCGCTGAGCAGCTCGTGATCCGTGCCGTCGCCGTGGAGTATGGTGGCCTTGGGCAGCAGATCGAACAGCTGGTTGCAGCGTTTTTCGTCCTTCTCGATTATCTTTACATGTATTCCTGTCTCTATTAGCTGGCGTGCAAGGTAATAGGCTATTCTGCCGCCGCCTACCACCATCACGTCCCTAACCTTGCGCTGGAAGGTACCCACGGTCCTGAAAAAGTTGCTTATCTCGGCAGGGGCAGCGAGTATGGTAAGCTTATCGCCGCTGCGTATGATGAAATTGCCCTTGGGTATGAAAACCTCCTCGCCTCGGCGGGCGGCGCAGACCAATATCTTTACCTTAAATTGCCTGTAAAAGTCGGAAAGCTGTACGCCGTCCAGCGGGCTGTTCTCCTTTACCTTGAACTCCACAAGGTCTATCCTGCCCTTTGCAAAGGGCTCAGCCTTAATAGCGGGTACAAAGCGCATAAGGCGGGATATCTCGGACGCTGCGGACTGTTCGGGATTTACCACCACTGACAGCCCCAGCTCTTCCTTAAGGAAGAACATCTGCTGCTGGTACTGCGGGTCGCGCACCCTCGCTATGGTATGCTTCGCGCCCAGCTTCTTGGCTACCATGCAGGCCAGCATGTTTATCTCGTCGGCACTGGTTGCGGCTATGAGAAGGTCTGCCTTCTGCACCCCCGCCTCGCTCTGTACCGCGTAGCTGACGCCATTGCCCTCTATACATATTACGTCCAGCTCGTTTGTGGTATTGCGCAGCGTATCCGGCCGGTTGTCTATTACGGTAACGTCGTGGCCTTCCTTGGAAAGACTTGCCGTTAGGGTATAGCCCACCTTGCCATCGCCCACTACTACTATATTCATCAAAGCTTCCTTTCTTACTTTCGCTTACAGTGATTTGGCTCTATATTATCACTGTGTATACCGGAATAGCAATAAGGCTGCCGTAAATTGTTCGCCAAGAAACAATAAATAAAAAAATGCCGAAGTTTTCGCTTCGGCACTTGTAAGTCCATATATCAGTTTTTCGGCGTGAGTATGCCCCGAAGGTCGCGTATCACCCCGCGCGGGCACTTTACGGCGCACATGCCGCAGCTGAGGCAGTATTCTTCGTCTATGACAGCGCAGTTGTCCTTTACCTTTATGGCTCCGGCGGTACAGGTCCTTTCGCATATGCCGCAGCCTATGCAGCTTACCTCACACTGCTTGCGGGCTTCCGGGCCTTTATCCCCGTTGGAGCACTTGACGGCTATATTGCAGGCGCTCTGGTGAACGCTGATTATGCCCTGAGGGCAGGCACGTGCGCACATACCGCAGCCTATGCACTTTTCTTCGTCCACCTCGGCAGCGCCGTACTCGTTCAGCGTTATAGCTCCAAACCTGCATGCGGAAACGCAGGTCCCGCAGCCTATGCAGCCGTACCTGCAGTCCTTGGCCCGGCAGCCGCCGTTGCAGGCCACAAAAGCGGCCTTATATGGGAATTTCTTCTTTATAGCCATGTTGTTACCCCCTTCTCTCGTATGGAGTATTGCAAAGGGGCAGGCTGTACCTGCGCTCCCCGTCCAGCCTGTAGTAAGCGTCGGCTATGGCGGGTGCGGTGGGTATGGAGGTTATCTCGCCTATGCCTATTGCTCCGCAGGCCACCTTGAGACCCGGCTTATCTATGACCAGTGCCGTTATCTCCGGCAGCTCGTGGGCTCTGAACAGGCCCAGTGAGCCATACTTCTCTATGGGCTTGCAGTTATCGTCTATGGGATACTTCTCCCTTAGGGCATAGCCCATGGACATCACCACTCCGCCCTCTATCTGCCCCTCGCAGGAGAGAGGATTAACGGCCTTGCCTACGTCGTGAGCGGCTATCATGTGCTCTACACGGCCGGTCTTCTTATCGAGTATGCACAGCTGTGTGGCGTAGCCGTATGCCACATGTGATACTGGGTTAGGAACGTCCGCACCCAACGGGTCGGTCTTTGCGAGATACTCGCCGTAGTACACCCTTCCCTTCATCTGCTGGAGGCTCAGCCCTGCCCGGCGGTCCTCCATGAGCTTCTCGCAGGCCCGGCGACAGGCTTCCCCCGTGATAAGCGTCTGGCGGGAGCCGGAGGTGGTGCCGGAATCCGGTGATATCCAGGTGTTGCTCCGCTCGTATACTATGTCATCCCGGGTAAGGTCGGTATTGCTGACCATCATCTGCACAAGCACGGTGCCAAGGCCCTGGCCTATGCAGGAAGCACCGGAGAATATATGTACCTTGCCGTCGTCGCCCACTATGAGCTTTACACGGCCGGTATCCGGTATGCCTACGCCCACGCCTGCGTTCTTCATCGCGCAGCCAAGGCCCACGGGTTTGCCGGCTGCTATCGCCTCATCGTAGTAGGGCTTTATTGCCTCAAGGGTCTCCACAAGGCCGGTGGACTCGTCCACTATCTGTCCGTTGGGCAGCACCTGGCCGGGGCGTATGGCGTTGCGGTAGCGTATCTCCCAGGGTGTTATGCCTATCTCGTCCGCCATCATGTTGAGAAGGCTCTCTGTGGCAAAGCAGGTTTGAGTAACGCCGAAGCCGCGGAACGCGCCGGCTGGCGGATTGTTGGTGTAATAGGCAGTGCCCTCTATCTCGAAGTTCTGGTAATTGTAGGGGCCTGCTGCATGGGTGCATGCCCGTTCAAGCACCGGGCCGCCCAGCGACGCGAAGGCGCCGGTATCTGTATACACCTTTGCTTTTACGCCCTTTATTATGCCGTTTTCGTCGCAGCCCATGGTAAAGTCCATCTCAAAATGATGTCTCTTTGGGTGTACGAGCAATGACTCGGCGCGGGTGAGCTTTACCTTGACGGGGCGGCGGGTAACGTAGGTGAGCAGCGCCGCGTGGTGCTGCACCGTCATATCCTCCTTGCCGCCGAAGCCGCCGCCTACCAGTGCGTTCTGCACCTTTACCTTATCCGTCCCCAGCACCATGCAGCATTCGTGCAGCGTCTGGTGGGCAGACTGGTCGGTGGAGTATATGAATACGTCCCCGTCTTGATCTATATAGGACACAGCGCACTCGGGCTCGAGGAAGGCATGCTCGGTCCAGGGCGTTTCAAAGTGCCGGCTTATTACGTGCTTTGCCCTGCTTATCTCGCCCTCGGCATCGCCCCGGCTGATATGCTTATAAGCGCATATGTTGTCCTTTTCCTCGTCGAATACCTTTGGGGCACCGGCTGCACCCGCCTCCTGAATATTATGGATGGCCGGCAGCACCTCGTATTCCACCTTGATGAGCTTCTTTGCCTTTTCGAGGGTCTCCCTGTCCTCGGCAGCAACCAGGGCGATAGCGTCGCCCAGATAATGCACAAGGCCGCCCACGGGTATAAGTGTGTATTGATCGTGTTTAAGATGGCCTATCTTGTTTTCCCCCGGTATATCCTCGGCTGTCAGCACAGCCGCCACTCCGGGCAATGCCCTTGCGGCTGAGGTATCTATGGACAGCACGCGGGCGCGGGGGTATTTGCTTCTCAGGGCGGAGCCGTACAGCATCCCCTCCATATAGTAGTCATCGGGGTACTTGCCGGTGCCCAGAACCTTTTCCTCAACGTCAACGCGGTGTACGCAGGAGCCTATCTTCCAGTCGTCGTTGGAAGGCTCCGGTATTACGCCGGTGCGCTTTATCTGGGCCGCCAGCCTGATAGCGGCGATTATCTTAACATAGCCCGTGCAGCGGCAATAGTTGTTGCGTATGGCGTGGCGCATCTCCGCCTCTGTGGGGTCGGGATTCTTATCCAGCAGTGCCTTTGTGCACATCACCATGCCGGGTATGCAAAAGCCGCACTGCACCGCCCCCGCCTCTCCGTAGGCGAAGGTGTACATCTCCTTTTCCCAGTCGCTCAAGCCCTCTACGGTAACTATATTGCGCCCTTCCAGCCTGTCGGTATCCGGCACGCAGGCCTTGCAGGTAACGCCGTCTATTATTACGGTGCAGGCGCCGCAGGCGCCCTCGCTGCACCCGTCCTTGACGGAGGTAAGGCCCAAATCGTCCCTGAGAAAGCGAAGAAGCTTTTTGTTTTTCTCTGCCGTAACGGTCTGACCGTTCACAACAAATGTGGACATAAGCGTTTCCTTTCTTTTTCGTCTCTTATTCTTACTTATCTCTTAAAAGCAATACTCCGGGGGCCCATATATGCTGAGTCCCCGGCTTATTTTAAGCATTATTATATAAGCTTAGCCCAGAAGATAGCTGTGCTCCTTTATTACGGTGAGCATCAGGTCCTCAAGGTCGCCCAATCCGGTCTTGCCGTCAAGGGTGTATTCCTTGACCGCGCCGCCGAGACGTACCTTTACCTTGGGGCACTTGGTGCATACCACCATGAAGCCGTTGTTCTCGCTGTCCTCAAAGTCCTTCTCGTTGGCAAAGAGGGTAAACTTATCCTTATAAGGCCTGCCGTCGGTATAGGGGCAGAAGTGTGCGCAGTTGCCGCACTCGTTGCACATGTAGTCCACATGCAGTATCTGGCGCATCTCCTTCCCGGGAACCGCTATAGCCACGTTTGCCCTGTTGGGGCAGACAGATACGCAGCACTCGCAGACGGTATTGCAGTTGATGCAGCGGTCCGCCTCGCACTTGCCGGGCATCTGAAGCTTCATCTTGCGCAGCAGCGTCTCTTCTTTATCGGGCTTGGCCTCCTCGGGGATGTCCGCAACTATCTCGCGGCCGGTAATGTCCTCGATTACCCACTTGGCGTCGGCTATGGCGTCGGCTACGGTGGCGGGACCACGGCTCGCGTCGCCCACTACGTACACATCGCCGTATTTCTTATTGCCCTTCTTGTAGGCATCGGCAGCTATGCCATACCTGCCAAGCAGTTCCAGGTCTACCTTCTCGCCTACGGCGGCGATTACGGTATCCGCGTCCACCTCAACGGTCTCGCCGGTCTCCACGGGTACGCGGCGGCCGGAAGCGTCCTTATCGCCCAGCTTCATCTTATTGCAAACGAGCTTGCCGTTTGCCTGCTTTACGGGGGAAACCAGCTCCATGAACTCCACGCCGTCCTCTATGGCCAGCTCCAGCTCCTCCAGATCCGCGGGCATATACCTGCGGTTGCGGCGGTATACCAGCGTCACCTTCTCCACGCCCTCGGCGCGCTTTGCGGCGCGGGCTGCGTCCATTGCGGTGTTTCCGCCGCCGACTACCGCCACGTTCCTGCCCAGCTTCAGCTCGCCGCCGTTCTTAAAGGCGTACAGGAAGTCGATAACGTTCATCACGTTGCCCTCGATATTGAGGCAGCCCTTCTTTTCTGCGCCGCAGGCAAGCACTATGTAGTCAAAGCCCATGGCCTTAAGCTCCTTCACATCGGGAGCTTCCTTGCCCATCACGAACTCTGCGCCGGTCTTCTTTATGAGCGCCACGTCGTTATCAATGGCGTCGTCATCGATACGGAAGCCGGGGATCACATTGCGTACTATTCCGCCCAGAGTCTCGCGCTTCTCGAATACGGTGGCCCGAAGGCCATGCTTCTGGGCGTGGTAGGCAGCAGCAAGTCCTGCGGGGCCGCCGCCTATAACGGCAACCTTCTTGCCTTCATGGCTCATCTCGGTTATAGCCAGCAGTTCCTCGAATGCTCCCTCTGCCGCCTGAAGCTTTGTGCCGCGGATATTCACGGGACACTCGTAGTGGTTGCGCATACACTTATCCATGCAGTGATGGGCGCATATGGTACCGGTGATAAAGGGCAGGGGGTTCTTTGCGGTTATAACCTGCAATGCCTCAAGGAACAGGCCCTTGCCGCACAGCTCTATGTATTCGGGTATATCCTGGCCGAAGGGGCAGCCGCTCTTGCAGGGGGCCCTGAAGCAGTCTATAAGGGGCAGTACCTTGTCCTTGCCCATCTTCCTGTCGGGAGCTTCCTTGATTGGCTTTACATAGTGGAAGTTGGTGGGCGCTTCCTCGGAAAGCCTGGCCACAGCCTTGTAGTCCACGCCGGCGAAGGGCTTGAACTCGCACTCGTCAAGCAGGTTGCCCAGCTGCACCATGCGGCCGTATCCGCCGGGCTTCAGTATGGTGGTAGCCATGGTTATGGGCCATATGCCCGCCTCAAACAGCTGCTTTATGTTGAAGAAGTCTGCGCCGCCGCTGTAGGATATGCGAAGCGCGCCCTTGAACTCGTTTGCAAAACGGTTGGCCATCTCTATGGTCAGAGGATACAGGGCGCGGCCGCTCATGTACATCTCCTCGCTGGGCAGCTCGTTTGCCTTTACGTCCACCGGGAAGGTGTTGGAGAGCTTCAGCCCAAACTCCAGGCCGTTCTTTTCCGCCAGCTCCTTGAGCCTGTGGAACATTGGGACGGCGTCCTTATACTGGAGGTCCTCGCGGAAGTGCCTGTCGTCAAAGGCAATGTAGTCATAGCCCATGGAGTCGAGCCTTGAGCGTGCGAACTCATAGCCCAGTATGGTGGGATTGCACTTTACGAAGGTATTGAAGTGTTTTTCGGTTATAAGGTAGGAAGCTATGGCTTCTATCTCGTTTGGGGGGCAGCCGTGGAGGGTGGATACCGTCACGCCGTCGCAGATGCGGGAGGGAGTCGCCCTGATGTACCCGTCAAGCTCGGGGAACAGCTCGCAGCCCACCTCCATGCACTCCTTGAATATGGGAGTGTTGGAAGCGTCCCTGATGCCCTCGATGAACTTATCCATCTTCGGGGTCTTTATGCCCGCCAGGTCGTAGCCGACGCTTGCGTTGAACATGAAACCGTCCTCGGCTCCCAGGCCGTAAAGCCTGCTGATTATGCGGATTGCGAACCAGGCCTTGACGTACTCGTCAAACGCCTGGGGAACATACAGCTCGGTGGACCACTCGCAGTTGTAGCCCTCGTCCTTGGTCCATATGCAGGGGCGGTTGATGCAGGCGGCAAGGTCGTCGCCGTCCATCTTCTGTACGGTCTTGAGCTCAAAGAAGCGGGCGCCGGCATAGTATGCGGCCACTATATTCTGTGCAAGCTGGGTGTTCGGGCCTGCGGCGGGGCCGAAGGGGGTCTCCAGCTTTTCTTTGAACAGGGGAAGGGTCTTGCCGTTCTTTTTTACATATGGCGCGTTTACGCCGAAGACGGTGCCGAAGTTGTCGTGCTCCTCCTTTATCCAGGTCATAAGCTGCTTAAAGGGTATGGGAGTCATTCTTTCGCTCATGATTTATACCTCCGTATGTATTATTCTCTTTTAGCCGTTCAGCCTGCTCCAAAGCTTCTTTGAAGCTTCCATGGTGCGGGCGTTTATGGCCTCCTCGTCTATGCCGATGAGCTGGCGATCCTTCATGAGCAGCTTGCCGTTGCACATGGTAGTCTCGCACTGGCGGCCTGTCATGCCGAATATCATATGGCCGTCTATGTTCGCATCGGAGAAGGGAGTGAAGCACTTATAGTCCATGACGATAACGTCGGCGGCAGCGCCGGGCTTGAGTATGCCGAGAGGCGCGTCAAAGTACTTTGCTGCGATTTTGCGGTTGTTCTTAAAGAGCATATCGGTGACCTCGCACCATGCTACGTTTGGCATGCAGGCGTTGTGGCGCTGTATTATCAGGGCAACCTTCAGGCTCTCCAGCATATCGAAGGTATAGCTGTCGGTACCCAGGCCAACGGTTATGCCCTTCTTTATCATCTGCAGCACAGGCGCGCAGCCTACTGCATTTCCCATGTTGGATTCGGGATTGTTGCATACCATTGTGCCGGTCTCCCTGATAATGTCCATCTCGGCGGGATTCACGTGTATACAGTGGCCCAGCATGGTCTTGGGACCGAGTATGCCGTTGTTCAGCAGGCGGTTCACGCTTCGGGTGCCGTAATTGTAGGCGGTATCGTAAACGTCGTTCATGCCCTCGGACACGTGTATATGGAAGCCGGTCATGCCGTTGTTTTCCTTTACCATTTTCTCAAAGGTCCTGTCGGATATGGTGAAGAGGGCGTGGCCGCCGAACATTGCGCTTATCATGGGGTTCTTTTCCCTGGCGCAGTGGCGTATGAAGTCGCCGTTCTCCCTGATGGCCAGGTCGCACTTCTCCTCCCCGTCCCGGTCGCTTACCTCATAGCAGAGGCAGGCGCGGACGCCCAGCTCCTTGGCTACTTCCTCGATGGTGAAAAGGCTGCCGGGTATCTCGCAGAAGCTGGCGTGATGGTCGAACAGAGTAGTGCAGCCGGTCTTTATGCTGTCTATGAAGGTGGTATATGCGCTGTATCGGGTCCCTTCCAGATCCAGATTGCGGTCTATGGCCCACCACATTCCGTCCAGTATCTCATAGAAGTTGGTGGGGTTGTAGCCCTTTATAGAGAGACCGCGGGCAAGGGCGGAATAGATATGGGAATGCACGTTTATGAATGCGGGCATTATGACGTTGCCTTTAGCGTCTATGAACTCCGCATCGGGGTACTTTGCCTTTAGGGCTGCCGTCTCGCCCAGCTCTATTATTTTGGTTCCTTCTACGACTACGCCGCCATTTTCCATATAGGGCATTGCATCGTCCCTGGTTATAACCTTACCGTTCGCTATGAGATACATATTTTTCCTCCTCTTTTTTAAGAATGCCTGATGACTGATAATGATAAAAACGCGCCGACTAAAACACGATTTGTTTTAAGCCCGCGCGCGAAGCACTTCCTTACAGCTTCCGATATGCCTTACTGTTTGTGCTATTATTTTATCATGCTTAACATCGTATAGGCAATAGCTTTTTTGCCCGATGACCAAAAATTTTTCAGCCGGAAACAAAATCTTTTTCGCTTTTGCCCCGCGCCAATGTATGGTATAGTAAATATATCTTTGTTTTGCCGTTATCTGGCGGCGTTTCAGGAGGAATAAATGCAGAATCTCACCGTAGGTCTTCTAAAGCGCATAGCCGCTGCCATAGCCGCACAGTTCGGCAACAACTGCGAGGTCGTAATATACGACCTCACCTGCGAAAGCCCGGAGGATATGATACTTTACATAGAAAACGGCCACGTTTCAAAGCGCAGCGCCAAGGCCGGCCCCAGCCATGTAGTTCTTGAGGCCATGCGGGACGGACGCAAGGATATCCCCGACCACTACAACTACCTTACCAAGACCCACGACGGCCGCATTCTCCGCTCCAGCACGGTATACATAAAGGACGAAAATGACAAGGTCACAGGCATATTCGCCATAAACTACGACATGACTGAGCTTATGATGACGCAGTCCGTCATAAACGCCATAGTGCAAAACAACCCGGGAGGGGAACCGGAGCGCATACCCACCAACGTGAACGAGCTGCTGGACGATCTCCTCGAGCAGTCGGTACAGCTCATAGGCCGCCCGGTTGCCATGATGAACAAGGACGACAAGGTTAAGGCCATACGCTTCCTCAACGATGCGGGCGCCATGCTCATAACCAAGAGCGGCGACAAGATAGCCAAGTACTTCGGCATCAGCAAGTACACCCTATACTCCTATCTGGATATCGCCAACCAGTGATATTTACCTTTACCCAAGCAAAAAGCGGGCGCTGTGCCCGCTTTATCTATTTCAATTTTCCATCTGCTTCCCCATGAAGTTGGCGGCGGTCTCGCATACCTTCAGCTCGGTATCTCCTACCATATCCCCCGGCTCCCGGCTCACCATCACTACCGCGCCTATTGCGTCGCCGGCGCAGAGTATCGGCACTATCACTTCTGCAGTGTATTTCTCAGGATCCTCTCCGTCTATTATGCCCTGCATCTCACACTGCCCCTTGTTTATCACCAGCTTTTCCCTCTCCTTCATGCAGCGTTCCACGTCCTCATGTATGGGCCGCTCCATAAGCTCCTTTTTGCTGCTGCCGGATACCGCTATCACGGTATCCTTATCGCATATAAGCGTGGTACGGTTGAGGGATTGATGCAGCGATTCCGCGTATTCTCTGGCAAAATCCCCCAGCTCGCCTATGGGTGAGTACTTTTTGAGTATTACCTCCCCTTCCCTGTCCGTGAATATCTCAAGGGGGTCGCCTTCACGTATACGCAGCGTCCTCCGTATCTCTTTGGGTATAACTACCCTGCCCAGCTCGTCTATTCGCCTCACTATTCCTGTCGCTTTCATGGTTCCTCCTGTGGTGTGGTAATCTTTGCTTTGTTTTCATAGTATCCGCAGCTTTTCCAAGGGTATGCAAGACTTTGCCATGGTGGATTTTGCCATGTTTTCACAAAGGTAAGCCTTCAGTTATGCTACCATCAGTTGACAAGAGCACACAAGCCCTAAAGGCTTGTTTTGGTACGCTCCTGCGTTCTCGTCGCTTGTATTACTATGGCAGAACAAGGAGGACGAGTGCAGAAATACTGGTTGTATTTCAAATGAGGACGACACAGTTATGCCGTGCTGTTTGGCTTCTAAAACCTTGTGTGCTCTTGTCAACTGATGGTATAATAAGGGCAGTATAATATCCGGAGGTTTAATGTATGGCAGGGGATACCGTTCGCCTTTACACCCGGCAAAACGACAAGACGCTGCTGATGCTTGAGCACGGCGGCAGGATACTTAACCAGCGCGTATATGTGCAGCTCCACTTCGGAGACATGGCAAAGCACTATCTCGACTGCTATGACTGGTTCGCCCGCGAGGCTGCAAAGCTCGTGCCTAAGCCCGATTATGCGGAGCTTCCCATATGGTGCGCAGTTGAGGCCGGCCGCTGCCTGCCCCCCGAACCCGGCACCGTAGTATACGTGGTGGATATCCTGAAGGAAAAAGTGATATACTTCGACGACGGCAAGTGGGACTATGTTTTGAACCACCACTACCTGCCAGCCTCGCCCGATGACGAAAAGGCCTACAGGAAGCACCTTGCCGACTGCGGCTTTACCAACGGCTTTGAGTTTTTTGAAGGACGCTACGCCAATAAATTTCCGGACGAGATGCGCCGCATAGAAGAAAGCTGGAGCCGGGTGTTCGATGTGAACATGGCCTCCCCTACCCTCTGCGGCAACATATGGGAAATACCCAAAGAAAGCATAGTCCGCATAGTGCGGCCCGGCGAAAAGGTCACTGAATAACGCATACGGGAGGAGTATATATGGAACTGAATACGGCACTGCAAAAACTCAAAGAATACGAAAAGCGAAGCTTTGCCCTGTACCATGCTTCAGGGCTCATGTACTACGACGGCGCAACGACAGCCCCCAAGGGCTCGGCCGGAGTCCGGGCCATAACCCTTGGCGAGCTTTCCCGCATGAGCTACGAGCTCACCACCGCAAAGGAATCCATCGAAATGCTGGAATGCCTTATAGCTCACTCCGACGAGCTGGACCCCGTTACCCGCCGCAAGGCAAGCGAGCTTTATAGGGATTACGAACGTACCCATAAGATACCCATTGACGAATTCGTGGCGTATCAGCAGCTTTGCAGCGAGGCGGACAGCGTATGGCACGACGCCAAAGCCGCAAGCGACTTTTCCATGTTCGAACCGTACCTTCAGAAGATGTTCGACAGCACAAAGCGCATAGCGCTCTATATGGAGCCAGGCAAGCACCCCTATGAGACTATGCTGGATACCTACGAACGCGGCCTTACCATAGCCGCCTGCGACGAGTTTTTTGATACGCTGAAAAAGCGCCTGGTGCCCCTCATGCACAGGGTAGCCGAGCGCGGCGACAGGGTAAACGATGCGCCGCTCAGGCAGAGTTTCCCCATTGCAAAGCAGAGGGAACTTTCGGATTACCTCATGGACGTGATGGGCATCGATAGGAACCACTGCATACTGGGCGAGACCGAGCACCCCTTCACCACCGACTTTTCCAAGTATGACGTGCGCATCACCACCCACTACTACAAGGATAAGTTCGCCTCCTCCATGTATTCCGTTATACACGAGGGCGGCCACGCACTATACGAGCTGCATACCGGCGACGAGCTTTCCTGCTCAAACCTGGGCCGCGGCGTATCCATGGCCATACACGAAAGCCAGTCCCGGTTCTATGAAAACATAATCGGCAGGAGCAGGGAGTTCTGCGGCCTGATTTTCCCCTTCGTAAAGAAGGAATTCTGCCCGCTGCTGAACGATGTCTCCGCCGAGGAATTCTACCGCATGATAAACAAGTCCTCTCCTTCCCTCATACGAACCGAGGCGGACGAGCTTACATACTGCCTGCACATAATGATACGCTACCGGCTTGAGCGGGCTATGTTTGACGGCAGCATTACCGCCCGCGACCTGCCCCATGAGTGGAACAGGCTCTATAAGGAATATCTGGGCATAGACGTGCCCTCTGACAAATACGGCGTTTTGCAGGATTCTCACTGGGCAAACGGCAACATAGGCTATTTTCCATCCTATGCAATAGGCTCCGCCTACGGCGCCCAGTACTATAAAGAGATGAACCGCGACTTCGACGTAAAGGCAGCCATAAGCGCAGGCGATATTGGCAGAATAAACAGCTGGCTGGAGGATAAGATATGGAAATACGGCTGCATGAAGGATCCCGTGGCGCTGTTTGAGTCGGTCTGCGGCAGATTTGATCCCAGCTGTTATGCCGATTATCTCGAAAACAAGTTCACCGAAATATACGGCCTGTAAAAACCGCATTACAAAAGCGCCCCGGTTTTCGGGCGGGTATTCGTAAGACAATAAGATATCGAAGCCAAAAACACCGTCATTTGAATACAGAAAGGAACGCCCGAAAGATTATCAAAATTATCGGGCGTTTCTTCTTACAGATGGTAGAATATGTCGCTCTTTTCTGATATGCTTTATTCTGTGGAAGAGCGGGATAGATCGAAATTTGAAAGGGCGGGCATATGGCAAACATCATAACAAGCTGCAGAATACTGTGCAGCATACTTTTGCTATTTGTTCCTGCCTTTTCTCCCATGTTTTATATTTTGTACTTGGTTGCTGGATTTACCGATATGATTGATGGAACTATTGCAAGAAAAACAGGTACCGCTAATGAATTTGGTTCCAGACTGGATACCCTTGCGGACATTGCATTTGTTGTGGTTTGTATGATAAAACTTTTTCCTGTTTTGATAATTCCTACTTGGCTTTGTATATGGATCGGCGTGATTGCAATTATAAAAGTTTTCAATATAATTTCAGAATATATCGTTCAAAAGAAATTTGCAGCAAAACATACCCTTATGAACAAGGTTACAGGGGTTGTATTATTTATTCTCCCATTGACGCTATCTATCGTCGATTTGAAATATAGCGGGGGGTTCGTCTGTACCATTGCTATTTTGGCTGCCGTACAGGAAGGGCATTTGATAAGAACTGAAAATCATAAATTTAAGCGTTCGTGAAAGTAGCATTCAGCCACTTTTTTCGACAACATAAGCTAATCCTCCGTATGGTCTAAATCACTAAACCACACGGAGGATGAACGCTTTACGTATATCGCCCTTCCGTGGCACTTTGCGGCTGCTCAGATCAGTTGAGCCTTACTTCTTTGGCGGTCTCAGGGAGGAAACAGCCCTTGAGGTCGTACTTGTTATAGCCGCTGTAATCGGACAGCATGCGGCCCTCAAGACCGTAGCTTCGGATAAAGCGCTTTCCGTCAACGCTGGTCCAGTTTTCCAGATCCCAGGTGAGGTAACCGTCCTCGTCTGTCTTCTTCTCGGCGAATATCAGGTCTACCTGACGGTTATGGTTGGCGATAAGGTCGACCAGCTCTTCAGTAGTAAGGTCCTTTTCTACCTTTTCTATAACGTCATTTACCTTCATATCATATCTCCCTTAGCCAACATACCCGGCCTTCTTGAGTATCTCAAGAGCCTTTTCGTGGTTGGCTTCGCTCATCATTACCAGAGGGCCGGTGCAGCCCATGCCGGATTCTGCGTAGATGCCTGCCTTCCAGAGGGCCTGTACCGCATCCTCAAGATCCATAACCTCAATGCCCGGAATAGAGGCGGTGCAGGGTTCCGCAGGGGGAGCGGCCACCGTCTCGGCCTCGGCCGCAGGCTTGGCGGCTGCCTTGCGGGCGGCGAGTATCTTGGAAAGGCCGGCCTTCTCGGCCTTGGCAAACTCTGCCTTGGCAACGTCGAACACCTTGCCCCGGATGAGCTGTGCTGCGTATTCAAGGGCGTTGGCTATGACCGGCGCGCCGGAAGCGCGGGATACGATCATGATAAGCTTATCGTAGCCCTCGCCTATGCCGGGGCCGTAGCCGTATCCGGAAGCCTCGAAGCTGCCGCCGGTGGTGAAGCTGGAAAGCATCTTGACCATGACATTGCCTGTGAGAGAATCCATCACCATTACGTCGGGAGTGCCCTGCAGTACGTCGTTGCCCCGCATGATAGCGCCGCCGTCCGCTCTTGCGGACTCTGCAAACTTAAAGTCGTAGCCGTTCTTTTGAAGCTCCTTAAGCGCCATCTCGGTCTGGCGTGCGCCGTCCACGTTGAGTATGCCCAGTGTGGGCTCCTTTACGCCGCAGGCCTTGGCCGCTATAATGCCGTAAACCGCGTTCTTTATCATGCCCTCGATGCGGTCGGCGCTGCTGGTGCCCGTGGTGTTGGCAACGAACATCTCCTTGCCCCTGGCCGGGGTTATTACGCGGCCCACGGTGGATACGCCGATGGGGAATGGGAAATGCATGGTGACCGCGCCGTCTACCTCGCCCTTTTCCACCATCTCCTCCATCTTCTTGTGGCCTTCCTCGTCGTCTGCCACATGTATTGTGGTTATGCCTTCATGCTCCAGAGAGCCTATGTAATATACGTCTACGCCCCGGGCCGCTGCCATGACCGCAGCCTGCATGGCGTTCTCTTCGCCGTGCTCGCTGCCCATGCCGGTAAGGGCTATCCTGGGCTTAACGCCGAAGCTGCCGCTTTCCAGGCCTTCCGCCATTTCCATAAAGGCCTTGGCGATTATCTTTTTCTCCATGCTCATGGGTTTACCCCCTTTACTCTTCTTCGCTTGCGAGGAGAGCGGCTGCGAACTCCTTCATGGACTTGGCGATCATCTTCTTGATTTCTTCCTCACTTACGCCCGCCGCTTTCTCTGCGCCGGAGTTGGCCTGGATAACGAAGGATACGCCGTCGAACAGGTTGGTCATGCGGCCGAGGAACAGAGAGCCCTTGCCTATTACCATTACCCTCTTCATCTTGCCGTCCATTATGGCGTTGCGCACATGGCCTATGCAGGGTACGCCGCTGGGAATATGGCCCTGAGTAGGAGCCCAGCCGGTAAAGCCGTGCTCAACTGTGAACTTGGCCAGATCCGCCTTCTGAAGATCGCCCTTCTTTACGGCGAGGGCGGCTATCATCTTATAGTTGGCAAGAGGTACGTCTCCTGCGCCTGCGGGCTTGGTTATATCCGGGTTCTGCATCTCGGGGGAGAACTTGTCGATGTCAGTGACCTTGAGGCCGTTCCTCTCCAGGGGATCGGTCACCAGGGAGCCTATTACGGCCTGGGGTGCGGAACCGGTGCCCACGCTGTGGCGGCCCAATATGTTCAGGTTGATCTCGGGGCTTACGCCGTCGTCCTGAGTGACTATTACGGAGAAACCGCCCAGCATATCCTCAAGTATGGGCAGGCCCTTCTTAACGTGATCCTTGCCGTTCATGCCCAGCTTGGCGGTACAGCCGCCGGCGGTTACGGCAACGGTCTTGTATGCGCCGGAAGCCACAAGGGCTGCTGCCTCTATCATGGCGTGCGCAGGTGCGGCGCAGAAGCCGCGGCAGTCGGAACCGGTGGCGTTGTTGAGACCGGCTATCTCAGCCGCCGACTTTGCGAAGTTGCCGCCGCCGCGCTGGTTCATATCGCCGCAGGCCTCCTCAGCGCAGTCGATTACATACTCTACATCCTCTTTTGCTATACCGGCGTTTTTTACTGCGGCAAGAAGCGCCAGAACGCTGGAAGCCTTATCCGCGATGTTCTCATGCATTACATGGGCGGAGAGGTTAACGTCTATATCGTGGGCGCGGTTTACGCAGCCTACCAGCTTGTCGTGATGATACAGGCCCTCGGAATGCTCCTCAGCTACCAGGCGCTCGACCTCCGCCGACTCTATGCCGTCGGTTATGCGGGCCATGATGGCTTCGTCAATGAGGGGGTTTTCCGCAAGCTTCGCCTTGTTCTCCGCTACGAAATCCTTTTCCAGCTTGACCAGGTCAAACACGTCGCAGGCCTGCATGAGAAGGAGGAACTCTTCCTGGGGCATCATCTGGCCGAACTGGCCGAAGCGGCCGTTGCTGGGGCATGTCTTGTCGCACCAGGGCTGGGGTACTTCCGCCAGCTCATCGGGGGTAACGTTGCCGATGTAGACCTGATTGGGATAGTAGGAAAGCACATCCTCAAAGCTCCTTATATGGCTGGGCAGCTCCTTGAGGTATTCGCTTTCGGGGTTCACTATGAGCTCGGTGGTCTGGGTGGTGCCGTTATGAATGACCATATCCGGAGTATGTACCAGAATATAGCCTGCTCCTTTGATTACGCTTTTCATTGCTTTGCTCCTTGCTTTTATTTTATATATAAAAGAAATAATAACTTTATTCTAAAAAAGGAGGCGGTAGGACAAAGCTATCGCCTCCCCGTATGTGTTATTTGTCGAGATACTTGCAGTACTGCTCCCTGATAGCGCTCATCTCGTTGATGATATCGTCAACGTCGAGAACCATCTCCATCATGCTGACCTGCTCGTCATAAACATCGGGATCGAATTCTGCCTTTACCTCAGGTTCACATACGTGATAAACCGTAAGTCCAAGCTGGACTCCTGTCAACGGACCTGCGTAGGTGGGGTCACCGTTGGTGACCGTCTCAGCAGCGAGTCCGGAAGCCTCGCCTTCAGCTGCGCCCAGGAGAACTACTACGTTCTCGGGGCCGTACTGATCGGCGAATTCCTTGACGCGCTTCTGGTTTTCCAGATCCATTGCGCCTGCGGCCGTTCAGACAAAGCACTCGGTGGAGGAGAATACTACTTCTGCGCCAGCGGATTCAGCGCAGGCAGCTATCGCCTGTCCCGGTATACCGTCGCGGTCGCCTATGATCACGCATTTCTTACCGGCTAAAATGCTCATTACCTTATCTCCTTTCTCAAAATTTACCTATATAGACAGCCACTTGGGCTACCTAACGCTTTTATTTGCACGCGATCAGGCGTACTTCTTGATCATGGCCTCAACGTTCTCCGGAGTGGCGTCGTCCTTAACACAGGAATCGATCATTTCGCCGTTTTCGTATACTGCGATAACGGGCAGGCCAAGTATCTTCTGGCTGATGGCCAGACGGCGGGCTTTGGTGGTGTTGAGGGCGCAGAACTTGAGAGTTGCGCCGTACTTCTCTGCAAACTCGTGCACATGGGGCATGAGGGCGGCACAGGGTACGCAACCATCGCCGTAAAAGTCCACTACTACCTTACCGGGAGCCTGAAGCACTTCTGCTTCGAACGTATTCTTATCTACTTCCAGCATTATTTTTTCTCTCCTTGTATTTATTTTTAGTTTAAATCAGCTATGTACTTTTCAGCCTGCATTGCGGCTATTGCGCCGTCGGCAGCTGCGGTGACTACCTGACGGAGGGACTTCTTGCGGATATCCCCTGCGGCGAACACGCCCTCAATGTTGGTGTGCATGTTGTCGTCGGTCAGGATATAGTTGTTCTCCATGTCTATTATGCCCTGGAACAGCTCGCTGTTGGGCAGCAGGCCAATGAAGCCGAACAGGCCGAATATGCCGTCGTCCTCGTCCGCCTCGATAGTGGTCAGTTCCCCGGTCTTGGTGTTCTTTACAATCATCTTGCTCAGCATTCCGTCGCCGTCCACTTCTTCAACGACGTGATCCCACATGAAATGAAGCTTTTCGTTCTTGAATGCCTTTTCCTGAATGGACTTGGCGGCGCGAAGCTCGTTCCTTCTATGTATAATGGTCACCTTGCGTGCGAACTTGGTAAGGTACATGGCCTCCTCAACGGCAGCGTCGCCTCCGCCGACTACATACACCTCGAAATCCTCGAAGAAGGCGGCGTCGCAGGTGGCGCAGAAGGAAATGCCCTTGCCTACGAACTGCTCTTCGTTCTTGCAGCCTATGGGGCGGGGATGTGCGCCGGTGGCGATGATGACGGTCCTGGCCTCATATTCGCCCTTGGTACCCACCAGCTTCTTTGTCTTGCCGGAGAAGTCCACGGACTTTATGGTGTCGCTCACCCTCTCGCAGCCGAACTTCTTGGCCTGCTCGGTCATCCTCGCGATGAGGCTGGGGCCGGATTCGCCCTCAAGCTGCTGGCCGGGGTAGTTCTCGATCTCGTTGGTGATGGCGATCTGGCCGCCGTCCTGCCCCTTCTCGATAATCAGGGTGGACAGCCTGCTGCGCCCAGCGTACAGGCCGGCGGTAAGTCCTGCCGGGCCCGCTCCCAGCACTATTACGTCGTATATTTTGCTCATAACAAGTACTCTCCTTGTTTAATAATCAATTACAGTTATTCTATTAATAGTACACAGCTATAGTTATACAACTAATTCGCTCTTTTTGCAACAGTATTTGTTTGCCTGACGGCATATGGCTCATATTTCTCAATTATAATTATACTATTAATAGTATGCGGTTATACAACCAGCCCGCACTTTTTGCAATGGCGTTCGCATTTTATCCTGCCTGACGTTCATGCGGCTTATATCCCTCCCCCGGCTTTATAGGCCGGGAGAGGAACTCTTTCAGCTATTCAGGATCAGACCTCGAAGATGGTCTGCTCAGTGACCTCGGTGGTCAGGGCCTCAAGGGCGCGGTTAACCAGCTTCTTGCGCAGAGCGTACTCTTCGTCGTGGGAGAGGCTGGGATTGCCCAGGGGGTGAGGTATGGCGATGGTGGGAACTATACGGTTCGCACCAACGGTCATGGATATAGGAGTTACAGTGCACATATGAACTACGGGGATACCCGCACGCTCGATTTCCTTTACCATCGTTGCGCCGCAACGAGTGCAGGTGCCTCAGGTAGAGGTCATGATTACGGCGTCAACACCGGCCTTCTTCAGCTTCTGAGCGTATTCGGCAGCGAAAGCCTTGGCAGAAGCAACGGCAGTGCCGTTACCGACGGTGGCATAATACAGGTTGTGCAGCTTGCCGATCTTGCCTTCGCGCTCAAACTCGCGCATTACGTCTACGGGCAGTACGCGGTTGGGATCCTCATTGGCATATACGGGATCGTAACCGCCGTGAGCAGTCTCGTGATCAGCAGAGGAGAGCTTATCGAAGCCGTCCAGGCTGTACTCGCCGTAGTGAGAAGCGGAGGAGGACTCGATATGGTCGGGGTTGCCCTTGGGAACAATACCGCCGGAGGTGCACAGGGCTATGGTGGCCTTGCTCAGATCCTTGATGGCGGGATTGGGTGCAACGCGATCGAAGGAGGGCATGGGATACTCGGTTACGAAGTGCTCGCCATTGAGCTTCTTGAGCAGCATATCTACGGCACGCTTGGAGCCGCGCTCCTTCTCGAAGAAGTTCTTGCGGATGCCGTTGGGCATATAGCCTTCCTGACAGGAAGCGCCTATCTCCTCGCCCTTCATAAGCTTGAGAGCCAGCTTTGCCATACCGGGAGCAGCCTTGCGCATGCCTGCGGCGCTGTTGGCAGTCTCATATATAAGAACCTTGTTCTTCAGGTCTGCGCCGGGGTTTTCTACATACATACCGGTGAGTACCGGGATGCCCAGCTCTTCCTTGACGGCCAGAGCCACATTGGCGCAGGCATAACCGTAACGGCCGGCATTGAAAGCGGGACCGGCAATGAATATGTCGGGCTTCTCGGCCTTGACCCATTCAAGGATCTGAGCCTTGGCTTCCTTTTCATGCTCTGCATAGTAAGAGTCGCCGCAGACGATGGTCTTTACTATTTCAGCTTCGCCCTTCCATGCCTGGTTAAAAGCCATGCCGGGGCCAACAAAACCTTCACGAAGCTCAGGGGCTACGTGAGCCATTTCTTCACCGCCGATGTTGGCGAAGAACTGGTTGATGTAATGAACTACACGATAACTCATGGATTTGGCCTCCTTCCTTATTACCTTGCGCTGAGATAGCCGAAGCCCATCTCGTTAGTGGCACCGGTGATGACCTGTATTTCGGCCTCGATGGTGCCGTCAGGGCGCAGGGAGCCCGCGTGACCGCCGGCGATCTTGTCTACATAATCCAGAGTGCCGATGACCTTGTCCATCTTGGGCAGGATTATTACCTGGTTGGCATTGCCGCCGGTTACTACCGCGTCTGCCAGAGGATCGGCGTCTGCCAGGGACTGGGACTTGCCGTCCTGACCGGCATACTCATCGGTGATGATGGTGGTCTTTACGCCCTGAAGCTCGATCTTCTTGGTGTTCATGATAAGGTCGGTATCGGGATTGCCGAAGCCTTCCTGAGATACGATAACGCCGTCAAGATCCAGCAGGCGGCAGAGCTTTGCCGTCCAGTCGGAGGAGCGCATCTTATCAGCCAGGTATACGTTCTCATTGGTGATGATATTGCACACGTAGTTGATGGTCTTGCCGTGCTGCTCAAACAGGTCTGCTACCACGGGGTTGTTCTGATGATGATAAGTGGTGTTCTTATCGCAGGCAGAAACGCAGTTGCCGCTTATGATAGCGCCGTCCATGGTCTCTGTGGGGTTGATGATGGTGGTAAGGCTCTTCTTGGCGTCTACGCCGTATACGTAGGTGTCATGAAGCAGACCCTGGCTCTGGAGCATGTGGACGTATGCCACGCGGGGCAGATCCGGCCACTTCTGTATGCTTTCCTTGATGCCGAGGGTCTCGAATTCCTTGGTAGAATCGGGAGTCACGTTGCGGCCCAGCTCACCGATATATGTGGCGGCACGGAGGCCCGCGATACGCACGGCGTGCTCATACTCGTGCTGATGTACGCCCTCTACAGGCTCACATACCAGTACCAGGTTCAACAGCTTGGAGAAAGCGGTGTAGTCGGCGCCGGGGCCGCTCATATCGATAACGCCCTCCTGGAAGCCAACGATCTTACCGGCGGTAACGACTGCCATGCCGCGGAGCACATGAGTCTTGCCGGAGCCTACGGTGTCTACCTTGGCGATGACGCCGGGGAATTCGCCGCCGGGGCCTTCTACCTTGACACGGGGTTCGATTACGTCTTTGACCGGGGTTATGCGAACGCTCTCGCCGGGTTTGGCAATGTCAAAATGAGCGTCCTTTACGCAGGCCTTAACGTCGTCGTCTTCGAAAACGAAATTCTTGGCCTCGTCAGCGTTTACGAAGAGAATGCCGTTTTCAAGCTTTGATTCCTTTGAGAATTGAATGTCCTTGATCTCTATGAATCCAAGTTCCAATTTCAAAGAAAACACCTCCTTTTCTTATTCTTATTTTGGGAATGATGTTCTATTTTGCTAAACCCGCCGCCGCGTCAAATTCCATGGCGCCTGCGATCAAGGTATAGTCAACCAGTTGAAAATCGTGCAAAAGTTCATCTGTAAGTATGCGCTTTTTAGGCGGGAATTTATCGTAGGCTATGATGCTGTTGGACATCATTTCGGCCTGCTCCGTGGAAAATGTGTGCGGATTTTTTGATACCGCTATGGAGCGGTATATCGTCTCGTTAGGCTTTACGCTGCCGGCCAGCGGGTGGGTGTACAGGGTATGTCCTATGTAGACCAGATCCCGGGCCTTTACAAGCACTTCCCTGTAGCCGCCCTCCACGAATTCTATGGGATAGCAGTCGCCCATGCACTTTACCACAAGGGGATTATTGGTTATCAGCAGGTAATCGTGACCGCTGCGCATTATTGCTCCCTTCCCGCCCCCAAATAAAATACAGAGGGCTAACAACATACCGAATATGCTGCCTGCCCTCTGTTTATTAACCTGAGAGATTCCCTGTTTTTCATACCGTTACAGGTTGCTCCTTCGGTGCCCTCGCTTTCCAGAGTTCCGTCAGAACACAGTCTTTTCGCCTGAGATGTTCACAGCGCACCGGCAATGCGCGCCGCTTATTCCTTCGGCCTCCGCCAAGTTACGGCAGAATCTCCTGCATTCATCAACCGCTTTATATTATTCTCGGCCCGCAGGCCCGATTATCGATTTTGTTTTTCTATTGGGCTTTTTCTTTATTCCTTTTCTTGTTATCGCTAATTGGTATCATATATCAATTTCATCTATATTTTATATCGTTCTCAAAGGTTTTGGCAATAGTATTTTTATGTTTTATTGATAAAAAAGACTCATAAGTTTATTATCGCGGACGTATCTGCCATCATTCCTGCTTATAGCTTTTAGCTTTGTGCGGAAAACGTCCGTCAAACTGCATTAAAAGCTGTTGAAATGATCCCACCGCCGATTTATAATCCCATATATTATGAGGTATTCAAATACAAAAATCGCCCGCTTTCTTTCCCGCCCCAACAGATTCGTGGCTATGGTGGTAATCGACGGAAAAACCGAAGCAGTACACGTAAAGAACACCGGCCGCTGCAAAGAGCTGCTTATACCGGGCGCCACGGTAGTGCTCACGGAGCCGGGCAGCCCTGCCCGGAAGACGAGATACGACCTTATTGCCGTTTACAGGGACGGGCAGCTGATCAATATCGACAGCCAGGCCCCCAACAAGGCCGCGGCGGAGTACATATATACGCTGTATCCGGACGCGGAGCTCATAAAGCCGGAGTACTCCCACGGCGATTCCCGGCTGGACTTCTACATAGAACACGGCGGCGGAAAACCGGTATTCATGGAAGTCAAAGGAGTAACGCTGCTGGAGGGGACCACGGCGTTATTCCCGGACGCCCCAACGGAGCGGGGTGTAAAGCACCTGAAGCACCTCACTGCCTGCGCAAGGGCGGGCTATGAGGCCTGCCTGCTTTTCATAGTGCAGATGAAGCTGGCAAAGCTTCTTATGCCCAACGACGTTACCCACCCAGCCTTTGGTCAGGCGCTGCGCGAAGCCGCAGCGGCAGGCGTCCGCATCTGCGCAGTAGACTGTACAGTGACTGAGGACAGCATGACCCCCGACGCGCCTGTGCCGGTGGTGCTGAACAGGAAATAGTATTTTTCAAGGAGAAAGCTGCAAATGTCAAATGTGGGCATAATAGGCGGGGCGGACGGCCCCACCGCCATATTCGTTACCTCCACCCTCCCGAGAATGCTCAACCCTTTGGGCATAGCTATAATACTGCTTATGATGGTACCCAACGTAATATTCGCGCTCAGGCATCGGGATATGGAGAACAAGTGCAAAAACAGGCTCATTAACCTACTCGAGCAGATAGGCCGCTACGGCTGCCTTGTTCTGATGATAATCTGCATAGGTCTTGATAAGTTCGGCTTCGGATCGGTAGAGGATTTCCTCATATACCTCTTTGGCAGCGCTCTGCTGCTTCTCGCGTATTTTATCTTCTGGATACTCTACGGCAAGTCCCCCTCCCGCAAAAAGGCGCTGGCACTGGCCATAATACCCTGCTGTCTGTTCCTGCTCTGCGGCGTGACGCTCAGGCAGTGGCCTCTTGTGGTATTCGCGGTGTTTTTCTGTGTTTGCCACGTCTGTGTAACCCTTTCAAACAACCCTAAATAGGGAGCGTTTCTGCAATTGCAAGGTTAAAAATATTCATGGCTGAAATTTGAGCGCCGGCATCGTCACCGGCGTTTTTGTAATATTGGAAATATCATTAAATATTGTGATTTTATACATTTACAAAATTTATACTTTACAAACCCGTATCGCCGCTACTACAATACTAAAGGGTGAAAGTTTATCCCTTTATGCAAAATCATTCGCACCGTATTTCATTCGCCCTTACCAACATCACTTTCTTAGATAAGGAGCAGCGACAATGAGCAGACTTGACATCATGACGCCCAGCCGTTCCCAGACCGTAATTGACGGCCTTTACAGGGACGTTGAAAGGCGTATTGCTTCCAGCCCTCCGGGCCTTTGCCCAGTCGACCTCGCCCTCAGCTTTCTCAGGCTGTGCCATGCGCAGACCTGCGGCAAGTGCGTACCCTGCCGCATAGGCCTGGGTCAGCTTGCAACCCTTCTGGAGCAGGTCCTCAACGGGGAAGCTACCATGGAGACCCTCGCCATAATCGAGCGCACCGCCAGGGTAATATATAACTCTGCGGACTGTGCCATCGGCCGCGATGCCGCCCGCCTTGTATCCGACGGGCTTGCGGGCTTCCGGGACGACTATGAGGAGCACATACTGCACCACCGCTGCCTCGGCGGAATGCAGAACCCCGTGCCCTGCGTGGCCCTCTGTCCCGCCGGCGTGGATATACCCGGCTATGTGGCTCTTGTCAAAAACCACCGCTATGCGGATGCCGTCAGGCTAATCCGCAAGGACAATCCCTTCCCTTCCGCCTGCGCTTACATATGCGAGCACCCCTGCGAGGCCCGTTGCCGCCGCCGCATGATAGACGACGCGGTAAACATTCGCGGCCTTAAGCGTTACGCTGTAGATCACGCCGGCGACGTGCCCAACCCCTCAAATGCCCAGCCCACCGGCAAAACCGTAGCCGTTATAGGCGGCGGCCCCGGCGGACTTTCCGCAGCATACTACCTCTCCCTCATGGGCCACAAAGTGACCGTATTCGAGCAGAGAGCAAAGCTGGGCGGCATGCTGCGCTACGGCATCCCCTCCTATCGCTTCCCAAGGGAAATACTGGATAAGGAGATCGAATCCATACTCTCTACCGGCATAGAAGTAAAGACCGGCATAACCGTTGGAAGCGACATAAGCTTTGACGAGCTCAAGAGCAAGTATGACGCCCTGTACATAGCCATAGGCGCCCATACCGACAAAAAGACCGGCATAGAAGGCGAAAACAGCGAAGGCGTAATGAGCGCCGTGGAGATGCTCCGCGCCATAGGCGACGACAACCTGCCTGACTTTACCGGCAAGGAGATAGTCGTGATAGGCGGCGGCAATGTGGCAATGGACGTTTGCAGAAGCTCCGTCCGCCTCGGCGCAAAGAAGGTATCCTGCGTATACCGCCGCCGTCAGGCCGACATGACCGCACTTCCCGAGGAGGTGGAGGGCGCGATAGCCGAGGGCGTAGAGCTCGTTACCCTTGCCGCCCCCGTCCGCATAGAGGCAGACGGAAACGGCCGCGCTACAGCCCTCTGGGCACAGCCCCAGATAATAGGCACTATAGACGCCGCCGGCCGGCCCCGCCCGGAAAAGGCAGCCCGCGATGAGATACGCATACCCGCCGACATAATCATTGTAGCCATAGGTCAGGGCATTGAGACTCACGGCTTTGAGCAGAGCAAGATATCCATAAAACGCGGCACTTTCATCGCCGAGACCAGCGGTCAGATAGACAACTTGGACGGCGTATTCGCCGGCGGCGACTGTGTCACCGGCCCCGCAACCGTTATCCGCGCCATAGCCGCAGGCAAGGTGGCTGCAGCAAATATAGACGAGTATCTGGGGTTCCATCACGAGATCAGCGTCGACGTTGCCATACCCGATCCTCAGCTCACCAACAACCCGCCTCACGGCCGCATCAACACCACAGAGCGCCAGGCCTGTGAGCGCAAGAACGACTTTACCTGCATCGAGTGCGGCATGACCGATGAGGAGGCCAACGCCGAGTCGTCCCGCTGCCTGAGGTGCGACCACTTCGGCTACGGAATATTCAGGGGAGGGAGGAAGAGCACATGGTAAACCTCAAGATAGACAACATACCGGTATCCGTGCCGGAGGGAACCACCATACTGGAGGCCGCCCGTTCCGTAAACATCGAGATACCCACCCTCTGCTATCTCAAGGACATAAACGAGATAGCGGCCTGCCGCATATGCTGCGTGGAGGTAAGCGGCCATGACAGGCTGGTCCCCTCCTGCGACAACGTAGTGGCGGAAGGAATGGAAATACTGACCAACAGCCCCAAGGTACGTGAGGCGCGCCGCTCCAATTTGCGTCTGCTGCTGTCCCATCACGACGTAAGCTGCACCAACTGCACCAGAAGCGGCAACTGCACCCTCCAGTCACTTGCCAACGATTTCAACATGCGCGGCGTGCATTACCCCAAAAAGCTTATCAACGATAGGATCGACCTTACCGCGCCTCTCATCAGGGAGAACAACAAATGCGTCATGTGTATGCGCTGCGTACAGGTCTGCGATAAGGTGCAGACCGTAAGCATATGGGATCTGCTCGGCACGGGCTCATGGGCTATGGTGGATGCCTCCCGCAACCGCAGGATACAGGATACCGAGTGTACCTACTGCGGCCAGTGCGTTACCCACTGCCCTACCGCCGCCCTCAGGGAGCGCGACGACACCGGTAAGGTATACGACGCCATCGACGACAAGGACACCGTGACCGTAGTTCAGGTGGCCCCCGCAGTGCGCACCGCATGGGCCGAGCGCTACGGCCTGGATCCCGAGGTCGCCACACCAAAGCGCATGGCTGCGGCCCTCCGCCGCATAGGCTTCGACTATGTGTTCGATACCGACTTCACTGCCGACCTCACCATAATGGAAGAGGGCAGCGAATTCATAGAGCGCTTCACCCACAGGGATCAGCACAAGTGGCCCATGTTCACCTCCTGCTGCCCGGGCTGGGTGCGTTTCCTGAAGTCCCAGTACCCCGAGCTTACGGATAACCTCTCCACCGCCAAGTCCCCTCAGCAGATGTTCGGCGCCGTGGCAAAGAGCTACTTTGCCGAGAAGATAGGCGTAGATCCCCACAAGATATTCGTGGTATCCGTGATGCCCTGCGTATCCAAGAAGAGCGAGTGCGCTCTGCCCACCATGAAGGACGCCTGCGGCGATCCCGACGTCGACGTGGTCATCACCACCCGCGAGCTGAATATCATGATGCGCGCCAACCACATCAACCCAGTGTTCCTGCCCGAGGAGGAATTTGACAGCCCCTTGGGTACCGGCACCGGAGCCGCCGTCATATTCGGCGCTACCGGCGGCGTTATGGACGCGGCGCTGCGCTCCGCATACTACCTCATCACCGGCAGCAATCCGGATCCCGACGCCTTCAGGTCCGTCCGCGGCATGGACGGCTGGAAGGAATCCATATTCGAGATACCCGGCGCGGGCGAGGTGCGGGTAGCCGTGGCCAGCAGCCTCGGCAATGCACGCAAGCTTATTCAGGCTATCAAGCGCGGCGAGGTGCATTACGACTTCGTTGAGATAATGGCCTGCCCCGGCGGCTGCGCCGGCGGCGGCGGACAGCCCATCGTAGACGGCTGCGAACTGGCTGACGAGCGCGGCAGCATTCTCTGGAGGCTGGACGCCAAGGATACCCTGCGGTTCTCACACGAGAACCCCGACGTGCTGGCACTGTACAGGGAATACCTCACAGCCCCCCTGGGTGAAAAGTCCCACCACCTGCTGCATACCGACCATCACGGCTGGGATATGCCGACCATAGTAAAGAATTAGTGCATATAAAAGGCTCCGCCACGCGGAGCCTTTTGTTATTTTTTGAATGTAATTATTGGAGGGGCGGGGACGGGCTCTACTCAGTTTTTTTCTGTGTATCGGATTCCTCCTGTGTTTCGCCTCCCTTATAATAGCACTTGCATACAAAATAGAGGAACAGCGCCGCCGTTACGCATATCACCTTCAATATCCCGTAATGCCATAGAGCATCGGAAATAAAAAGATAACTCGTTTGTAACTGCACAACAAGCAGGTACATCAGGGATGCGATGGACAGCTCTATCATCAGGGTAAGAAAAGTGTACAGTGCGTATTTCTTGTTTTCCATTCAGTTCCCCTTTCCATTATGATTCGCTCACACTACATTTTTTGCTTTACCGCTTCCTTTTTTATATCACCCCCCGGATATGCGCATATCAGTACATAATGTTTTTTACATTTATATTTTAAAATGATCAAATTTATCTGTCAACGGCATTTGCCATATTGCAAATTACTCATATGCTATTTCCCCGTTAAGGTATATAATGTATCCGGCATCGATCAGCATGAAAGGCTTATTTTTATGGATAACAGGCATAACGGCAAACGCGCATTCGACCTTACTCTGCATATATGGCTGCACCACACCCTGGTATTCCTCAAGTGGCTCCTGTGGGCGGCCGTCATAGGCACAGTGCTGGGCTTCATAAGCACCGCATTCCACTACTCCGTGGATTTTGCGCAGGAGCTGCGGCTGAAATACCCTTGGCTCCTCTGCCTGCTGCCCGTAGGCGGCCTTATCATAGTATTCATGTACCGCGTCTGCGGCGTGAAGGACGACCGGGGCGCCAATGCCGTCCTTGAGGCCACAATAAACGGCAAACCCGTTAAAAAGCGCGTGGCCCCGCTGATATTCATAGGCACGGTGCTTACCCATCTCTTCGGGGGCAGCGCAGGGCGCGAGGGCGCGGCGCTGCAGCTGGGCGGCAGCATAGCCGGGCTTTTCAGCGGCGTTTTCCACATAAAGCCGGGAGATGGCAGGGTGCTCACCATATGCGGCATGAGCGCCGCCTTCTCCGCCCTATTCGGCACGCCTGTTACCGCGGCTGTTTTCGCCATCGGCGTGGCCAGCGCGGGCGCAGTTCAGTACGCGGCGCTTTTCCCCTCCATAATCAGCGCGTTCGTAGGTTACTTTGTATCCTCAGCCCTGGGTGTGCCTCCTACCCGCTTTGAGCTTCTCGGCATACCCGCGCTGGAAGCCGCCCCCGTTTTACAGGTGCTTGCCCTGTCAGTACTGGCAGGCTGGCTTTCCCTCATATTCTGCAAGACCATAGGCGGTGTGCATCGCCTTGCGGGCAGGGTCAGGAACCCCTATATGCGGGTGTTCGCCGGCGGCTGCATAGTCGCCGCCGCCTCGCTGCTGCTGGGCACCCGGGACTACTGCGGCGCAGGCATGGACGTTATCGCCAGTGCGCTTGCAGGCAAAGCCGTACCTGCGGCGTTTATCCTGAAGCTGCTCCTTACCGCCGTCACCATGGGCACAGGCTTCAAGGGCGGCGAGATAGTCCCCTCCTTCTTCGTCGGGGCCACCTTCGGCTGCACTGCCGGCGCACTCCTTGGCCTCGATCCCGCATTCGGCGCCGCTGTGGGGCTGACCGCGCTGTTCTGCGGCGTGACCAACTGCCCCATAACCGCCATCATACTTTCAGTCGAGCTTTTCGGCGGCGCGGCGCTTCCCTTCTTTGCCCTTGCCTGCGCAGCAAGCTACCTGCTTTCCGGCTACAGCAGCCTTTACGGCGCCCAGCGCATAGTGCTGGACAAGTGGCGCATAGGCGAATAAGGATAAAACTCAAAAAAGCGGCTTTCAGCCGCTTTTTTGACAAGCTATGTCTTATTGTTTCTTTTTGTAAAGATGCCCCTGATACATGAATATCCCTCCGGCGGCAATGGCGGCGGCTGTTATGAATATCACCGCCTTCATCGGCATTTTTCCGGCGTAATCCATAGCGTTGGTCAAAAAATACCCAAAGGCATTGTGTTCCATTACCTGCATCACCGGCAGCAGCAAAAGCTCCAGCGCAAGCATTATCAGTCCCGCGACCGCCGTTATAAAGCCTGTGCGTATGCGTTTTTCCGCAGCGTTCAGCCGGGCTATCGCGACTATGCTCTCCTTTTCTCCAGCCGCCGCGGGTATGCTCTCAGCCCCCTTCAAAAGCTCGTCTGTGGATATGCCGAAAAGCTCGCTCAATGCGATTATCTTGGATATTTCTGGCGCCGCGTCGTTCAGCTCCCATTTTGAAACCGACTGGCGGGAAACGTCAAGCTGCTCCGCCAGCTGCTCCTGGGACAGGCCCGCCGCCTTACGAAGCTGCTGTATTCTTTCGCCTACTGTCATTTCTTTCATAGCACGGGTACTCCTTTGCGGTTTTGTTGGGCATAGCATACCCTGAAAAGAGGCTTTTGCGCCACCAATTATCCTTGGAAAACGCGCAACCGGAGGTTGCGGCAGAATGTCGAAAAAGTGGCGTTCAGCCACTTTTTCGGAAGTCTCTACCCCGGCAATTAGGCGGGTACTCGTAAGACAGTTAACGGAGCGTATCGGTACAGATGCGCTCCGTTTCTTATGCCATTGTGACCTATGGCGCAGTTGCAGGCAGCCTCCTTGGCTCTCCCTCTGGGAGAGCTGTCACCGAAGGTGACTGAGAGGGCCTTGCAGGCGCTTTTGAATGGTAATATCAATTTGTGTGCACACACCACGAAAATCCCCATCGACATCCCGGTTGGAAAAACGCAGAACCTCCAATCCAAGCGCTGTCAAAAATGCGGAACGTTCAGAATCATAGGCCATCCCCTGGGACTCATAGTGTTGAGAACCATCCAATTCAATAACCAACTTGGCAGAAGCACAATAAAAGTCTACGATAAATCTTCCGATGATTCGCTGTTTATAAATCTTCACCGGATATTTGCGGAGGAAAAGATACCAGAGCTTTCGTTCGTGGGGTGTCATCTCCCTGCGTAACCGCCGGGCGTTTTCCAGTTGGCTGTTGTCCTTTGGTATGGTCATGTTTTTCCCTCTCAGTCGGCTGCGCCGACAGCTCTCCCAAAGGGAGAGCCAAGTTCCACGCGTAACACACTACACCGAA
>SFEL01000054.1 GCA_004557245.1 Clostridiales bacterium | reverse complement strand
AACCACGCTTTAATTTCCCGGACAGGTTGGGGACGCTGCTGCTCCATCCGTATTCGTCAGCCAAAACCTCCACTACCTCGCTCATGGTCATGCCAGCCCTGACAATGTAGGCTTTGATCTCGTTCCTGTAATTCTCGTGATTGCTCATAGAAAAGTCCTCCTGTTTTGTTGGCTCTGCGGCGAACAGAATCTATTCCGTGATAAATTCCATTTGCTGCAAAGCATTGTTTTGGTAAAACTCATTTTAAAACTGGAATTTTTGCTTGTGATGCCCTGTTCACAGCACCCGCTTTCCCGTTTTGCTGGTTTGTGTGAAATCAAGCCAAACAGCGAATATCCACACGGAACGCTGTACTGTGTACGCTGTGCGGTGCAACGCTCGTTGGTGTGGTTAGCAATACTAAAATTGCAGTTTGTTCGCTGATTTCACATTGATTGATTTTTTGCCTGTGTTTTTAAGCGCCGTTTTTCCCGAATGCCGTTCCTGCCCGGGACTCTCACCCCGGCGTATCCCCGGCCTTGGCACGCTCACAACTTCGGGACAAATTGGGGCTGTTGACAAAGTGCCTGTTCATTTATTTCGAGCGGAAAAATGGCAGTAAAAAAGACGCCCATCGGCGTCATCCCATACATCTTATCATCCTTTTTAAGTTCAAAGCGGTCGCCGAGAGGAGGCAGTGGTCCTCCGCTGCCTCTAAACCCCGTCGTAAGACGCGTGTTAAGTTATGTCCCCACTTTTGGGCGGCAAAGGTTCCCTCACACCAGATCTGCCGCTTGCGCAGCGCTTCCAGATAGTCCGGCTCGTTTTGCCGGGCAAGATGCCGCCGGACCGTGGGACGGAAATAGGTGTCCAGCAGCCTTCGCGCACCACGTTTATCATTTTCGCTCAAACATTTCTCCCGGGAAGGACAGCTCCGGCAGTCTCTGCGGTCCGCCCAATACTCCCAGTACACACCGCTGGCGCTGCGGTACAGCCCCTTCACGCGAAGCTCTTTCCCATTGGGGCATTGATAAACATCTTTCTCCGCATCATAAGAAAAGGCATCCCGTTTGAATTCCGCCTTGGTCCTATCAGCAGAAGGCTGCGGCCTGACATAAAAAGAGATTCCCTGCTCCTCCAGCACACGATGAGCCAGAGGAAAATCATAAGCAGCGTCCGCTGTGGCCGCCTGAATGGGGAGAACATCCCGATGGATCTGCTCCAGATGGTCCAGGTATGGTACGGAGTCATGTACATCTCCCGGTGTCACTGTCACGCCCAGGATCACACCGTGGTCCGTGTCCAAGGTCTGGTGGCTCAGGTAATACTGGCCCTCCGGTTTCCCCGGCCGTTTCATGTGGCCTGCCTCCGGATCAGTCCGGCTCACTCGCTTGTGGCTTCGGCGGCTGTCCCGCTTGATCTGCTTTGTCCGCTTCTTCCGGCGGTGTCCAGTCCTTTTCTCCAGTGCCTGCAGTCCTTCTTCCTCGTAGCTGTCCAGCCGTTCCCAGTATGCGCCTGGTTCCTCCGGCATCTCCACCAGATGCTCCGACGCCCGGGAGGCATTGGCCTTTACATGGGTAGAGTCGGTGGCTGCCAGCCGCCCGCTGACCAGACCTTTCTCGATGCACTGACGCACCACTTCCTCAAACAGCCGACGGAAAACCTTGCGGAAAGAAGGCTTGCGACGGCGCAGTTGAGAGATGGTGCTGTGGTCCGGTGCCCGGTCAAACAGATCCAGACCCAGATACCACCGCAGGGCCACATCCGTCTGGATACGCTGCTCGATCTGCCGTTCCGATGGGATCCCGTACAGGTATCCTACCAGCAGATATTTTACCAGCACAACAGGGTCAATTGCCGGGCGGCCATGCCTGTGGTTGTACAGATGGGCTGTTTCTTCACGGACGAAGGACAAGTCCAGCCTGGCTTCCAGTTTTCTCAAAAAATGTCCCTCTGGGACCAAATCTTCTATCGTTACCATGTGCAGTTTCAGTTGCATTCCCATCCCCCTCCCCGCTCTTTTTCTCATTATATCATATTTCCGGCGCTAAGTGGGCTTTGTCAACAGCCCCATTTTGTCTCGAAGTCCGGTTCCTTGCGGTGCTTCCCCAGCCGGGGTATTCCTTTTCGGACGGTCATTCTGTTTTCAAGGTGCTGTCCATCGATGAAC
>SFEL01000053.1 GCA_004557245.1 Clostridiales bacterium | reverse complement strand
GGGACGCCCGTTCTGGCGGCAGCGGACGGCACCGTTGCCGAGGCGGGGTACAGCGCGGAGCGGGGGAACTATCTGGTGGTGGACCACGGCGGCGGCCTGACCACGCTGTACGGCCAATGCCTGCACATCGGCGCGGCGGAGGGGGATACCGTCAAGGCCGGGGAGCGGATCGCCGCCGTGGGCTCCACGGGGATGTCCACCGGCCCCCATCTCCACTTTGAGGTCCGGCAGGACGGCCAGGCCCAGAATCCGGTGGCCTATTTCGACAGCGCCATCCGGGAGACGCTGCGGGCGGAGTGAAGGGAAAAAGGAGCGCCGCTGCCATAGGCAGCGGCGCTCAGGCTGTCGAAAAAGTCGAGCATAGCTGGGCTTTTTCGCATTTATATGGTAAAATAAGCATGGGTGATGAAAGATGCTTGAACGAGGGAAGCTGGATCGTGGAATCGTAGAAATCGTGGATACAGAAAGTTTGGTGCCGAAAGATCATCTGCTGCGGAAAATAGATGCGGCGGTAGATTTTAACCGACTCTACGAAATGGTGGAACTGCTGTACAGCGAAGATAACGGACGGCCCAGCGTGGACCCAGTGGTACTGTTCAAGATGGTTCTGATCCAGCATCTGTACGGACTGCCATCCCTGCGGAGAACAGCGGAAGAAGTTGGCTTGAATGTGGCATACCGCTGGTTCCTGGGATATACGCTGCAGGAGGAAACGCCGCATTTTTCCACAGTGAGTTATAATTTCCGTCATCGGTTTACAGAGGATACAGTGAACCAGATCTTTGGCTGGATACTGGAAGAAGTAGCGGAAGCAGGATATCTGTCCCCGAAAGCAGTGTTCATAGACGGCACCCATATCAAGGCAAATGCCAATACGAAGAAGCAGATAAAAGAGCAGGTGCCTGTGGCGTCCAAGCACTATGCGAAGGAGCTGATGGCGGAGGTCAATGCGGACAGAGAAGCTCACGGCAAGAAGCCGTTTGACGATGATGACGATGAGCCGCCGACAGCACCTAAGAAGCGAAAAGACAACACTTCCAAGAAGAAACTGGCCCGCAGGAAGAAAGAGAAGACCCGCACTGTGACAAAGAGCAGAACCGACCCGGACAGCGGCCTGTTCGTAAAGGGAGACCACAAGCGGCAGTTCGCTTACGAAGCCCATACTGCCTGCGACAGCCATGGTTTTGTACTGGAAACAGTAGTGACTCCCGGCAATGTTCATGACAGTGTAGCCTTTGACGAGGTATACGACAAGGTAACGAAGGCATTCCCTGAAGCAGAGACCATTGTTGCAGATTCCGCTTACAAGACTCCGCATATTTGCAAGAAAGTATTTGGTGATGGCAGAGTTCTCTCCACAGCTTATAAGCGTCCTCAAACGATGAAGGGCGGACACGAGTGGTGGAAATACGTCTATGATGAATTCTACGATTGCATCATTTGCCCCGAATACCAGATACTGAAATACAGCACCACGAACCGGGATGGATACCGGGAATACAAGAGTGATCCAATTATCTGCGCAGAATGTCCAACCAGAGAACTTTGTACCCGCTCCAAAGACTGCGTAAAGATGGTGCAGCGGCATATCTGGAAGGACTATGAGGATCTGGCGGACGACGCCCGATATGTACCCGAGTACCAGACGCTTTATAAGCGCCGCAAAGAAACGATTGAACGAGTCTTTGCAGATGCAAAAGAAAAACACGCGATGCGTTATACACAGTACAGAGGCTTGGCCCAAGTAACAAAATGGGTGAAGCTTAAATTTGCTGCCATGAACCTCAAAAAAATGGCAAGGTGGAAATGGAATGACTCTGCCCATTTCCTATTTTCGATTCTATTTTCCCGAATATGTGCTGAAAACCCGGTTGCCGCCTAATTGCGCAACCGGGTTTCTCGACAGCCTGAAGCCACCATGGGTGTAAAACACCCATGGTGGCTTCGTCGGTTTTCAAAGACACAGTTTACAGATCCTGAAACAGTGCCTTGCTGGGGTTCAGATAGCCCAGATCACTGTCACTGCCGGTAAGCTGGCGTAGGTTCCGGACGCCGGTGCGCTTCTTGCCGAGAGACGCCTTTTTCAGCTTCTCCAGGCCGCTCTCCGGCACGTCCTTAAACTCCAGAACGCCCTTTTCACGGGCCAGCTCCAGC